>CAMWIH010000062.1 GCA_947174305.1 uncultured Porphyromonadaceae bacterium | reverse complement strand
AAAACTAAATTCTTAAATCCAACAACTTATAACTTCAACCTATAACTAATAACTTAAAACTTAAAAATATGTCACCTGAAGAAATAAAAAAAACCTGGGAGGAGG
Organism: uncultured Porphyromonadaceae bacterium; assembly: GCA_947174305.1. Classification (GTDB taxonomy): domain Bacteria; phylum Bacteroidota; class Bacteroidia; order Bacteroidales; family Muribaculaceae; genus Lepagella. Next base: position 14,602 of record CAMWIH010000062.1, on the reverse strand, counting down.
CCTCTCGAAAACTTTATCGCCCCACTCCCGAAGAATTTGAGAATATGTATAGAGAAAAGAAAGAAACCGCCCTTGAACGTCTTGCCATTAAATACAGACGTTTCTCCACCATGGGGCTCGTGATGACAATCGTGTCAGTATTCTGGATGCTTACTCCGGCAGAACTTCCGGCATCCCCAATGAAATTCATAATGGCAATCGCATTGATGCTCTATTTCGCCACCTGCTCCTCAATCGATTGGTGGTTATACAGAGGCGTATCTTCCATCAACTGTTACGATATGTCGGTAAGCGAAGTGGTGGATCGGGCCCTATATTACCGAAAGAAACACCTGCAATCCATCATGTTCCTGATTCCGTTTGCCGTGATTGTGTTTGGCGTGATGATATATAGCTTCGATGCAGACAAATATATCGTTTACGGTATGGGAGCCGGACTTATAGTAGGCCTCGCAATAGGCTATAGGCAGTTCCGCGAATTCATGGATGAATATAAGAATATCAGTCGGGATTGATAATTAAAGACCTCATTCAACAGATTCCCTATGTTGCAAACTTAAGGAATTTTGAATGGGGTCTCAATCAACCTTCCCGCCCTCTTGAGCGTTAGAATAATAGAAACACACAAATAAATTATAAATAAAATACTATGAGACCTGAAAAAATTCTAATCGCATATTTTACCCAGAAGGGTAAGGAGGAGAGTTCCAACTGTGCAAAGCTTGCAAAAGAGGCTGCAGCATTATTGAAAGCAAGAAACGTTGACTACGACACTTTCGCCATCGTTCCTGTGGAAACATATCCTGAAGATCAGGCAACCTTCGAAATGGTTACAAAAGCTGAGAAAGAGCGTCGTGTCCGTCCTGAAATAGTAGGCGAATATAGCCGTGGCGCAATGAAAGAAATCACCGGAGTGCTCATGATAGCTCCCAACTGGTGGGATTCGCTTCCACAGGCAATGTACACCTTCATGGATCAGCAGGATTTTGCCAAGACGAGAGTTGTGCCTGTGATCGCTACACGCGATGATGCGGAACATGTTCGCATGGAGGTTCGTGATTTCCTTAAGAATTGGGTTCTTCCCGGTGTTGATGTCAAGGAAGATGAAGTGGCCAACGCTGAGCCTAAATTGAAAGAGGCTATCGATCAGCTCTTCGAGCCGTCAGAGTCGAAATATTAAAATAGGCGATATAGGCTGAGTAGGCTGAATAGGCATTATAGGCGGTTTAGGCTGAATAGGCACTATAGGCTGAATAGGCGATAAGCCGACCAGCGATAATTTAGAGATAAGAAAGCGTGGCCATCAATGACCACGCTTTCTTATCCTATAAAGCCTATTTTCGCCTATAAAAGCCTATAAAAGCCTATTCCGCCTACAACGCCTATTAGAGCCTATCACTTAGCCTCCGGCTTGGCATATCCATCCTTAGTGGCACGTTTGGCCATCTTTTCGATGCGCTTCTGAGTGTCGGGGTGTGAAGAGAACATCTTCTGGATTGTACTCTGCTTTGCGCCACCCTCAGAACCCATCAGTTTCTCGAATGCCATTGACATTCCCCAGGGGTTAAGACCATTGGCCACAAGGAAGTCATATCCGCAATCATCGGCCTCCGATTCCTGCTTCTGTGAATACTTCGCATTCATTAACGACTGGCCTAATTTGCCGAGTTGAGAATCGGTAAGGGCGGCCACCTTTCCGTTGGCAGCTCCCGCTGCATCCATAAGTGCACCAGTGAGAAGCTCCTCTTTAAGTGCTTTCTTTGAATGACGTTTGATCACGTGGCCAATCTCATGGCCGATCACGCCCATCAACTCATCATCCGACATTATATCCATCAAAGAAGAGAATACACGCACGCTCCCGTCGGGACACGCAAATGCATTTACATCTATCACGTCATACACCTTGAAATTCAAAGGTATGCCATCAGCATCCTTGCAATTGGCAGTAAGTTTGCGAAGACGCTGAACGTAGGGGCTATCCTCCGGAAGGACCGGGTTATTCTTATCCATCCAGTCAACAGATTGTCTCACATATGCGGCCATCTGTTCATCGGTGAGGGTAAGAGCCTGTGCACCCTTCTCAAGTGCCGAAAGACCTTTCTTCAAGTTGAACTGTGCCGCCGCAGGCATTGCCACACAAAGGGCAAGGATAAGACCGAAAATCTTGGAAAACTTCATATTACGATTTATTTAGTTATGCCTTACTTTTACGTTGCAAAATTAGCTAATATCCCGTAATTATACAAAATTTTTAACCAAAATAGGTTTTTTATCGCTCAACACGCGATTTCTTGCGACATAAATTAAATAAAACTCTTCCTCCCCGTGGCGGAAGTTTGTAACTTCCGCATAATGCCTTAGCTCCACTCTTTAATAAAGTCTTCCCGATATTTTTCACCAATAGGTAAAATAGCTTTCCATTCTCCCCTTTTCATCTCTATCTCCGTGGAATTAAATGATGATATAAAATCTATATTAATAATAAAGGATTTATGAATTCTTATAAATTTTGTAGAAGGCAATTGCAAAAGCAGGCTCTTAAATGTAATCCGGGTAATATATCTTTCGGAAACCGTATGAATCCTCACATAATCTTTAATCCCTTCTATGTAAATTATATCTTTTGAATTTAAAGGTATGTTTTTTCTATCCACCCTTATTAAGAGAGAAGAATCTCCGCGATCCGTTGAATTTTTACTTAAACTCTCCTTTTCTAAAAACTCTTTTCTCCTCAAGGCTTTAAAAACCGCCTGGTCGAATCTCACCTTTGAAATTGGTTTTAAAAGGTAGTCAACAGCATTTAGAGTATAGCTCTCCACTGCATACTCCGAATAAGCTGTTGTAAAGATCACCATTGTTTCCTCATTTAATTTGCCCGCAAAGTCAATCCCCTTTACTCCGGGCATCTCAATATCAAGAAATATGAGATCAATTTTATTCTCCTTCAGCCATGCCGCCGCATCTTCAGTATTGCAGAATGATGCCCGGAGGTTAAGCAGCTGATTGCGCGATACAAGAAGCGTCATTCCACGGCGAGCTATTGTTTCATCTTCAATTATTATGCAATCCAGCGGTTTGCCGTTTTTCTCCTGATTTATCTCCATAAGCAAGTTTTCTATTTTTACATAAGCAGCTCCTATATAACAAAAATATGATTATTTCCGACAATAGCCAAATCATAACAAGCCATTTTAGCAAACATTTGAGACAAATACCCTGTCATCTGCGACAAAACAATAGGAGCATATCTAAAAAAGAGGTAATTTTGCAGCGTGAATAAAATCATAATTGAATTATTACTCTGGCTCGCATTCTCGATAATGCAGTGCGGCCCGATTGTAGGCACATTGGAATACGCTCCCGAGGGGGGTCCCCTTTGGACACTGTTTCTAATGATCCCTTTCTCTTTCTTATGTCTCTTCATCGTCATTCTTACAACTCGCATCACCATTCCTTCCCTTCTTCTGAAAGGGAAAGGTGGCAGATTTGCATTAGCCGAGTTTGCAATGGCATATATCACTTCTGCCATTGAGCTTATTCTCACTTACTATATCTGGGTAAAATGGGATTATATACCCGTAGGGAATGCGATCAACTGGTTCGGTCTGTCAATAAATGCTTTATGCAACTCCGTGGTATTGTTCCTTACTCTCTTGGCATTAGGAGGATGGAATTTGTTTCTTTATTGGAAGAATGATCTGGAGCGGGAGACCTCTTTGACCGGAGAGATTGATCGGTATATATCGGAAGTGAGAAATATGATTCAGCCATCACGCTTATTATCATCAATTAAGGAGATAGCGGAGGAGGTGACAGTTAACGCTCGCAAAGCAGAAACCCTTCTTACGGATCTTTCAGAAAATCTAAGGAAAGAATTATATCATCTTCCGGCCCCTCCGGCCAACAATGAGATGATTGAGGAACCAACAATTCGAGAAGAAGGAATTAATAAATTCATAGCGGATAATAGATATAAATGGCTGAGGACCACATGCTTTCAAATGTTGCTTATAATAATAGCATGCGGAGCTTTCTTCTATATGCCTGATCAAGCAGATTTCAAGAGTAGATTTGAAGGTGCCGTGACTATGCTCATTATGTTTGAAGCTATTGCAGGAATAAATATTCTCATTATATTCAGAAGATTCAAGAAAAAGAGGAGCATAAAGAGATTTATAATTTCCTCTGCGATCCTTGCAGCGGTGGTGATTCTTCCAATTTTAGTCGCCAGAATAAATCTATATTTGAATGCAGCTGAGAATCCTCCGCTCTTTATTCTGACCACCTCTTTAGCCACCGCCGCTTCGCTACTGATGTTTATTTTTTATCTTGCCGGAATCAGCGCATATCTTTTATATAAAGACTGGCTCAGGGAAACAAGAAAGTTGTTGATTCTGAATGCTTCGGTAAAAAGACTGGAATATTCCTGGCTCAAGAAGCAGATAAACCCTCACTTTCTCTTCAATGTTTTAAACAATGCTCATATTCTTGCGGATGTCGAACCTAAAGAAGCCCGGTTAATGCTTCTCCAACTTTCCTCCTTGCTTGATTATCAATTCAAGGAAACTGAAAAGGAATATTCATCATTAAACCAAACCGTATGCTTTATAAAAGACTACCTATCTTTGGAGGCCACAAGAATAGAAAATTTCACTTTTAATATAAATGTTCAAGGCGACACATCATCTGTGATTGTTCCATCATTAATCTTCATCCCTTTTGTGGAGAACGCTGTAAAATACAGTGGTCATATTCACAGCCGACCGGATGTAGCGGTGACATTCAGAGTCTCGGGATCCAATCTGGAATTTACATGCACCAATCCGGTTAACGACAAAACAATCACGCCCGGGAAAGATAGCGGAGGATTAGGAATAGCCAACACTATCAGGAGGCTATATCTTATATATGAAGATAAGTACCGTTATGAAGCAGTGAACGATAACGGAGTTTACAAAACATTCATCTCCATCCCTATAACCCAATAACGCCCACCATTTTATACCGACTCATTAACTTCCTGAATATTATCAAAATTTTCCTATTTATGACCAAGAAAAGATTATCATTATTCCTCTCTTTTTTCAGCCTCATCACCATTATCTCTATGGGAGCTGAGTATGAGGATGCGACTTTTAAATATGCTTATAATAAGTCGCAGAAATTTGCTCGTATCGAGAACACGAAAAAGAAAACTGTCAAGACTCTTGAGATCCCTTCAAAAGTCACTATCGATGGTGTATCTTATCCCGTGACTCAGATTGGAGCCTATGCATTGTCAGACCTGCATAACCTGACCACTGTTACCATCCCCTCATCAGTCACTGAAATCAGGGAGGGCGCGTTCTCTAATTGCTTTGAGCTAAAATCGGTCTCAATCCCCTCAAAGGTTACTGTCATCTCCAATGATTGTTTTTCGATGTGTCTGAAACTTCAGGAGATAAAGCTTCCTAAAAATCTTACGGCAATCAACGAGGGTGCTTTCATGTATTGTGAGAGTCTTGATATAATCAACTGGCCCTCCACTCTGAAAAAAATAGGGAAATATGCATTCAATTGCGCAAAACTGCCTAATTTGGTAGAACTACCTCAGGGATGCGTGGATATTGAGGAGGAAGCCTTCCGAGCAACTGATGTGGCATTGTTTGTATTGCCTCCCAATATGAATACTATCGGGAGAATGGCTTTTGCAGATAACAGGCTTCTCACCGGCGTTACGATGCCCAATTCAGTGAATGTCATAGATGATTTCGCTTTTTTCGGCAATATTATTGTCACCAATATCACAATGCCCGCCAAGATAGGGAGAATGGGGAAAAGTGTGTTTCAGAGCAACGACAAACTTAACCAGGTTATCTGGTCGAATAGCCTTTCGGTTGTTCCCAAACGCACTTTCTTTGAATGTCAAGAACTGGAATGGATCACCCTCCCCTCTCACGTGACATCCATTGGCGATTACGCTTTCAGCGAATGTTATAATCTAAGAGAATTTACTTTCCCCTCCTCCCTGAAGACTATTGGTGTTTCGGCCTTTGATGACGCTAATTTAAGCGATATAAACCTTCCGCAAGGACTCACTTCTATCGGCGCATACGCTTTCAAGGCCAATTCACGCATCACATCTGTGGAGATTCCATCATCTGTTACGGAGATCGGACAGGGAGCTTTCACTGATAATCCCCACATAGAAGTGGTGAAAGTGAATAAAACCACTCCTCCTATATTGGGTGCGGAAGGATTTCATCTTATCACCTACGCTTCAGCTTCTCTGAAGGTTCCAGTGGGTTCGGAGATAAACTACAAACGCGCTGCCGAATGGTCAAACTTCCAATACATTAATCCGACAACCACCGGGATCGGGGAGCTTACGGAGGATGCGCAGGATTATTCAAAATATTACGACCTGTTTGGACGTCCGGCCACAGATGCAACAAAAATTAAAATTAATACGAAGTCAAGGAAAATTGAAATAAAATAAAAATAAATCGGCTCACATTTATGCTTGTGAGTCGATTTATTTATGAATTTACTATATTTGTATCTCTATTTAAATCGAAATCTGATGAGTGATAAAAATTTTACTGTCGGAAGAGCATTGGCCTTGGTTGGCGTAGTATTCATTCTTATATTCTCCTTGGGTGCAGTGATCGCGTTGCAGTCACTCACTATGATCAGATGGTGGATTCCTCTTCTTTTTTCAGGGGTGATGGCGGCATTGAGCGGAACCGTTTTATGGAGAATGTGGCAACGTCTCACGGGCAATTACTCCTTCACCCTCAATTTCATCTGTCATTTTGTTTTCTTCACCCTCCTGCTCTCCGGACTTTTCTACACAATCAATTTTGCGGGAGCAAACTCCAATGCAAGAAAAGAGAAAGCCCCTGTGATCTGTAAATTCAAGGAAAAGCATTACCGATCAAGAAGGGTTGGAAGAAACAGATATGTAAGAGGTCCCGAATATTATGAATATTATGTCAAGGTGGAATTTCCGAAAGGGAAAGAAAAAAACATTCAGCTCCCCTATTCAACTTATAAAGGTATAAAACAGGACAGGGATCTCACCCTTTCACTTTCACGCGGCTTATTGGGTGTTGATGTGATTCGCACATCCGATCTCTCCAAGGATAATCCCCCTGCTCCGGAGAAAAGAAAAAGGTGCCGGTTCTTCGGCACCCACGGTTAATCTTAATTGCATATTAGCACATTCGGCCACGTTAATAGGTATAGATATCTCCTGCCCCATACTTATTTTTCGACACGCGGTCGCATTTAAGTTTCCGGGCATTTATGGAACCGGTGCCCTGGACAGTCATAGTGGCTGAAAACACCTCCCCATCGGCTGTAATGTCGCCTGAGCCTTGAACAGTGGCTTGGAAATTTGTCACATTCAAACCGTGAAAGGTCACATCACCGGCTCCCTGCACCAGAGCTTCGGCGCGCGCAGTGACAAGCCGGTCAACAAGTATGTCACCCGAGCCTTGCACATTTACCTTCGTCAAGGTTGACTCAATCTCCTTTACTACGACATCTCCCGAGCCTTGTGTGAGAAATTGCAGATTAGTGCAGGCAATCTTATTTACCTTCACATCCCCGGAGCCCCTGATCATAAGCTTCATGGAAGTTGCATCTATCGATCCGGCAGATATATCGCCCGATCCGAGTATATTGAGTCCAAGCGTAGTGGTCGATAGACGGTCGGCAATGAAATCACCGGAGCCATATAGGGTCACTTCATTCAGGTCGGGCAAATAAACCTTCACCTTTACACCTGACAGATTGACGCTTTGCACATCAGGTTTCACCCTAATATTCAACGTTGCACCCTTCTCTTCTATCCATATCTTGTCAATCACATCCTCCGGACCCGAGATAACGACTTGGCCATCGCTCTTGATGCTGTATTCAACGTCTATAGAAGTGTAGTTGGCAATCTTCATCATCTCCCAGCTCACCGGTATCTTTATTGTGTGAGACGGTGTGGATCGCGTCTTATGATAAGAAATTTTCTCTTTACCCGAAGAGCCATGAACTGAACTGCAACTTGCAACTCCGGCCAACACGACAAGAAACAATAAGACTATCTTTTTCATATTTTCTTTCCCCCTATTTAATCTTCCACAGTTATCACAAAATCTCCTCCATCAAAGGCTTCAATACACACTCCTTCCGGCATATTGAACCATTCGAGTTGCTTTAGGTTTCCGAGCTGAGAGAGGTTTGACAGCTGTGATAGATTTGAAAGCTGAGCCAGGTTTGACAACTGTGATAAATCAGAAAGTTGAGAAGTTTTCCTTACAAGTCCATCCTTCCAGTCAACCACTACAATCTCGCAAAGATTGGGCGCTTCTCCGTTCCAGATTATCATTTTCATAAGCTTGTCATCGGAATTAAACTGCTCATAGATCACATATTCACCTGCCATTTCTTTGGTGCGCATCACAACCTCCATTTCGGGATGTTTCTTCAGATATGTTTTAAGAATGGAGCGGGCCTTATCGACAGATTCCACTGAATAACAGCGGTAGGTATAGAGCGAAGAGAATCCGTCGCTAAGATTTATTGCCCTCATTCCCGAATGGCTTTGCCATGTTTTCTTATTATGTGCAAAGCGTCCGGAGATATAAGTGCTCTCAACCTGTTTCAAATCAGTGAGCTCAGCAAAGATATCCTCAGCCCGTGCATAAGAGGGGCTGATGAATGCAACTACAAAAAACAATATTGCCATCATCTTGCCGATGGGAGGAATGTGAGTATTACTTTTCATATTATAATGGAGTTTCTTCATAAATATATTCTTTAAGGAGTCCAACATTTTCTATTCCGAAGAGCCTTGACATCTCCGAATCATATTCAAGGTCTATTTTAGATAATTTGTTTCTTTCCATTGCCACATTCGACTCGAGCCGTGAGAAAATCGAATTGAGTATGGCATCTGCCTCATCCTGATCCCTTACCACGCGATAATTCTCACGGATAAAACCGGATTCATCGGATTGGGAATAGTGACTGTCGTCGGAAACGTCGTAATCTTCGGAGTTACCGGAGCGCGCTATTCCCTTGACGTTATTATTCCTGTCTGACACTCTCTTCCGGGTCCCCTTGACGATTTCCTGCTTGCTCACTGTCTTGTATGCTGACTCTGCAGATGATGCCGCTTTGGCCGCCTCCAGATGCGATCCCTGCAATGCTAAGTAATGATTCTGCAATGAGTCGTCGCTCATATTCATATTTTTATCAGTCCGCTCATTAATGCCATTATGTGCAGTATTATTACCTGGAACATCCATTTGCGGTGTGTCGATCATCTTCATTGCGAAAAAGGCACAGGCAAAGAACACGGCCACCCCAACAGCAATACGGCCTATCCAGCCTTTGTGGAAACGGGAGAATACTCCCGCCAGACCATTCCCTCTCTCGGAAGCCATCTCTTTTTCCAGAGCCTCATTGATTCGCAAGGAATAGGCTTCCGGCATCTCGGGCAATGCTTCAGAAATTAAGGAAAGCTCGGAAAAGAGTTTCCGGTCGGCCTCCAGATCCGGGGGAAGATTTTCGGACGAAGCAAGCATATTCGCCAGCATCCGGTCCTCCTCGGGAGTGGTCAGCCCCGAGTACCATCGGCCGACCAACGCCCTTATCTTGTTATTATCAATTCTATCTTTCATTTTTGAGGATTTAAGAGGTTTTCAATTTAAGTCCGCCACCATCTCCCGGAGTCGCTTCCGGGCCCGTGAAAGCAATTGTCTCACATTTCCCGGTGTGAAGCCTGTCGCTTCAGCAATCTCCATCACGTCAAACTCTCCGAAACTGCTTAAGCGTATCACGCGGCGCTGTCCTTCGGGAAGGGAGTCTATGAACTGTTCCATCACCCTTCGGGTATCCTTAATCTCCACATCCGGTATTCCCGTTTCACTTCCCAAGCCGGTGGCAGTTTCAATTGGAGCGTTCTCGCGTCGGCGTCTCAACAGTGAGAGACACTCATTCCTTATGGAGGTCATGCAGTAGGCTTTAAGGCCAGGTGGATCATCAGGAATACCTTCCCTTCCGCGCCACAGTTTCAGCTGCGTTTCCTGCACAGCATCCGAGGCATCGTCGGGGGGCAATCCAAGTCGCAACGCCAATGCATACATCAGGCGCTGGAGCGGCATCACCCTTTGTCGGAATTCCTTCTCTTCCATCTATAAGTTTATAACGTTCGCGAGTTTAATTTATTTAATTTCCACCTTTCGATCCCGAAGAGGATGAGGCTTCTTTCTCGATGTTTGCGGCTGTCTTTTTCACCCCGGCCTGCAAACCGCCGAATTTGAAGGAGACGCTGAGACCTACGTTCCATTGGCTGTAACGCCCGCTATAGGTGAGCCGCACGCTTTCATCCTCCTGCTTATAGGAATTTCTCCGATGGGTAGGAAACATGTTGCCGGCGCTCAGCTGAACCGTGAGGGCATCATCCTTGAGCCAGGACCTTCCCGCTCCTAATCCATAGTAGTAGCCGGTCTGGGTTCCGCGCCCCTGCAGGTCGATCCAGGGAGTCCACATTCCCCCGTATGCACTCAGCTTCCATTTCTTGGCGAGCGTGTAATTCAGGTTTGTGCTTATGTTTGCCTGCCAACCATGGTTCTTTGCCTTCAACAGCTCGGAATCGGCCTGCAGATGCTGGTAACTTCCCGAGAGATACAACGACCATCGCAAGTCGGATGTGATGTTCCAGTCGCCCGAAAGATCAAGCATCCCCAAATGCGACTCTCCAACGTTGGCGTAGGTGGAATTCATTATCCCGTCGCGCATGAATATCACGTCGTTCACCCCATTGCTGACGTAGCGGTATGTCAGCTTTGCACTTCCCGAAAATTTCCCTTCATAATTTGAATAAGCCAAGGAGAAGGTATGCCCCTTTTCGCTCTTCAAGTCGGGATTGCCATACTGAATCTGGCCCGGTGTGAGCACATTTATGTAAGGATTAAGCTGAGAGATGTCGGGGCGCGTGATGCGCATCTGATATGCCAACCGCAGGCTCGTGGCATCGGTAAGATTATAGCTGACTGCCATATTCGGCACGATGTCGTTCAGCACGGTGGTGAAATCGGGGTAGTCACCTATCTTATACTTACCTCCCATATCGGTATGTTCATACCTCAGTCCGGCCTTGACACTCCACTTGGAGAATGAACCCGTGTATGCCCCATAAAGTGCATATACATTCATCTTCCGGTCCATCTTCACCATCATTGCCTCGTTCTCCACAGCCTCTTCAGCGGAAGGGCCGAAGATAGGGCGCACTGTATTGGAATTGTCGTTAAGGAAAACCTTTCCCCCGGCCTCCAACAGATGACGGGTATTGAACCTGTTGGAATAGTCAAGCTGCATTATGTGGTAATGCCTCGTGAAGTTGTTTCTTTCCGAACTGTAAGGGGATTCATCTCCCGTGCCCACAAGGTAGTCAAGAAGATAGTCTGTGCTATATCCTTGGCCTCCATAGTCATATTCGTATGAAGCCACAAGCGAATGGTCCTGTCTCCGGAAATTGTGCTGATATGAGGCTTGCACTCCTCCTCCGTTATAATCACCCGAGGAGTTGAAGTTACGTTGGAGGCGCCACAAAGTAGTGAGGTCGGGGCGTTTCATATCGCGATCCTCGGTACCATTATTATTCCATGAATTGTAACCGTAATTGGCTGAGAGGGTGAAGAGGTTCAAAGAATCAGGTTCCCACGACATATTGAACCTTACCCCCGTATAGTCCCATCCGCTCTTTGCTTTCTGTCGCGCGGTCATGAGGTGATTCTCCGATCCGTCAAGACTCTCCACAGTTCTCTCGGAGGTCTGGCTTTGTGGCCACACATTTCCATTGTTATATGACACATTGGCATCAAGCATAACCTTATTTATCTGCGTGCGGGCATTCAGGTATCCTCCGACCTGATAAGCATTCACCCAGGCTCCGAGTTGCGTCATGAAACCTGAAAGGCTTTTCGACCTGTCGGTGACAATATTGAGAATCCCCCCTATTCCTTCGGCATCATATTTTGCGCCCGGCTCAGAAATCACCTCAATCTTCTTTATCGTGGAAGCAGGGAAAGACTTCAGCACGGTCTTGAGGTCACCCTTCACCATAGGGTCTTCGCGTCCGTTAAGCAATACCTTGAAACTCGACTGGCCGTTCACCTTAATGTTATCCTGAGAATCGACCGTGATTCCGGGAACTTTTCTCAGTATGTCGAGAGTGTTTGAACTCCCGGCCTCCGGGTCTTCAGCCACATTATATGTGAGGGTGGCACCGTCGCTCTTCACAAGCTTCTGGCGTTCCACCACCACCAGCTCGTCAAGCTCGGTGAAGTCTTCATCGGCCGGAAGGTTCAGGGTGGTGTCATTCGCAGTGACTTCCTCCTCTTCCTGCACCTGATCGGAGGAGGCCATTGGATTGACACCCTCCGGCTTTCCGACGGCAATCAGGGTGGCGCTTAAGGCACAGACAGCTATAATCGACGGTTTAAGTTTCATAGGTTGAATATCTCTTGTTTTAAGATTCTTTTATTCTATAAACTAACGATGGTTTTGATTTGTGACATAGGAATTGAAAAAACATCTTATTTTTCATTATTTGCGCTAAAATATCCTTAAAACTTATTAACTCCCCCCTCAAACCCTTTTATATATTTGTAGGAATGGAAAATAAATAGTAAATTTGCAAGGTCTTGCGCATAGAGAGTGCAAGAAAAGCTTATTATTAACCCACAGGATGCGCCCGAATCAAAAAAATCAGGCCTTCCTATTAAAAAAGAAATTGATTCTAAATGTCTGAATCAAAAAATTACACAGCAATCGAAGATTTCGATTGGGATGCTTATGCAAACGGCGAAACCGCAGGTGAGAAGAGCCGTGAAGAGTTAACCAACACCTACGACGAGTCGCTTAAGACTGCAAAAGAAAACGAAGTCGTTAACGGCGTGGTGAAATCAATCACAAAACGTGAGGTTCGCGTTGACATCGGCATGAAGTCTGACGCTATCATCCCCGTAAGCGAATTCCGTTACAACCCCGACCTCAAAGTCGGTGACGAAGTTGAGGTTTATATCGAGACTCTCGAAGACAAGAACGGCCAGCTCCGTCTTTCTCACAAGAAGGCTTGCCAGACTCGCAGCTGGGATCGTGTCAACGAGGCTCTCCAGAACGACGAAGTTATCAAGGGTTATGTCAAGAGCCGCACCAAGGGTGGTATGATTGTCGATGTATTCGGCATCGAGGCCTTCCTCCCCGGTTCTCAGATCGACGTTCGCCCCATCCGCGACTACGATGTTTTCGTGGATAAGACTATGGAGTTCAAGGTCGTAAAGATCAACCAGGAATACAAGAACGTTGTCGTTTCTCACAAGGCTCTCATCGAGGCCGAGCTCGAACAGCAGAAGAAGGAGATCATCTCCAAGCTCGAGAAGGGTCAGGTGCTCGAAGGAAAGGTCAAGAACATCACTCCTTATGGTGTGTTCGTCGATCTTGGCGGTGTTGACGGTCTCGTTCACATCACCGACCTCTCTTGGGGCCGCGTAAGCGATCCCCGCGAGGTTGTTGAGCTCGACCAGGATATCAAGGTTGTTATCATCGACTTCGATAACGACAAGAAACGTATCGCACTCGGTCTCAAGCAGCTTCAGCCCCATCCCTGGGATAACCTTACTGCCGATCTCAAGGTTGGCGACCACGTTAAGGGTAAGGTTGTTGTTATGGCCGATTACGGTGCATTCGTTGAAGTTCAGCCCGGTGTTGAGGGTCTGATCCACGTTTCTGAAATGAGCTGGAGCCAGCACCTCCGCAGCGCCAACGACTTCCTTAAGGTTGGCGACGAAGTTGAAGCCGTTGTCCTAACTCTCGACCGCGACGAGCGCAAGATGAGCCTCGGTCTCAAACAGCTCAAGAAAGATCCTTGGGAGGATATCGAGACTAAATATGCTATCGGCAGCCGTCACACTGCGAAGGTTCGCAACTTCACCAACTTCGGCGTGTTCGTTGAAATCGAGGAAGGCGTTGACGGTCTCATCCACATCTCCGACCTCTCTTGGACCAAGAAGATCAAACACCCCTCTGAGTTCACTCAGGTAGGCAACGACATCGAGGTTCAGGTTCTTGAAATCGACAAGGAGAATCGTCGTCTCTCCCTCGGCCACAAGCAGCTTGAGGAGAATCCCTGGGATGTATTCGAGACTATCTTCACTGTTGGTTCTATCCACGAGGGTACTATCACAGAGGTTATGGATAAGGGCGCTGTCATCTCTCTCCCCTACGGCGTAGAGGGCTTCGCAACTCCCAAACACCTTGTTAAGGAAGATGGCTCTCAGGCTAAGCTCGACGAGAAGCTCAACTTCAAGGTGATCGAGTTCAACAAAGACAACAAGCGCATCATCCTCAGCCACAGCCGCATCTCTGAAGATGCTAACAAGGCTGAGCGTCGTGAGAAAGCCAACAACACCCGCAAGAGCGCTAAACCCGCCGCTGAGGCTGTTCAGGCTCCACAGATCGAGAAGACCACTCTCGGTGACCTCGGTGCGCTTCAGGCTCTCAAGGAACAGATGCAGAAAGAGGGTAAATAAGTTTACTTTCCACTCATAATTAT
>CAMWIH010000061.1 GCA_947174305.1 uncultured Porphyromonadaceae bacterium | reverse complement strand
GTCTCTGGGTCTGTCCGACGACATGATGAACAAACTTTTCGGACCTCATAAGTGATAGATGGGAGGCAAAGCCTTCTCGGTGCGGGAACCTAAGCGCATTCGCTTTTTAAGACAGTATATTTTTTAATAATTTTTTTAAGACAGGAGTACAGGAGAAACAGGAGGTCATTATTCTCCCGTTCCTCCTGTTCTCCTGTCTTTTTCCAATATAATCCCCTGTTCCTCCTGTTCTCCTGTCTTTTTCTAAAAATCTTTCCATATAAAATGTTGTCTTCCCGAAAAAAATAATCAAAAGTTTTGTTAAATATTTAATAAATGGTAACCAATTTGGATACCATTTATTATCTTTGCAAAAAATTATGTATGTAATTTATTAGTCAACCAATATAAATATGGAGATAGTAAGCGCACGTGCTTTTAGAGCCAACCAGACTGCAATATTAACCAAAGCCTTGAAAGGTGAGTCAATATTGCTTACCTCCCGTATCGGTACATTTAAAATTATGCCGGTATCGGAGACGGATTCCCTGACGGAAAGAATAGCAGAAGGTGTAAGGGAAGCAAAATTGATAGAGGCAGGGAAACTTCCTGTCAAAACAGCAAGAGACTTCCTAAATGAGCTTTGAAATAAGAACAACAGATAGATTTGAACGTTCGGCCAAGAATCTATCCAAGAGACATCGATCATTAAAAAAGGATCTTGGCAACTTTATTTTATCTTTGGAAGATAATCCATTCCAAGGAGACGAACTTACGCCCGGTATTCGCAAAATACGTATGGCCATTTCATCTAAAGGGCGAGGAAAATCCGGTGGGGCGAGGATAATAACCTATACCATAGTTGTTTCGGAAAACAATGGTCACGTATATCTTATTGATATTTATGACAAAGGGGAATACTCAACTGTGGATATATCCATAATTCAAAAGATTATTGATGAAGAGATAGAATAATTACGCGAAACGCAGCTTTTTTAGACAGTAGATTATTTAGTAGTTTTTAAGACAGGAGATTTTTTAGACAGGAGAACAGGAGAAACAGGAGGTCATTATTCTCCAGTTCCTCCTGTTCTCCTGTCTAAATTATTTTAATATTCTACTGTCCCTCATGTTCTCGTGTCTTCCACTTTTTAAAGTGGACTCAATTATAAAATATAAATCTGTCAAAATTGAATAACTCATTTGTAAGTTACTACGAGGTGGGCGCGAGAAGCGTCCACCTCCCTTTTTAACAATCTTTAGTTGTGCAATTCTGCAATAATGACTAACTTTGCAGGAAATTGACCAAAGTCTTGAGACGCCTTCTATTCTATATTGCCGCCCTGATCCTTTTCGGGATAGCATATTCTCAATCGGAGGTCTCCCTGTCGCAACAGGAGGAAACCACCCTTGATGACAATGCCGAAAACTCGGTGTTGGAATCCGACACGCTCTCTTCCGACTTCTTCACAGCGCCTGACGGTGAAACCCTATTCATTGACTCTCAGACAGATTCCATCTTTTCTGATAACGATTCCATCCCCTCCCGCGAGTTTATCAACGACCGTGAAGCTATCGACACCACCCGCGGCTCTTTCTCAAAAATCAGATATGACCATGTTGACATAGACAACGTGGTGCATTTCTCCGCCAAGGATTCTCTCGTTTTAGTGGGTCAGAACAATGCATACCTCTACGGTAGCTCGATAGTGGATTATTCCGAATTCAAGGTCAATGCCGACCAGATACGCATGGAGATGGATTCCTCGACGGTATATGCCGCCGGAGTGATCGACTCTTTAGGCAATATGAGCGGCAATCCCGTTTTCAAGGATAAAGGGGGTGAGTATGAGTCGAAAACGATGAAGTATAACTTCAAGACCGAGCGTGGATATATCACCGACGTGATCACTGAGCAGCAGGATGGCTACCTCACCGGGGGCAAGGCCAAGAAGATGGAAGATGGCTCATTCTATGTGGAGGATGGACGATACACCACCTGCGATGACCACGAGAACCCCCACTTCTATTTCCAGCTAACACGCGCCAAAGTGCGCCCGAAGAAGGATGTGGTGACAGGCCCCGGATATATGGTGCTTATGGGAATCCCCCTTCCCCTCGCTCTCCCCTTCGGTTATTTCCCCTTCTCAGAGAAATACTCATCGGGCGTGATCTTCCCATCGTTCGGCGATGATTACAACCGTGGATTCTACCTACGCGACGGAGGTTACTATTTCGCCATAAACGACAATGTGGATCTCGCCCTTAGAGGTGAGATCTACACCAAAGGGTCGTGGGGCATCACGGGACATTCCTCATACGTGAAGCGTTATAAGTTCCGCGGCTCTTTCGACATATCTTTCCTCCAGACCATCACGGGCGACAAAGGCACTCCCGACTATATGAAGATGAAGAACTTCCAGGTGATATGGAGCCATTCGCAGGATCAGAAGGCGAATCCAAACCTCTCCTTCTCATCTTCGGTGAACTTCGCCACCTCAGGATATTCACGAAATGATGTCAACTCATACTATAACAGCAACTTCACGGAGAACACCAAGTCATCTACGGTAAACCTCACCTACCGTATCCCGAATTCCAAATGGAGCTTCTCGGCCACTGCCAACATTGCCCAGAGAAGCCAGGACTCGACGCTTGCCGTATCATTCCCCAACCTTAACATCACCATGAGCCAGTTAGCTCCGTTCAAGAGGAAGAAGGCTGTGGGAGGAGAGAAATGGTATGAGAAGATAAGGCTCTCCTACTCCGGACAATTCCAGAACTCCCTCACGGCCCGTCAGGATGAATTCTTCCAGAAAAGCTTGCTGAAAGACTGGAAAAACGGATTGAAACATTATGTGCCGGTGAGCGCAACGTTCTCCCTGTTCAAATATATCAACCTCTCCCCCTCGGTCACCCTCAACGACCGTATGTACACGAGCAAGATACGTCGCCAATGGGACACGCAGGCCTCAAGGGAGGTGCAGGACACCACTCACGGATTCTATAACATTTTCGATTTCAATGCCGCACTCTCCTTCGACACCAAGGTGTATGGCTTTTACAAGCCGTTGAAGATTTTCGGCGACAAGGTGCAGATGATACGTCACGTGATGACTCCGACCGTATCGTTCAACTGGCAACCCGATTTCGGCGACCCGATGTGGGGTGCGTACGACTATTACGTCTATACGGATCAGGCCGGCTATAACCGTCGCGTGGATTATTCCTATTTCTCTCACGGAATATTCGGTGTGCCGGGACGCGGCAAGAGCGGAGCCGTTTCGTGGGGTCTCTCGAATAATCTTGAGATGAAGGTGAAGAGCGATGCCGATTCCACGGGGGTGAAGAAGATCTCGCTCATCGAAAACCTCTCATTCAGCCAGAGCTATAACTTCGCGGCCGACTCGCTCAGGCTCTCCCCCCTTCAGGCCAACATATTGGTGCGGTTGGTGAAGAACTTCAACCTCAACCTCAACACCACGTGGGATCCATACGTCTATAAGCTGAATGAAAGCGGCAGCCCCTATAAGGCCGACCGATTGCGCATACAGGAAGGGAAAGGGCTCTTCCGACTCGCCTCTGCAGGAACATCTTTCTCCTATACCTTCAACAACGACACCTTCCGCCGGAAGAAGGATGGGAACAACAACCGTAATAACCGCGACCTCGACGATGAGGAGGAGAACGACACAGAGGAGGAGGACAGTTTCACAGGGCGTGCCACTGCCGACAGGCGCAGGGCGCGTCGGGAGGATAGCTCCGGAGGCGACGATATGGATGGCTATGCCAAATGGGATTGCCCCTGGAGTTTCTCGGTGAACTATTCGGTGAGCTACGGCTATGGCGATTTCAACCCGCAGAAGATGGAATATAACGGACGCTGGAACCAGAACCTATCGTTCAATGGCTCCATCCGCCCCACTAAGAACTGGAACTTCTCTTTCTCGGCTTCCTATAACTTCGAGCTGAAGAAGTTAGCCTACATGAACTGTTCCATCTCGCGCGACCTACACTGCTTCACAATGACAGCATCTTTCGTACCTGTGGGTCCCTACAAATCCTACAATTTCCACATCGCCGTGAAATCATCGCTCCTCAAAGACCTGAAGTATGACAAACGGTCGTCGGCCAACAACGGAATCAAGTGGTATTAAAAAAATTGGTTTTTCCGCTTTTTTTGATTAATTTTGTAAAAATTTGGCAGTGATGGCACCATCCCTTCTATCGGTTCTCGAATCAATGCGTGTGAAAATCGGCGCTTTGAAGGAAAGCGTTGATGAACTCCGCGCCCGAAACCGGATGCTTGAAGAGGAGAACGAAGTGCTGCGCCGTACGATCGAAGACACCGCCCGCGAGCGAGACAAAGCAAAGCTTGAATCAGACTTTCTTGCCGTTTCACACCGTCTGGCTCAGGATCCGGATACGATTATCGACGCACGCCGCCTCATTGGCCGGCTTATACGCAACATTGACCGTTGCATTGAAATGCTTAAGGAATAATTCTACTTCGGATGGCTATGTATGATTCCGAAAAAGTGAATATGGAAATAAATATAGGCGGACAGACTGTAAAGCTGACCGTCCCGTTTCTGAAACAGGAGTTCGTGAGAGACACCGAGACTGAGATTGGCTCCCTTTTCTCCTCCCTGCGTAAGAAATTTCCACGAAAAGATGAACGCGAGCTATTGGCCATGATCATCTACCAGTATGCCTCCTATTACCGGGAACTGCTCGGACGCCATGAGGAGGCTTTGCGTCTTGCAAGAGACTGCGATGAAAGGCTCGACAGGATAGAAGTCTGACGTCTTCCTTTCCATTGGCCGTTCCCCAAAACATTTCTTCAATCAATATCCCGGTCTGTGTTGCGGTGCCCCCTCGGCACGGCTTGACCTGCGTTATGCCTTAGCCATTTGAACCGAAATAAACTAATAACCATAATATTAATTAAAACACTCAATAATAGAAAAAAAATAAATGGGAACAGCTATATGGATCATAATAGCAATCGCCACGGCCATTGCCGGATATGTGGTTGCAATGAATGTTAGCCGGAAGAACGCCTCTTCGCGTGCAAACGCAATCATCGAGGAGGCTAACCGCGAGGCAGAGGTGATCAAGGAGAAGAGAATCCTCAAGGCCAAAGAGGAGGAGATGAAGATTCTTAGCGATGCCGAACGCACCGCCAACCAGCGTCTTCAGAAAATGCAGAGCAATGAAGCACGCCTGAAGCAGCGTGAACTACAGCTCAATCAGATGCACAGTGAGAATCAGCGCCGCAAGAATGAACTCGACAACACAAAGAATAACCTCGACAACCGTGAGGCCATGCTCGAGTCGCGCATTGAAGAGGTGGAGCATCGCCACCGTCAGGTGACTGAAGAGCTGGAACGGATCTCGGGTCTTTCAGCTGAGGAGGCAAAGGAGAAACTGGTGGAGAGCCTTAAGGATGAAGCCAAGACAGCCGCGGCCGGTTATATAAACGACATTATGGACGATGCCAAGATGACCGCTTCCAAGGAGGCGAAGCGCATCGTGATTCAATCGATACAGCGTGTGGCCACGGAAACAGCCGTAGAAAATTCAGTGACCGTTTTCCACATTGACAACGACGAAATCAAGGGCCGCATCATCGGTCGCGAAGGGAGGAACATCCGCGCACTCGAAGCTGCCACGGGAATTGAAATAATAGTTGACGACACTCCCGAGGCCATTGTGCTTTCCGGATTTGACCCTGTGCGCAGGGAGATTGCCCGCCTTGCCCTTCATCAGCTTGTAGTGGATGGACGTATCCACCCCGCCCGCATTGAAGAGGTGGTGGCAAAGGTGCGCAAACAGGTGGAAGAGGAGATTATCGAGACCGGGAAACGCACGGCCATTGATCTTGGAATCCACGGTCTCCATCCGGAACTTATCCGTATGGTCGGGAAAATGAAATACCGTTCTTCATACGGCCAGAACCTTCTCCAGCATTCGCGTGAAACTGCCAACCTATGCGCGGTGATGGCTTCTGAATTAGGCCTGAATCCCAAGAAGGCACGCAGGGCCGGTCTGCTTCATGACATAGGGAAAGTGCCCGATGATGAGCCGGAACTTCCGCACGCAGTGCTCGGAATGAAATTGGCCGAGAAATTCAAGGAGAAACCCGATATCTGCAATGCCATAGGCGCACACCACGACGAGGTGGAGCAGACTTCGCTCCTTGCCCCCATTGTTCAGGTATGCGATGCGATTTCCGGCGCACGCCCCGGTGCAAGGCGTGAAATCGTGGAGGCATATATCAAACGACTCAACGATCTTGAACAGCTCGCCCTCTCCTACCCCGGTGTGCTCAAGACCTACGCCATACAGGCCGGACGCGAACTGCGCGTGATTGTGGGTGCCGACAAGATCACGGATGAGGAGACCGAAAAACTCTCTACCGAGATTGCCAAGAAGATTCAGGATGAACTCACCTATCCCGGACAAGTTAAAATCACGGTTATTCGTGAAACACGTGCGGTAAGTTTCGCTAAATAAGGATCACCGTGGAGAATATAGATTCAAATAACGGTCGCACTTCCGGCACCCTATCCGATAGAGGATGTCCGCGAGGAAAGCTTTTCGCCACCAACTGGCTTGAAAAGATCTCTTCCGCGTCTGACTTCAATGCGGTGCAGGTGGTGTTCAAGAATACGCGTACCGGTTTCTATTCCAACCCGAACAATCTTGACCTCAAGATTGATGATATTGTGGCGGTGGAAGCGTCTCCGGGTCATGATATCGGCCGGGTCTCGATGATTGGCCAGCTCGTGAAACGCCAGATGAAGAAGGCCGGAATCTCACAGGATTCTGAACTGAAAAGGGTGTTCCGTCTTGCCACGCCGCATGATCTTGAGAAGTTTGATGAAGCGCGTTCGCGTGAGCACGACACCATGATCCGCGCCCGCAAGATTGCCGAAGACCTTGAGCTGAACATGAAGATCGGCGATGTGGAATATCAGGGCGATGGCGGAAAGGCTATCTTCTATTACATTGCCGATGAACGAGTGGATTTCCGCAAGCTTATCCGCATACTTGCCGACACATTCAAGGTGCGCATCGAGATGAAGCAGATCGGTGCGCGTCAGGAGGCGGGCAGGATCGGAGGAATCGGCCCCTGCGGCCGTCCCCTGTGCTGTTCCTCATGGATGACCCACTTCGTATCTGTAGGCACGGGAGCCGCCCGTGTGCAGGATCTGTCTATGAACCCGCAGAAACTTGCCGGACAATGCGCCAAACTCAAGTGCTGTCTCAATTTCGAGATAGATGCCTATTCGGAATCACACCGCAAGCTTCCACCCAAAGATGCCGTGCTTGAAACCAAGGATGGACTTTTCTTCTATTTCAAGCCCGACATACTTGCAAGGAAGGTGACCTACTCAACCGATAAGTCGGTGCCTGCAAACCTCGTTACAATAGATGCTTCCCGTGCCTTCGAGATCATTGCACTCAATAAACAGGGCATAAAGGTTGATTCCCTCGAGCCCGAGAGCGGCAAGGAGAAACCAAGGAAAGAGTATATCGACCTTGTGGAGCAGGAGAGCCTTACACGTTTCGACAAGTCGAAGAAGAAAAAGAGGAAAGGGAACGGCGGAAACGCACAGAACAATCAGAATGGCCAACCTAAGCAGAATCAGCCGAAGGGGAAGCAATCAAACAAGAATCAGCAGCGCAACGACCGTCCCAAAAAGAAGAAACCACAGCAACCAAAGAATGAGGCATAGCATACGGTTCATATTGCTTTTCATTGCTTCGGCATCCTTATTGTGCATAGGATGCCGGAGAGTGAATAATGTGGTATGGTCCAAATATGCATCCATTCCTCCCGAAGGGTGGGATCCGGTGAATGTGATTCCCTTCTTCCCCTGGCCCGAAGATTCGGTCAACAATCCTTCCGACAGGTATTCCCTTCTTTTAAGCGTAAGGTTTTCCATCCTGAGCAATCCTGCCCCTCTGCACTTGGCAATACACCAGGAGGATGAGGAAGGACGCATGAAGTCGGATACAATCATACTCACGCTCTCCCCTCCGGAAGAGACTCCGGTCGGGAAAGGATCATACGTGGTTTATGAGACTGTTGACACCATTGACACCGGCATACCGCTCCGTGCGGGATATTGCGTGGAATTACAATCGCTGTCGGTGCCTGAAAACACGCGGGGCATAATGGATATCGGACTGATCCTTTCGGAGGATAATAATGAAAATAAGGAAACCCTCTTCAAAAAAATACAGAATTTCAGATTATGATTTATCCTTTTCTCCTTCCCGATATGAAAGAGGAGTTCAATCTCCGCTTTGAGAAAGTAAAAGCCGCAATGGCCTTGAACGAATGCGACGCGCTCCTCATCTCATCAACAACCAACATTTTCTATCTTTCAGGATGCGTGTTCCGTGGGTATGTGCTTTTGCTTCCTGACCGTGAGCCGGTATGGTTCATGGTAGCTCCGAGTGTCGCACCCGAGAATGCCCCCGGTGTATTCAATCTCCGTAAGCCCGAGATGATTCCCTCCTGGATGGAGGAACACGGCTATCCCCTACCCTTGAAACCGGGTCTGGAGTTTGACGACCTCCTCTATTCTGAAGTGGAAAGGCTAAAATCACTCTTCCCGGAAAGTGAGTTCCGCAACGGTTCAAAGATTATGCGTGAGGCCCGTATGATCAAGACCGATTATGAGATTGCCAAGATCAAGGAGGACGGCCTGCATCAGGCAAGGGCATATTCTCAAGTGCCCAGCTGCTTTCAACCGGGGATGACCGATCTGGAATTGCAGATTGAAGTTGAACGCATACTTAGGCGCGAGGGTTGTCTCGGCTACCTCAGGGCAGCTGGGTCAAGGATGGAACTGAATTTAGGCTCAGTGATTTCGGGAGATAATGCCGACGTGGCCTCACCTTACGATTTTGCCATGGGTGGCGCAGGGGTTGACCCCTCCCTCCCTGTAGGAGCTGACGGAAAAACCATCAAACCCGGCACAACCGTCATGCTCGACATGAATGGCGGTTTCAACGGCTATCAGTCGGATATGACGCGCACATGGTATCTTGATTCTGTGTGCGAGGAGGCCGTGAAAGCTCATGAATGCTCACGCATCATATTGAGGGAACTTGAAAAAATAGGAGTTCCAGGAACACCAATCTCTACACTCTATAAAAGAGCGGTGGAGATTGCCGAGGCCGAAGGTTTGCGCGACTATTTTATGGGTCACGTAAACAAAGCCAAGTTCATTGGCCACGGCATAGGGATAGAATTGAATGAACAACCGGTGATGATGGAACGCAACCATCAGCCACTTCAAAAAAATATGACCATTGCCCTCGAACCGAAATTCGTTATCCCCCATGTGGGTGCGGTAGGTGTGGAAAACACGTATCGCGTGGATGACAACGGACTGGAAAATCTGACCGTTTTCCCCGAGGAGCTTCAGGAATTATGAATCTAAGCGACGATCTAAAATTGCCGGTGTTCCGGCAGATTGGAGAGACGGCCGACACCATGGGCCGTGAAGTGTATGTTGTGGGAGGTTATGTGAGGGATATTTTCCTTAACAGGCCCTCTTCCGACATAGATTTTGTGACCGTTGGGAGCGGAATAGAATTAGCCGAGCGAGTGGCCGAGCGGCTCAACAGACGCAAGCATCTTTCCGTTTATGCCAATTACGGCACCGCACAGGTGAAGTCGGGCGACCTCGAACTGGAGTTTGTGGGCGCACGGCGCGAATCATACCATAGGGAAAGCCGAAACCCGATTGTGGAGGACGGCACCCTTGAGGACGACCAAAAAAGACGCGATTTCACAATCAACGCCATGGCAATCTCCCTAAACAAAGGTAGGTTCGGTGAACTTGTGGATCCCTTCAACGGCATCCTTGACCTCCATAACAGGATTATACGCACTCCTCTCGACCCGGACGTGACATTCTCCGACGATCCCTTAAGGATGATGAGGGCCATACGCTTCGCCACCCAACTCGATTTCAATATTTTCCCGGAAACATTCGAGGCCATAAAGCGCAACCGCCACAGAATCGAGATAATCACCAAAGAGCGGATAAACGACGAATTATCGAAGATAATGCGTTCCCCAAAACCTTCGAAGGGGTTCATCCTGCTTGATGAGGCCGGCCTCTTAGAGATCATCTTCCCTACCCTCCATGCCCTGAAAGGAGTTGAGACAAAGGAGGGACGGGGACATAAGGATAATTTCTTTCACACGCTTCAGGTGGTGGATAATGTGGCTGAACGGAGCGACAATGAATGGCTTCGATGGGCTGCCCTCCTGCACGACATAGGGAAGCCCAAGACAAAACGCTATGATGAGAAGATTGGCTGGACTTTCCACAATCATAATTTCATCGGGGAGAAGATGATTCCGAAGGTTTTCAAGACGATGAAACTTCCCCTCAATGAGAAGATGAAATATGTTGCCAAACTTGTAGGCCTCCACATGCGTCCTCAATCTGTAGGAGAAGAGGGTGTTTCAGATTCAGGGGTGCGCCGGCTCATAACAGATGCGGGAGAGGATCTGGAAGACCTTATGCTGCTTGCCGAAGCAGACATAACCTCTAAAAATCCGGCAAAAGTGCGTCGCCAGCTCGATGGCTTCGCCAAACTCCGCGAAAGGATGACCCAGATTGCCGATGCCGACAAACTACGCGTCTGGAAGTCGCCTATAGATGGATATGAGATAATGGATTATTTCAAGATTGAACCCTCTTCGGTGATTCGCGAACTGAAAGATGTGGTTAAAGAGGCCATACTCGAAGGGAAGATCCCTTACGAGCACGACGCGGCCTGGAAGCTTGTGCTTGAAATAGCTCCTCAATATGGGCTTACGCTTCCTACATCAACTTCATTGTCGGATTGATGAAGAATACTTTCAGGGTGGCACGCGTCACGGCAGTGTAAAGCCATCTGTAAAATTCTCCGGTCATTGCTTCGGGTGCAATACCACCCATGTCGATGTAAACGTGCTTCCATTGTCCACCCTGCGCCTTGTGGCAAGTGACGCAATAGGCATATTTCATCTGCAAGGCATTATAATAGGGATCCTCCAAGGCTCCCTTTATTTTTTTTGAGAGTTCCCCTTCGTAAGCATCCATAACGCGGGTATAGAAGCGTTCCATCTCCGGGCGAGGGATGGAGGGGCCATCGCACACGAGCGACCGAAGCATTGCCTTTGCGCCCATTATGCGCCCGTCGGAAACGAAACGGAGTTCAACATCAGTGAAATAGCGGCCGTAGGCCTTTTCAGTTTTACCAACCCATGTGACCTCAGCCGTCTCACCGTTAGCTATGAAACCCTCCATATCATTCTGCTTAGCCCAATAGTAATCATTTTTTGAGATTACCACACGGTCGCCTCGTTCGAGAGGCTCCTCTGCATACATCACGATGTTGCGGATGGAACGGTTAAAGTCATTGGCCCTTTTATTGGAACGGGTGATAATGAGTGTTTCATCCTCCCCCACTTCTGCGTGTGAGGAGGCGAGTGATTCGGCAAGATCCTCAGATGAGATGGCAACCACATCGGGGAAATCCCTTACAAAAAGGGCATCAGGAGCATCAGAATCGGGATAGAAAAGCTTCTGGCGCAGGAAGGTGGCATTATGTATTATTCCGCTCATTGCCGTCTGGCGCACAGGCAAATCGAGAGAATGTGTCACCGGGGATAGACCCATCCCTCTGAGTCGTTCCGGATTCATGGCCGTGCTTCCCGTTTGACCCACAGGGGGAAGCTGTGCCTCATCACCTACCAGTATCATCTTGCAACCCGGACAGGAATAGACGTAACGTGCAAGATGAAAGAGCAATGAACGCCCTGAAGCATCGGGCGCATCAGAGATCATTGAGGCCTCGTCAACTATGAAAACGGTGTCGGGAGTGGTATTGCGTGCTATGAAGAAGGTGGTATTGCCTGGATCGGCACTATTCCCACGGTAGAGGAGCTTATGAATGGTTGAAGCCGGATGTCCTGAAAATGATTGGGCCACCTTCGCCGCACGTCCCGTAGGAGCCACCACCACCACTTTGCGTCGGCATTCCTTCAGAGCCTTTATAAAGGCACCAACCATTGAGGTTTTACCCGTACCGGCATAGCCATTCAAAACGAACACACCGTTAGGTTCCCCACTCTCCACAAAATCAGAAAGCTTCTCGAGCAATTTCATCTGATCAGCGTGAGGGGTGAAAGGAAGCGTATCAATGGCACTCTCAACCAGAGGACGCTTCATCTCTTTTTCTATATTTTCATTCTCACTCATCATAGTAGTCCTTTAGGATCTGTAAACACAAAATTAATAATAAAATGACTTTCAAACAATACACTATCTTTACTTATTAGTTCACACCACTGCATATTGCGAACAAATCAGGGTTGCAAGTCGTTGAAATAATAAATTGTTATAGACCATATAACTTTATTTGGTTGTTTAAACCGGAATCCATTATAAAAACATATCTATGAAAAAGTCACTACTCCTCGCAAGTATTGCCGCCCTCGGATGTTCAGGGCTGGCCTACTCCGCGCATGTAAGTCCGGAACAGGCTCTTCAGCGTGTAGAGTCCTCCTCAAATGCACGGAAAGTTGCCGGTAAATTTAAAGAGTCGCCGAAGTTTCATTCTACCGTAGGTGATTTGTATGTTTTCACCACCTCTGGCGGATATATGGTCCTGCCAAACAATGATGAAGCTCCGGCAATGTTGGCATATTCCGAAAATGCCGGTTTTTCGGCCAAAGGGAATCCTGGACTCGAATATTGGCTCGACTTTTATAATCGCGAGCTATCTTATCTTAATTCACAAAAGGGACTAAAGAAAGTCTCTGCCAAAGCCAAGGCTCGTCCCACAAGGAAACCCATTGCACCTCTTACTGAGACCCGCTGGAACCAAAGCGCACCATATAATGATATGTGTCCGTTAGATAATGGGGCACGCTCCGTTACAGGTTGTGTGGCTACAGCCATGGCACAGGTGATGAAGTATCATAATTACCCGGAAAAAGGTAAAGGAACCCATTCCTACACCTGGGAAACGGGTAATGAAACTTTAAGTTTCGATTATGCCAACACTACCTTCGATTGGGCAAATATGACCAATACCTACGGCGACTCGAGCACCGAAGAACAGAAGAAGGCTGTTGCAACGCTTATGTATGCCTGCGGAGTAAGCGTGGATATGGGTTATACTTCGAATGAGAGCAGTGCTTCCACTATCACAATGGGACAATCATTTCTCGAATATTTCGATTATGACAAAGGGCTATGGATGCCAATGCGCGACTATTATGGACTCTATGACTGGGAGGATATGATTTATGCTGACCTTGAGAAAGGGCTTCCCGTGCTTTATGCAGGTCAAGGCACAGCCGGTGGTCACCAATTCATTTGCGACGGCTACAGTGAGGATGGCTATTTCCATTTCAACTGGGGCTGGGGAGGCATGAGCGATGGTTATTTCCTTCTCACTGCCCTTAATCCTGCCAGCTTAGGTATCGGCGGTGGGGCCGGCGGTTTCAACTCGGGACAGCAGATTGCCCTTGGCGTTCAACCTCCCAAAGCTGATTCCAAGCCGGTATATCTGATGTATTGTACAGGCAACCTTACTTCGCAACAACAGAACGTTTCGGCAGGGAGCCCGCTAACTCTGACAGTGGTTGAGGAGAATGACGGCTTTTTTAATCTAAGCATGACCGAAATTCCTGCCGGAGGAATGGTGGGAGCCCATATCAAATCAAATGATGGCAGTTACGACCAATATATATCGGGTCCGGTATTTAGTGAGGCAATGCCTGTATTTAGCGGATATAGCGGTTACTCAATCCGTTTTCCTTCCCTTTCTGATGGAGAATATTCCATAACTCCGGCCTATAATGCCGGTTCCGGTTGGGAGGAGATGCGAGCACCTGTTGGCAAAGTGGGAAGCTTGATAGCTTCAGTAAATGGTGGCACAGCTGCAATTTCAACTCCGCAACAAGCATCTGTCACGGTGACCAATGTCACTGCTCCATCCACAATCTATATCGGACAAAAATTCCCCTTGAAGTTTTCAGTTGTAAACAGCACATCGGAGGAATACATAGGGGAAGTGATTCCAATCCTGATTGACGGAGAAGAGAATGAAATGAGCCAGTCACAATATTGTCCGGTTGATATTCTTCCCGAGACTACCGACAACATAACTGACTATATCGGCACTTTCAAATCATATCAGAACAATCCTTTGACGCCGGGCACATACTTCATCTTATTTGTAAATGAAAGCGGAAATCCTATCAGCGAGCCTGTGGAGGTGACAATAGCTGAGGCCCCGGCCAACACGTCGATAGCAATAAGCGACTTCACGCTCGATTCACCCAATCCAGTGACAGATCCGTCGGCTGTGAAATTCAGTTTTACGGTGAACTGTGAGGAAGGATATTTTGCCAACACTCTTACGGTTGCGATATTTAACCAGGGAGGCGGACGCTCAGTCGGAGCCGGAAATAGCAACATTCTATATCTCAGTGGAGGAGAATCTGCAAATGCAACAGCGACTGTCAATCTATCCTCTCTTGAACCCGGAACTTATATGGCAGCTGTTTTCAACGGACAGCAACAAATGACCATAAACAATTCTATAGAATTTGAAATTGCCGACATTGCCACAGGAATCAAGAGCATAACAAATTCAGAGGGGGGAGCAAAGGTAATTTATAACCTGCAAGGTCAAAGATGTCAAGAACCTCTTCAGCCGGGGCTCTATATCATCTTCGGTCGGATATTGATGGTG
>CAMWIH010000060.1 GCA_947174305.1 uncultured Porphyromonadaceae bacterium | reverse complement strand
CCCATTTTTTTTTTCCCCATCACCCCGCCATAACCAATGCTCAGGAGTCGCGTTGGATCGGTTTTGTGTATAAGAGACATCTATTAGTATGTGAGGTTAAAAGATAACTGCATTTTCCAAAAAAAAATTTAGACAAAGGGATATTCTCATCATATTCATCTGAATTATAGACTTGTATTAAGTTATAGGAGTTATCGCTTTTATAAGTTTCTGACTCTATAGCACTACCAGCATCAATCTGTAACCTTAGATTGCAGTATGAATTTTTAGAAGAGTAACCCTCAGAACTTAAGAAAGCATTAAAAGTATGACTTGGAATCTTATTCCATGCTACATAAGTGATAAAGCAAGTATATAAAAGGGAAATTAAACCAAAAATTAATGTTAATTTCCCTACCAAATTGAAAATTTTACCATATGTAGCTACAAATCGTATAATGCGGTTATATAAGGTCTTAGGTCTTGAATTTTCAAATTGAAAACTGCGAATATCTAGATATTTAATTGCCATCGATTTCGCCAAATATTCATCATCATCAGAATCTCCTACATATAGTTCACATGCGCCCGGACAAATATCAATATTTGACAATTTCTCAACAATGCTTTGCCAGTTTGACTTAATCTGGTGCACATCTTCTCTCCCAATAACAATGGCATCAATGTTTGAAAAGAAATGGTTGCAAATTTTATCAGCGATACATTTTAACTTATTAGTTAGTATCAAAATTGTATAGCCATTATTAAAATATTGGCACATAAGATTCTCTGCGTCAATATTAATCTCCATGTCGTTTATACAGTCTTCCAAATGGACACAGTCGAATTTACTTTTAAATTCTGAATATGGTATAACATTTTGAGTAATTTCTTTTGCTCTATCAAATATATCTTCTACATTTTTTGTATTATCTGAAGCAGGAATAATAATAGAAGGCAGTTCAAAAAAATTTAAAGTTTTATTTACACAACGAAGTACACATTCATAGGAATCTATGAGTGTGCCATCAAGATCGAATATGACAAATTTCCGATTATATGACATTATCGAAACGAGTATTTAATTGTGATATCTCGTTGACCATAGTTGGGTTGTTGAGGTTGTCCTACGCCAAAAGGCTGACGATGATTAGACTCATTTCTATTGGTGAATTGGCCTGTATTAAATTCATCTCCTTCTTCAACAGGTGTTGATACAAGGGTCACATTGACAGGCATATTCATTGAATAAGTTGAAGACAAAGAAATTTTATAAGTCAGTAAGCCTGTTTGTGGATTTATACCTACAGTGAAATTCTTTGCTTTGCCTATTTTTTCGCCTTTTATAGAGTAAATGAGAGCATCTACTTTGTTGAGAGCTTCAAGAACAGGACGAATATCCGGTCGTTTTTCAGCATTGTCTTGCATTGTTGCCTTCACCTCACCGGGATGATGTGAAATACTCGATTCCACATCTTTTGCAGAGGGAATTTTTACAGTATAAGCATATTGCCCATTGATAGACAATGAAAATCCTTGCATGATGAAAGTGCGCAGAACGATAGGATAAGAGGTCGAAACTTCAATACTATTCGTTGATCTGTCAACGATATAAGTCATTTCCACCTTTGATTTGGTTAATGATTGTTCTGATGGCAGTAAAACTTTTGTTGCAGAACAACCATTAAGGACTAAAACAAGACTCAGTAATTGTAGTAATCGTATGAATTTACCCACCAATCGAATGCCTTTTTTATCCATTTCTTTATGGTTTGCCATATTTTAATCATTTTGTTATGCGTTGAATAGATTGATTTTAGATTCGGAAGAGTAGAGTTATTGACATAGATTGCGTATTGGTGTTGAACCAAGTGGCATGGCCTCCATCATTCAACTTGTATTTATTACTGCCTCCGAGAGGGTATTCGTAATCAAATTTAAGAGTACATGAACCGCTTAATCCAAGAGACAATGCCCCGGTTAGTGACACACAAGTCTTATCACGAGACAAATCTACACCGTCACCATGCGACTCAGACGCATTTATAACAGGGAAGTGGAACTTGGTGCCAAGTATTAAACTATGACGCTTAAAATTGTCATAATGCCTAGTTCCTGGATTCCAAATGTCGCTATTCCAAAAATCAAGTTTAAATCCGAGTGCGATATTGGCACTCAATTGATTCACAGTCCAATCCCATTTGTCTTCACCTTCAACCTCTTCTTCCCAATAGCTACCCCACCATGGGTCATAATAAGTGTGAGTATGCCCTTCCCCCTTTGAGAATCTCCAAACGGTACTATATTGGATACCTGCGCCAACGTATGCAGAAAAATCAAGTACACGTTCAGTTTGCATAGAACCCAAGAACCAACGGAAGTCAAGAGGCACGATGAATTTGCATTTTGAAGCTCCTTCTTCTTTTAGAGCTGCTGTAGATGACCACAACATCGAGAACTGTGTTTCAAATGCGTAACCATGATTTACTTGGTTATGGTAAAGGTAACACCAGCCGCCGTTACCGTCAATAAAATGAGATTTACCCGTCATGCTTTGCATTGCAGGAGGATTACTGGTAAAAGCCATACCACCGATAAGACCGAGAAGGTCGTCAGCAAAAGCTTTATTGCCAAAGGATGCAACAGTTGTCATAAATACTGTCGCAAAGATTTTATGATATAGTTTCATTATGTTATGAAAGTGATTTATTCGTTAATTGAGCAAAGTTCGCTAAATGAGAATTTAGTCCATGATTCAATATTTCTTATCATCATCTTACGAAGATCAGCTGCGGACTGATTTTCGTTTGACCGTTCTTTTCCCTCCGGAAGATTCATTCCTCTTGACTGAGAATCCATTCCCGGACCGCCCATTCTGGGCCCTCCCATACCAGGCCGACCCATGCCGGGGTCCCTCATGCCGGGTCCCCTCATGCCACCGGGAACACTCTTTGACCCAACATTCATAGAAGTTCCGCTTTCTGAAAGTAAACCAATTCCCCATGTGTCTGAAAGTTTCTTCTCTTTGAGTAGATCCTCGACAGGAATGATAAAACTATATGTCAAAGCATGAAGTTCAGGATCAACAGAAATTGAAGCCCAATCAATCTCGTAGTGTTTCTTCTTATTGCTAATCTCAAACTCAACACCATATTCATTTAGAGCAGAAACTAACGGTGTAATATCAGGGATTTCGTTCTCACTTTTTTCAATAGCACCAACAGATGGAGCCATGTGTTGCATGACTTCCTGAACAGCGGATGCCGCAGGGAAAGATAAAGAATACTTTTCTTTCTTTTTTCCTGTAGGGTCAACATAAACATGAAGCCCTTGCATCAAGATCCGCATCTGTAATTCAGGATGCAGAATAGTAAACTGTCCGAAAAGATAGTCTCCATCGGAGTTTAGTTTAAGAGTACACCCATCATAGATGACTTCTTGTGTTAAACAATTCGGATATGAATCCACATACTCAGTTAGAGTGACTGGTTGTTCCGTGTTCTCTTCTTGAGACATTGCCATGATTGGCAATGCTACAAGAAAGGCACAAAGCAAGGGTTTGATAATCTTCATACTATCTGGTTTTATATGTATTAAAATTATATGTAAAAGTCAGCATGGCATGACGACCAAGGACATTGGCAACCGTTTTTCTACGGAAAAGCTCATTTGTTTGTTGGGTAAAACAATTGTTTTGATCCAGTATGTCGTCACATGATACTCGTATCTCTGCCGCTTTATTCTTTAGGAACTTATATGCCAATGCCATATTCCATATTACGGCATTCATGTCATTAGTGCCCAATCCGTAATAAGCTGTTCGGCCACACTCTGCCACAAGTTTGAAATGGGGTAAGAACTGCCAATTAAGTTGGCCACCAAAAGAAAACGTCCAATAATTCACATCAAGTAAAGGATGTGTAGCATTCTTATCGTTTAGATATTGGAAGTTAAAATCTACAACAAAGTCAATCTCCCTGCTTATGTTGCTTCCAACCGTAAGACTACTATTCCAATTAAATTGGTTATTGTAAGACTTTGCAGACTCCCAATAGCCCGGAATATGGCTATATCTAAGTAATGATGATATATTGAAATTAGATTTGATTGGATTTAAGGGAAATCCATACGCAAGAAGTGTACTTGCACTCCAATAACCATCAGTATTTACATACGACAGCAACTGACTGCGTTGTTCAGCCGCTCCTAAAGCACCACCAGCGATAGAACGTTTATTTGCTATATAATTTTGTTTTAATTCTGCATTTAGAAAGAATACAAAGATACCTCCACTATTTTTGCCGGGCACAAGCAGTCTTATGGTGGCCGAATGAGAGTAAGAAGGCTTTAGATAAATATTACCTCTAATAGCAATGGTTGGATTAACATTGTTTATTGCATCTTGAAGTTGCTGTGTCGTAGGGAAAACTTGATCCGCCTTATATTGAAAATGCAGTTGATTATTGCTCTCCCCCCATTGATGGCGAACATGCAGGAATGGAAGAATCGCAGGGCATTCAACAGACTTTCGAGTTATATCGTTCACCGAATGCATCCTAAACTGATGATACTCTATACCTGCAACTAATTGCGTCTTTCTTCTATCATATAGGAAAGAAATACCGCATAAGACCCCTCCATAATCAGATGTGGTTCGACCACTGAGAATGGAATCTATGTTCATTGTTATGTTGAGTGAATCACTCCTTAGCGTATTTCTCTTTATAAATCTATAGGTGGAGCTCCAACCGGCATCCACTTTCAATCGGATATTTCTTCCAAAGGGATGTATATAGGATCCTACGGCGGCAACTGATTGAGTCCTGTTTTGAGACCAAGTTTTTTGAGAGCTCTGTCTATTGTCAAGAAGATTATCCAATGAGAGCACTAAATCCTCATCAGTATTTTCAAATGAATATTTAACATTTGCACTAAGCGAACTTCCGTAAGAAGAAAAACGATGAATAAACATTAATTCATTGCTTGTTGATAAAGCTTCTTGATCAGTATTCTGTGTTTGTTCAAGCATCGGGGTTAAATCCAAAGTCGTGTGACCTTCTTCAGAAATATACATTTGAGAGTATTCCTTTTGCTGTTGATAAAGGAAAGATGGCCTGAACATCAAATGACTTGATTGGCTAATATCCCAATCAATCTTTGTATTGAAGCGATGATTGGTGTTGTCCGTACGGACATACTGAGTCTGGAGATTTGAATTTGATCCCTCGTTATAATAATCATCTCTTATATCGTAATCTGTCTCGTTTATAGCATTATTGAACATGTAATGTCCCGAAAAAGCGATATTATTAGAATGGCCCCAAATGTCTGAAAAGTTAGTTCCCGCCGCCGTTGTTCTTGTTTCTCCAGCGGAGTAACCTCCAACCATCATTTCGGAAATATCGTTTGTTGTTGCCGGATGAAAAGTATTATCGCTACTGCCTTTACTATATGGAGACTGTTGAGGCGCAGTATTCATAGAAGTACCAGTTGTACTCAACAAATCTATCATGGAAAAATTCTGCTCACTGGTATTGTTGGCTTGGGCAAAAACCGAAAGTTGACGATCTACTTGAAACCAATTTAGCATTCCGTATGCTTTATAGTAATTATCTAATCCGTAACCTGCATATGCCTTACCAAAAACACTATTATCCATTCCTCTTTTCGTTGTGATGTTAATCACTTTTCGTCGTGTTCCTTCATCAAAACCAGTCAAGCGCGAATAATCCGATACCTGGTCAAATAATTGTATCTCATTGATAATATCAGCCGGCAGATTCTTTAAGGAAAGAGTAATATCACTCTTAAAGTATTCTTTACCATCAATAAGAATTTCCTTTACTGTTTCACCATGTGCTTCTAACTTTCCATCACGTATCCCTATGCCCGGGAGTTTTTGAGTTATCAAGTCATAGGCAGTAGCATCTGTATTTACTTTATAAGCGTTGGCAAAATACACAGTAGTGTCGTTGCGTTGCGCCACTCGGCCAGCATTGGCTTTAACCAGGACCTCGCTGAGAGTATGATCTTTTGCTTCTAAATCAAAATCAGTAGAAGCTGTCCGGTTTGAGAAGATGATAAGCTTTGTTTGTGGCTTATAACTGACATGAGATGCTTTCAGAACAAATCGAGCATTATCAGGAATTGATAATGAATATCTACCGAGAGAGTCAGTCATAGCAGTAAACATCCTTCCTTTTACTTTGCAGGAAATGGAAACATTTTCTATAGGTTGTGCTGTGCCATAATCGAGAACAATGCCACTAACCCTATACACTTCTGCACTGCAAAGTATAGAGGAAACGACAACCAATATAATTGCTACCAATCGTTTCATTTAATAAGTCTCTCACTGTTAATTATTAAGAATAGACCTATCAAAGTGATAACAGTCCCTATTAACTCTCGTCTTGTAATCTTTTCTTTTGAAATCAGAAAAGCGAGCATTAGTACAAAAATCGGCTCAGTTGCGCTCAATACAGAAGCAAGTGCTACAGAAATATACTTGATTGCCACCATTGAGAGCAAGAATCCTCCGTATGTGATGAAAATTACATTAATGACAAACAGCCCACAAAGTCGCATATCCTTCAAAGGCGCGATCCACGTATTGAAATTTTTTGAGGTAACCCCATAGCCTAATGCGAATATTGTACCAAATACCATACGATAGAATGTTGCTGTTATTACGGGTACATCGGCAATAGCCGCTTTTACCATAATCGCAGAAATAGAAAAGCAAAGCATTGACAATAGCCCGAAAACTATGCCTCGTATCTTATTTGGGTGGTTAGATTGATTTCCCCATGTTGTAATTACTACACCCATTAATAAAATGAAGGCTCCGATATACTGTTCCAAGGTCAGCAATTCACCAAGGAACAACAAAGAGAGGATCATAGTAAGAATTTGGCCAAGCAAAAAGAATATTACTTGAGTCTTTGCCCCCAAATCTTGTAATGATTTGAAAAATAAGGAATCTCCAATGGTTATGCCAATAATTCCACTAAGAGCCAGAAATGTGAACTCCCACCAACCTATTGGATAGAGTCCATCGGAAGAGAATAGAAGTATAATCATCAGCACAATACTGAACACACCTTTTAGGAAAGTAATCCCAACGTAAGGGATCACTTTTCCGATGCGTTCAAACGTTATTGTCCCGAAAGCCCAAGACCCCGCAGACAATAATGCTGAGAATATACCCCAAAATGCCATAAGTTATTAAAAATTTGCTCCTATACCTATTGTTAATAGTGGAATTTCCTTCCACATATATGTTACGCCTCCTTGGATATGAAGATGCTTCCACATATTAAAGCAGATCCCAACCTCAACAGGA
This sequence comes from uncultured Porphyromonadaceae bacterium, assembly GCA_947174305.1. GTDB lineage: Bacteria > Bacteroidota > Bacteroidia > Bacteroidales > Muribaculaceae > Lepagella. The sequence goes on along the minus strand of CAMWIH010000060.1, from coordinate 7,559 downwards.
ACTGTATTGTAAATAAAAGTTTTCTTACTTGATGAATCTGTTGAAGAAGATGTATCATCGTCAGGACTACCAAAATCCGCGAGAAAACCCCAACTCAGTTGTGAATATATCCCTACGGCGTGATTGAAATAGTGTATCCAACCCATACCGAGTTTACCACCATAGACATCTTTGGTATCCATTGATCCGAATAATTCAGCCTCATCTTCATTATCAGGTATTTTCTGCTCAGGGAGGAACTTACGCCAAGCATTCACTGTGTTGACCGGATATCCGACTCCTAATCCGAAATAGAGAAAATCCGCCTTTTCGTAATATTGCTTGACACTGAAGCCTACATTAAGTTCATAAAAAAGCTGAGACCATTTACCTATGGCAATCGTCTTTTCGCCGTCATTCCAATCCGCACTTGCTTCAAACATTTGTGCGTAGGTGAAATTGCAGGTCACACTGAATATGCAGCAGAACACAAGGATAATACATTTCTTCATAGGGCTCGTTTGTTAAGTTTGAATTTTAACATATAGCGTTGTGGAATAAACTGTAGGTAATCAACCAGTTCAAAACCATAAAAACCAAGTTGGTCAATTATCAATTCTTTGCTGATGTAAGGACCGTGATATGGCAATGTGTCATCATCAACAGGACTATTGTCAACAATAATCAGTTCGCCGCCATCTTTTAATTGAGTTACAAGGCTTTTGAGATATGTATCCCTGTCCCTGTCGGAAATAACACCATACATTATGTGATAGAGAGAACACATGAACATTTTGTCAACCGGCTGAGGAAGTTCAAGCAGATCTTCCCTGCCTTTGATAACTGATACGTTGGAGATTGATTCCTCAGTTAAGAAATCAGTAAGTGATTTTATATGTTCATCCTTTATCTCAAGAGCATATACATGGCCAGTATTTCCTACTAACGTAGAGAACTTATCTGTAAAGAAGCCGGAACCACTTCCAATATCGGCAATAGTATCTCCTTCGACCACACCTAAGCGTTGCAAAAGCACATTGGTATTTTCCCATTGAGAACGATTTGGATTCAAAGCGAGAATATAATCTTCAAGATAAGAACGATGTGTGCGCCCCACCTCTCCGCTCATTTCCAGAATGGAATCAGACAACATTCGTATCGAGTCATTTCCCAGCTTATATTTGTGAAGAAGATAATATCTTGAAATCTTACAACTGTCAGCCGTCATAGTATTGTAAAAACTACGAGATAGCCTATCTGACAATCTTTCATTTCTTACCTTTTCTGGTGCAACCATTGTCTCGCATAACCATTGCAGAGCAGAATACTCTCCACCGAAATTCTCTTGGGGAATCAGATCGTTATACTTTTCAATAGCAATGTTAGCAAGAGATGTATCGCCATTACCAAGGAAGTCATACACGTATTGAGCTGCATCAATTCCTTTATCAGTAATATCATAAGAATCAAGGCTTCCAATATGGATGACTGATTTTTGATTGGAAACATGCAGAATCGGATTGACTTTTGGATCATCAAAGATCTGATTAGGGTGGTATGTACTATCCTTGGCAAATATAGATATATATCTCTGATCCGAAAGTTGTTGATATTTTACCGGCTTGAATCCCCAATAACCTAATTGGGCCTCGACTAAAATTGGACTAACATGGCAATTGTTTAATTCATCGCCATGATTATTAATATTATCTACTATAACAAAATAACCACCCTCTTTAAGCCTATCCTTAATAGATGTAAGAAAGGCCCGTCTTTCATCCTCACGCGACCATGTATAGATTATATGATACAATGAACTCATGAAAACCATATCCAAAGTATCATTAACGGAAATGTCGTTAGACTTAGATTTGACGGGTATTATCCCTTTAATGTAATTCTTATTTAGAAAATTATTTAGATAGTCTATGTAATTTCCCTCCGTATCTGTTGCGTAAACAACACCGGTATCTCCAACCTTATCTTTTAATCGTACAGAGTTGTATCCAAACCCACATCCAATATCGGCAATCTTATCTCCTTCGTTAATAGGGAGTATATTCATTACGACATCAGTACAATCCCAAGAATTCCGATTAGGATCATTAAACATAAGAAAGTCTTCAAAAAACGTTCTTTGCTCAATAAACTCCTTTACACTACGAGGACGGTAATTATTTAACTCGTATTTCAAAGTAAGATACTTCTTGAGATTCTCAAAATCGTTATTCGTAAAATACAAGTATAAATCATCTGTCAATTTGTCAAATAAACCATCTGTAGTATTGAATTGCTTAGGTGACAAATAGCGAGATAGAATATAACTTAATGTGCTATATGCTTTATCCTTGGTTTTATTGTCAAGAGCCTTGAGGCGCCAAGCATCCCGTACATAGACAATAGAATCAGAGTGATTGTGGTCAATAGCTCCAAGTAGTGTATAAGCTAATGCAATGTCAGTACTGTCAGTTGGATGTGGATCCATCCCCACACGCACCAACGATGATTGGTCCTTTATCTCAATGTCCAAATTAGACTGAGCGAAAAGACCAATTCCGGCTATGGCTGACATTAATATGAGAACACTGGGTAACTTCATTGATTGTACGGATTGAGTATGCCGGGATTAAAATCTTCAGGAGGGAATGACTGATGTTGAGTCTCATAAAACAGATGAACTAATTCGTCAGAATAGAATGCTCCCTTAGGGGTAAGCTCAAAACGGTTATCGGACTCCATGGCAAGCCCATAATCCTTCAAGAGATTGAACTTATCTTGGAAAACAGACGAAAGTTCCACTCCATTGATTTTCTTAAATAAATTTTTGTCGATATAATAATTCTTCAAAGGAAGAATGATTGACCATAAAATTTGTTGATGAGAATTACGTATTAAAGCACGATTCACACCAAGTTTTCCATCTTTGATTCGCTCATAATACTCTTCAAAACTCGGTGTATTAATCAGAAAACGATCATTAAGACTGCTAAAAGCTGAAATACCAAAACCAACTTGGTCTCTCAAACGACAACATTGATTATATGCGTAAATTGAGAGATTTCGTTTGTCACGAGTAAACACACGCCGCAAGTTTTCTTGGAAACCATAGTCTGTAAGAATTAGATTTGAAATCTCTTTCATGCGGATTGTGTCTTCAACCGAGATAAGTTCATCAGGTTTATATGATGCGAACTTCTTGATTGTTCCTTCCTGGTCTCCGTATGGCTCGATTTTGAGACGATACAACTGTATTTCGTCAACTCCAAGCTTACATGCCTCATCAATAACTTCAATCCAGTTTTTCAGAGTCTCTCCGGGATGGCCATAAATGAACTCAATGTTCACTTTGAAGCCCATCTTAAGACAATTCTCTATTGACTCCTTGGCTATATTAGAATTGTGAGACCGATTCATTTTTTTGAGGACATTATCGTTCAAAGATTGAACCCCGATTGTCAAACGGTCACCCTGAAAATCTTTGATGATGCGGAGTCTTTCAAGCCCTTTTTCTCCAACGAGAGTGGAGGGATCTACATCATAGTTGAACTGTGGACACTTTGAAATATCCACATATTTTGTAAAGAATGTAAGGAATCGTTTCAATTGTGAAGGAGAAAGATCTGTAGGTGTTCCTCCTCCCATAAGAATGGAACGGGACTTAATCTGATCCAACCCGCGAAATTGTAGCCACAACTGCATTTCGTGTTCTAACGCATCAAGATAAATGTCTTTTTCTGTATCTCCGCAATTATAATGAGATGGGTAATGACAGAAAAGACATCTTTTATGACAGAATGGTATATGTAAATATACATCAAATTCACCTGGATTCGTCTCTTTGAAATCCCGATAAGCTTCTTCCTGTGTGATCGGCAGGTAATTTGTAATAGGAGGATAATGAACCCCCGCAGGAGAGAAATCTCCATGTTTAGGAATTAACCCTAACTCTTGGAATTTCTTAAATTCCTCCCATCTTGACGAGGAAAGATTGATATATTCTTGAGGTTGTTTCATTTTTAGGAGTTAAGATTATCTGTTTTAATTCCGGCCCTTTCGAGAATATCACGGAAATGATCCATCTGAGGACGAACTCGTTTAGCTGAATAAATAGGGAAATACTGCTGCAGGTCTTCGGGAGTACCATCATGAATTGTAACAGTATTTGCACCTGCCTTCAAACCAAGAAACTGACCATCGGTAATCATTTTCTCTAACGAACTGGTAGTAGGCATTAAGCGATGAGGGTTCATTATTCTCATCAACGCCATCATATTTAGTGTATGAATGGGATTTCCCGCAGATTCCTTGGCAAAATCTGAGTTTTCGGCTGGAATAAATATCGTCGCACTATTCATAGAGAGAGGTAGCCGATGTATGAGCAAGAGGTCATCGACCATGTCTTCGATGGTCTGCTTAGGAAGCCCAACAATATTGCCAGATCCTACTCGATAACCGATTTTGTGAAGATTATCAATACAATCTAAACGATTTGTTAGCGTATCATTCGGCTTACAATACTTAAACAAGATTTCATTAGATGTCTCAAATTTAAGAATATAATCCGTTGCTCCCGCATTATATAGGAGCTCATACTGATTATAAGACAAATCCCCCATGCAAAGAATTATTCGCAAGTCAGGATATTTTGCCTTTGTTTCCTTAATTGCAGTCGCAACTTCGGATACAAAAGTCTCGTTAACATTCTCGCCTGATTGTAGAAGAACATTACGCCGACCTTTCTCATATAAATAACTTATTAGGAGACCAATTGCATTAGAATCCAATGTGTAATTGAGCTTTTGATCTTTACCTCCAATTGCGCAATAACGGCATTTTTGTCGACAAACATTAGAAATCTCAATCACGCTTCTGACTTGAACGTGATTGTCTGGAAAAGCCTCCAATCTCTTTTGTTGGGCAATAGAGAAGAGCTCTTCTTGGAAAGAGCCTCTTAAATTAAGAGCATCCGTCAATGTCTCTTTCGTAAAGATGGATTGACGGATGTTCGATATTACATCTGTAGGGGTCATTTCTTTACTTTTTGCTTACGGCATATCTAAGGTCTCCCTTGTTGCCGGAACGTTTAAGATAAGTATCAAGTGTAATCCACATTCCGTTATAAGTTCCGGAAGTCTTAATTAGACACTTCTCTGAGTAGTTTGAATAATTATAAGACTCCATTTTTTGAGTCTCGTAGTTTACCCGTTCATCGAAATTAGGACAATAGGCAAGTTCACCACTAACATCATTATAACTCCACGTTCCGGTTTCTTCTTCCCAGTTACCAAACTCAGTGGTCGAAAGAGAAGATCCATCCTTAGCTTGAGTTAGATGCCCACGATACTTATTAGTATATGTGCCGTCTGATTTAAGTTCCAACTCACGGGCAATTACAACATTCTGTTCAAGGCGTGGTTCCCACCCTTGATATTCGTTACTTTGCCATTTGCCAATTAATTCACTTTTGTCAGGAATCCGACCAGAACCGTCATCTTCAATGCCGGTAGAAATTTCTGGCTCATCTTCCTTGCCAATGCAAGAAGTAATTGAGAAGGTGAAGATCATCACCGCTATGAAAGAGAAAAATTTAGTCATCGTTTTCATCTTTGGACGTTTATATTATATTGTTGTAATTTATTATGCCAACTATACATAGATACAACTTGTGCTACGATGATACCTCAGCCAACATTGACCGAGCCTTGCTTAATGCAGATAAAAGTATTAAGAACATGCCTATTACTATTCTAACTATTCTCAGCATTTCACTTGTTTACTTATTATATAGTTGTTTACGCTACGGATAGGCATCTCTTAATTAGAGATTTGGATGGGTATCCAACTTCATGATTTTAATTCGCTTAGATGGATATAGTTATACAAATTCGCCAAACAAATTCGAAACATAAGATAAAATTTGATTGTTTATTGCTCCATAAAAAGATATTTTTATACTTGATTATTTGGGTTTTCCAAATTTTAGTCGTATCTTTGCATTCGGATAAGTATCTCTAATTAAGAGATTTGGATGGACGCCAAACAATAATACCCCAATCTCTAAAGGAAATGGGATTGTTACTAAAGACTTTTGAGGATTATGGAGTTTGCCTTGTCAACAACTGAAGGATCAAGGCTGGCAAGATAGATTTGCGTAGTTGTTTCACTATCATGCCCCATGCCCTCACTAATTACTGATAATGGAATACCTTTAGCTTTTGCGGCAGATGCCCAACTGTGACGTGCAACATACAGAGTAAGTGGCACGTTAACGCCAACTTTTTCAGCAATACGTTTCAGATTATGGTTGATATTGTATCCTACATTTCTGTATGTGCATCGCTCATTTATTCCGGTGTGGCGGATTATTGGGAGAAGATACTCGCTCGTATTATTAGGGTACTTGTCAAGTATCATCTGCATTTCATTAGTCCATTCGATTACAAGCTGTTGCCCCGTTTTTCTTCTTCGGTATGTGACATATCCGTTTGATAAATCTGTCTTTTTCAGATATGCCATGTCTATGAAACTCATGCCTCTGAGCATAAAGCTCAACATAAACATATCTCTTGCATAATCAAGTGCTGGAGTAAGTGACAAGTCAAGACACTTGATTTTCTTTATAATTGGTAGCGGTAATGCACGCTTTACAGTTTTATCCACTCCCGTATATACGCGACGGAATGGATTGCGATTCTCAATGATTTCTTCTTCCACTGCACGATTATATGCTGCACGTAGAATACGAGTATAGAATGATATTGTATTGAGAGATACACCTCTTTGCTGATGCCATGCTTCATACGCCTCCATTATTTCAGAATTTAGACAGTCGAGCATTATGTCCTCACCTTTACGGAACTTCTTGAAGCTATTGAGAGTAACTGAATAAGTCTCGGATGTTCTGGTTTTGCCATTCTGTTTCAATTTGATGATAAGGCTTTCCATGAAATTGAACAGACTATACTCATTGGCATAGCGTCTGAACTCGTCAATCACATCATCAGCAGTATAGGACAATCCGCTACTTTCCCGTTGTCTAACAATCTTATTCAATCGCTCTACATCCCAGCGGATGTGTTCACGAATTGACAGGATAAACGTTTTTCGCTCACTTTTATGAGCAGTTGTAACCATTGAGCAGTCATCATCCCACTCCACCGAGAAAACATGATAATCCGTAAAAAGCTGTCGCTGCTTTCTATCGTGAAGAATCTGGTAGAAAATTGTACCCTCGTGGTCTGCGACAGTCGAGGCACGGAACTTTACTTTTATCGAAGCCATTTTGATTTTGAGTTATTAATTATACAAGAAACATCGAAGAGATACTCTCCCTAAAGAGCATATCTCCTCGATGCACCATAAAACAAAGATATTAAGGTATAATTAATTCTGTGAACTCCATCAACCTGATAGCATATTACCTTTAAGAAGAAATCACTTTTTAACTTATTTAAATTTTTAAATGACAGGATAAGACACGAAAAACCTCGGAACTACTTGATAGTCCGAGGTTTGCCTTCTTTATTCCGAAGAAGTTCGGTAGTACATAGTGGAGCTGGAGGGGATTGAACCCTCGTCCA
>CAMWIH010000059.1 GCA_947174305.1 uncultured Porphyromonadaceae bacterium | reverse complement strand
GTTATGGGTATGATCAAATCATTCCAGGCACTTGCAGCATCCGGTTCTCCCGACTCAACCGAGCTTTCAACAGGTATCTCTGAGGCACTTGTGAACACCGCTTTCGGTATCGCAACCGGTGCATTCGCAGTTATCTTCTACAACTTCTATACCAATAAGATCGACAACCTTTCCTACGCTATCGACGAAATCGGTTTCTCAATCGTGGCAACTTTCGCAGCTACTCACAAGTAATCTGCGCTTGGAATATTCACTTTTAACAACCGAATAAGACATAGCAACTATGGGAAGAGTAAAAATTGCAAAGAAGAGCACATTCATCGACATGACCGCGATGAGTGATGTGACCGTGCTTTTGCTTACCTTCTTCATGTTGACCTCTACCTTCCTTTCCAAGGAGCCTACCACAGTTATCACCCCGCCCTCAGTGTCGGAAGACAAGGTGCAGGAAACCAACTACGTGCAGGTTCTTGTCAGCCCGAAAGGACAGATCTGGCTAACCATGAACAATGACACCTCTGCTGACTACAGCAACGAAAAGATGAAGATGGCATTGCTCGACAAGGTGACCGAGATCTATAATGAGCAGCATAAGAACAAACCTGTGAAGTTCACAGACCAGCAGAAGTACGCATTCAGCAAATTGGGTTCTTTTGGTGTACCGATGAGTCAGATGGGCGAGTTCCTCAACCTTGCAATCAAGGGCCAGGAGGGACAGACCGATATGGACAAATGGCTTGATGGAACTGACAATAACCCCAACCATATCTCCGGAATTCCTATCTCTAAGGAGCAGGATGAGAATCATCTTTCAGAGTTCCAGATGTGGATGAAGGCAATGCGTCAGACAGATAATCCAAAACTTGCAGAGAAGATCAAGGATGGCTCAGGTGTGGCAATCAAGGCCGACCAGAACACATCTTTTGAAGTGATCCACACAGTGATGGATAATCTACAGACCATCAGAATGAACAAATTTACATTTTTGACTGCCTTAAAGGGGGCATCAGAGTAATAAGGACATGGCAGAAATTCAACAAAATGACGCTGGCGGCGGTAAAAAAGGCCGTCAGAAGAAAATGGCGATTCGCGTGGATTTCACGCCCATGGTTGATATGAACATGTTGCTTATCACATTCTTCATGCTCTGTACCACCATGATTAAGTCGCAGACTTTGACAATCGCACTTCCGACCAACGAGAAGATCGAGAATAAAGAGAATCTCAACCAGGCTTCAGCTGAGGATGCAGTAACAATCATCCTCGATGCTAAACGCAAGGCCGGTTCTTCGGAAGTGGATTCAGTGAACGGAAAAGTTGTTCCCGTGGTTTACTATTATGAAGGTAAGCCGGGTGGTGATGAAGGCATCATCGGTGCCGATGGAAAAATCCACCACGAGAACAATAACCTCAAGGAATCAGCATTCCTTTCTTCAGATGCCAAGACAGGCACAGCCCGTGGTATTCGCGAACTTATCCAGAAACGTAATAAAGCGGTTCTCGAGAAGATCACCGAACTTAAAAAGAAATATGAGAACGGTGGTTTCGGTTCCCTTGAAACCAAGGAGGGTCGCGAGAAAGCACAGGAAGCCTATAACAAGGCTGCATCTGAGATCAGACGAGATTCTACTTTGGCAAAACCTGTGATCATCATCAAATCGACACCCAATGCTTCATACGAAAGCCTTATCAATGTGCTCGACGAGATGCAGATCAACCAGATTGCAAAGTATCAGATCGACAATATGACTCAGATCGACTCAGTTATGGTGTTGGATTATCGTGGTATGCTTAATAAGTAATGTTAGGTTTAATGATTAAAAAAGCAGAAGAAAATGGCTAAAAATGTAGATCTGACATCACAAGAATGGCGCGACCTTATCTTTGAAGGTAAAAACCATGAATTTGGAGCATATCAGCTCCGTAAAAATAGCGACCGTCGGCATAATCTTGCTTTCGTTTATACTCTGATCGGCCTTGTTATCCTTATCATCGGTATCTTTGCGTGGTCAAAATTCTCCGATTATCGTGCCGAGCAGCGCGCTCTCGCTCTCGCTCAGGAACGTGAGAGAATGATGCAAGCCGCCCTTGCCGAGCAGAAGGAAGCTGAGGAACAGATGGAGGATGAACCTGAAGAGCAGAAATACGAAGAACCCGAACCTGAGGTTAAGCAGGTGCCTGAGGATGTGCTCAACACTATCCAGCAGACCCAGATCGACATCGTTGACAAGGTTGTTAACGAGGTTGTGACTCAGGAGGAGATCAAACAGAGCGATGCATTCGCCGGTGCCGTGACTCAAGAAGGTAGTAACGATGCCGATAAGGCAAAGGCTTTCCAAGAAGCAGTGGTTACAGCTCCTGTTGAGGAACCCAAACCTGTAGTAGAGGAGAAGAAAGAAGACAACAAGATCTTCGAGGCTGTGGAACAGCAGGCAGAATTCCCCGGCGGTATGGGTGCCCTCATGAAGTGGCTTAGCAATAACATCCGCTATCCGGAAGCAGCCGCACAGAACGACATCCAGGGTCGCGTTATCGTGAAGTTTGTGGTTGAGAAAGATGGTTCAATCGGAACTGTAACAGTTCTTAAGGGTGTGGATAAAGACCTTGACAAAGAGGCTATCCGCGTGGTTAAGAAGATGCCGAAATGGCAGCCTGGCAAGAATAACGGTGTTGCCGTTCGTTGCTACTATAACCTCCCCGTGACCTTCAAGCTCGCACAGCAGTAATAAGAACAATTTAACCTGATATGAATAAGACGCCTTTTCGGGCGTCTTATTTTTTTATTTTATCGTAACACAACAAACCAAAAGGGGATTCCAAATGTTAAAATATTAAATAAACTTATAAAACTCAAAAGTTATGAAAGGTAATGGCACAAATCGCCCCGAAGCTCCCAAAGGAGCAAGGCTGGCTTTCGGAATCCTGATGATAATAGTATATATGGGAATGGGACTCCTTTTCATTTTCAAAGTGTTTGATGTGATCAACCCGGTCGTAAGCTACGTTGTCGGTGGTCTGCTGATAGCTTACGGAGTGTTCCGAGGGTACAGACTGTTTGTTGGATCCAATTAAAAGAGGCACCATGAACGTAAGGAATTTTACAATAGGGCTCCTTTCAGTGGCAGTGATGCTGGGAGCGGCCTCCTGCGCAAAAGTTAAGCGCGGGGAATATGCAAAAGGGAGCGCAACCATATTTGTTGACGATGGTTTCAGGAATCTTGTGCAGGAAGAGATCAGCGTATTCGAATTCTCCTACCCTGAGTCTTCCATCATCCCCTTCTTTGTGAGTGAAGATGAAGCTATCGACACCCTCATGAGCGATGCCACCCAGGCCATCATCGTGACAAAGGAACTCACTAAAGAGCAGAGGGAATATCTGAAAAACAAATATAAGAGAGTGGTACGCTCACATTGCATCGCAGTGGATGCTGTGGCGCTTATCACAAACAAGGAGAATCCTGTAAAGGATCTTTCCATGGAAGAAATTGGAAAGATACTCAACGGTGACATCACCCGCTGGACTCAGATTGCAGGCAACGACACCACGGCCATAAAGATAGTGTTCGACAATGCCGGCTCATCGACCGTGAGCTATCTGAAAGAAAAATTCCTGAAGGATGGGAAGATGATTTCAGACAACCCGAATGCTTTTGCACAAAAGAACAATGCCCAGGTATTCGATATAGTGAAGAAAGATAAGGATGCCCTCGGTGTGATAAGTGTAAGCTGGCTTGGAGACGACCTTGAGAAAGCCAAGGATATTCCAATCGACAAGAGAGTTGAAGATTACCAGAATGAAGCCGACACCATTGTTCCCACAATGACTACCGAGGTCAATATAGTGAGGGTGAGCAATCCTACCGAGAAGAATGATTTCGATCCGAAACCATACGCTCCCTATCAGGTATATATCCACTCTGGGCAGTATCCTCTCTTCCGTAAGGTTTACATGATTTCGACTGCATCCAAATCAACTGTTCTCAATAGCTTCTATACATTCGTGACTGGCTTTGCCGGTCAGAAGATTATAATGAAGACCGGAATCCTCCCCTATCACACCAATCCGAGAGTGGTGGAATTGAAACAGAATTAAACGCGTAATGGAGTAATCTAAAAAATACTTAATTGAAAGAAAATATTTCCGTTCGTCGAAAATATTTATTATATTTGCACTTTAGAGGAGTAAGCACCGGCTTGCTCCTTTAGTCACACCTCGGGCCACCCGATAAGTATTAATGTAAAAACTCAAAATCTGAATAGAAAGATGAAAATTAAAGGTATTATTTCCCTCTGTCTTGCAGGCTTCGCCGCAACAGGCTTCGCACAAACTCATGTGGAAGGCGAAGAATATTTCAAAGCAGGACAGTACAACAACGCTTTCAACCTTCTTGAGCGTTCACTTTCCAACCCCCAGACTGATAAAGCAGTGAGCAACTATTATTTAGGTTCTTACTGGATTTTGGGTAAGGATAACAACAAAGCCGCTCAATTCTTCAATGCAGGAGTAGCGGCCAATCCCGAGAGCCCACTGAACTATGTAGGTCTCGGCAAGCTTCGCCTCATGGCCAATGATCTCAAGGGTGCTGAAGCTCAGTTCAAGCTCGCTGAGAAGTATGCCAAGAAAAACCCTTCTGTAACAATTGCAATTGCACGTGCATATTATGATGTTGACCCCGTGCTTTACGCAAAACAGATCGGTAAATATATCGAGAAAGCCCAGAAACAGAATATGGAGAACCCCGATATCTACATCTTCATGGGCGATATGGAGAGAGATGCCAACAATATCGGTGGGGCTGCAGGTAAATATGACATGGCAAAGAGCTATGACCCGAAATCTGCAGTGGCATACGTAAAGAATGCAGAACTCTATCATAAGGTTAACCCCCAGTATTCAATTAATAACCTTAAGGAGCTTCTTCAGAACAACCCGACTTCGGCTCTTGGCCAGCACGAGCTTGCAGAGACATACGAGGAACTTCAGGATTACAAGAATGCGGCTACAGAATATGGGAAGTATGTAGAGAACCCGGCTCACTTCAAGAGCGATGAGAGTAAGTATTCTTTCCTTCTCTATCTGAACAAGGAATTCAAGAAGGGATATGACTATGCAACTCAGCTTTTGGTGGCTGATCCTTCAAACTATGATGCACAGCGTTACCAGCTTCTCAATGCGGCCAACCTTCCGGAGATGTCGGATCAGCTTCTCCAGATGGCTGAAACACTTTATGCCACTCATAAGGCTGACCCCAAGAAGAAGCCCCTTGCATTCGTTGACTACTTCACAATCAACAGCCTTTTGAACAATAACCGTCGCTTCGACGAATCTGCAGAAATTCTTCAGGAGGGTATCGAGAATCCTAACCTTGACAAATTCAAGACTCAGCTCGTCGATGCCAAGTTCCAGACCTATATGAGAGGAGCGAAGACAATGATGAGCGACGGCGTAACAGAAGCCAAGAACGGCAATTCTGAAAAGGCTCAGGAGCTTTATGAGCAGGGAATGGTCTATGCCACAAAGGCATCAGGTGTAAACCCCGAATCATTTGAACCTCAGTTCATCACCGGTACGCTTGCTTCCCTTAAGGGGGACATTGCCACAGCGGCAAAACTCTATGAAGAAGCCGCCTCTATCATTGAGAAATCAGGCTTGAATGGCAACGAAGGCCAGGCAAAGACCATCTATAAGGTGCTTGGAGACTATTTCTCGGGTAATAAAGAGAATGAGAAAGCCAAGACTTATTACGGTAAATTCCTTGAGCTCGAGCCCGGCAATGCAGATATCGAAGCTAAAATGTCGAAACTCTAAGAGCTTTGCAGGAAGCTAAGAGGATTCTTTTTACAGGGACATGTTAAAATGTCACCTGAATTAAAAGAAAACTCCTTAAAACATTAAGAGCGAATATCATTTTGATATTCGCTCTTATTTTTTTGCAATCATTCACATTTTTTTGTACTTTTGCATTTGAGATAGGAGTTTTTTAACTTTTTTCACCTCTTCTCAAGCGAATCAAAATCGAAAAATATAAAAACACGATAAAGTATGTCTAAGTCCATACAGATTAAGAGGGGTTTGAATATCCCCCTTTCAGGAGCGGCCTCTGCGAGGGTAAGCGTCGATAGCAAGACCACCCTTTTTGCCATCTCCCCTGCCGACTTTCCCGGCTACACGTGGAAAGCCGCTGTCAAGGCCGGCGACCCTGTTGAGATTGGTTCACCCCTTCTTTTCGCAAAAGAGGATGAATTTATCTGCCTTACAGCTCCTGTGAGCGGCACAGTAAAGGAGATCAGACGTGGTGAACGCCGTCGCATTGAATTTATATCCGTGGAATCGGACTCCAAGATGACACGCAATGCCGCCCTTTCTGAAACTACCGACCACTGGGAACTTCTCAAACGCAGCGGTCTTTTTGCAATGATCCGTCAGCGTCCATTTGATATCGTGCCCGGAGACACGATGCCACGTGATATTTTTGTCACCGCATTCGACACCGCTCCTTTAGCTCCCGACATCCTCTCCAAACTGGATAAAAGAAAGATGGAGGATGGCTTAAGATTCCTTCGCAAATTCACCAAGGGAACCATATATCTCTCGGTGCCTGGTGATGTGAGAATAACTTCCGGGGCGGCGCAGATTGTAGAATTCAATACCCTTCACCCGGCAGGAAATCCAGGGGTGCAGGCTGCAAATATAAAGCCGGTGAACAAAGGAGAGGTGATCTGGACTCTTGATGTGGTGACTGCTGAGAGAATAGGTCGTCTTGTAACGGATAAGAAACTCTCATTTGCCACAAGAGTTGCCATAACCGGACCTGATGCCGAAGATCCGCATCTGGTGGAGACTTATGATGGAGCGGCGCTATGCACTCTTCTTCAAGGGGAAATCAAGCCTACTGAAGGAAAAGTCCGCGTAATTTCAGGAAACGTGCTCACGGGCATAAAAGAAAATGTTCAGACCGGGTTCCTCCGCTACCCCTATCGACAGGTAACACTGATTGACGAGGGTGACCAGGCTGATGAATTTATGGGCTGGGCTTCCTTGAATCCGAAGAAATATAGTGTGAAACGTTCTTTCCCCACCTTCTTAGCAGGCCTTTCACGACCCTTCAATTTCGATGCAAGAATCAAGGGTGGCCACCGCGCAATGATACTTAGCGGAGAGTATGACAAAGTTTTCCCCTTCGACATCTATCCTGAATATCTTCTGAAGGCCATTTATGCCAAGGATATTGAGAAAATGGAGAAACTCGGCATATATGAAGTGGCACCTGAAGACTTTGCGCTCCCTGAATTTGTGGATACCTCAAAAAATGAACTTCAGAAGGCAGTGAGAGAAGGCCTCGACTACATCAGGAAAGAGACACTATAGCTTTTATCAAGATAAATCATGATGAAACAGGGTGAATCATGATAAACCATGATGAAACATGATTTATCATGATAAAACTTGATGAATCAATCCAAAATAAAAATAAACTAATTATATAATCGTGAAAGGATTAAAAAGAAAAATCGACCAAGTCAAACCGAAATTTGAAAAGGGAGGTAAGTTTGAGAAGCTGCACTCCGTTTTCGACGGTTTCTATACTTTCCTTTTCACGCCCAATGAGACCTCCCGGTCGGGCGTACATATTCACGACAGCAATGACTCGAAACGCACCATGATCATCGTAGTGCTTTCCCTCCTCCCCTGCTGTCTATTTGGAATGTGGAATATCGGTTATCAGCATTTCCTTGCTATCGGAGAAACTGGAAAAAGTGTTTTTGAACTCTTCTTCTATGGTTTCTTCGCGGTGCTACCTCAGATTCTTACAGCCTATATTGTAGGTCTCGGAATTGAGTTTGTGGTTGCCCAGATGAGAGGCCACGAGATACAAGAGGGTTTTCTCGTGTCGGGTATTCTGATTCCGATGATCTGCCCTGTTGACACTCCATGTTGGATGCTTGCCATTGCAGTGGCTTTCGCAGTAATATTCGCAAAGGAAGTTTTTGGAGGAACAGGATACAACTTCCTCAATGTGGCTCTTGTGACACGTGCGTTCCTTTTCTTCTCTTATCCATCAAAGATGAGTGGCGTCAATGTGTTTGTTTCCCTTGGCAACCAGCGTGCAATAGATGGCTATTCCGGTGCCACTCCGCTTGGCGAACTGGCTTCCATGGAACCGGGCGGTTCCCTCTCCAATCTTGGGGAATCATTGACAAACGTTGTGGGTGACCCATTGACTCTCAATGATATCTTCTTTGGTCTTTATCCCGGCTCTTGGGGAGAGACCTCCACATTCTGCATACTCATAGGAGCGGCAATCCTTCTTCTCACCGGTATGGCCAACTGGCGCATCATGCTGTCTGGTGTGGTAGGCGGATTCCTTATGGCCGTCGTGGCTCATAATTGGGCCACACCCCTCTACCCTGCTACTTGTGTAGAACCCCTCACCCAGTTATGCCTTGGAGGATTCATGTTTGCCATTGTCTTTATGGCAACCGACCCGGTAACGGCATGCCGCACAACTGCCGGAAAATATATATATGGCTTCCTGATCGGAGTCATAGCGATAATAATCAGGTGTTACAATGCCGGATATCCGGAAGGTGCAATGTTGGCTGTGCTTCTGCTCAACTGCTTCGCGGCACTCATTGACCATTGCGTGGTAAGCCTGAATGTGAGAAAGAGAATGAAACGCACAGAATTGAGTAATTCCTAAACCGAGTTTGAGATGAACAGACAAAGCAACACTTATACCATCATCTATGCGATGGTGCTCGTTCTCCTCGTGGGAGTGGGACTCTCTGTGGTATATCAGGCTCTGAGGCCCAAACAGGAAGAGAATATTGCAAACGACATAAAGCGCCAGATATTGGCTTCCGCCCTCATCGTGCCTACTGAAGGGGAATCGATTGGAGAACTTTATAGCCAACATATCAAAAAGGCTATTGTTGTCAATTCCAAAGGGGAAACAGTTCCCGGAGATGCCCTCGACGTAAATGTGAGCACGGAAGTTAAGAAACCTGCCGCTGAACGTAAGCTTCCCGTGTTTGAATGCGAGACCTCTTCAGGTATAAAATATATCGTCCCCGTTTATGGCGCGGGCCTATGGGGTCCGATATGGGGATATGTGGCATTTGATGCCAACGGCAACACCATTTACGGTGCTTATTTCGCTCATCAGGGTGAGACACCGGGACTCGGTGCCGAAATCGAGAAGCCAAAATTTCAGGAACAATTCCATAATAAGGATATCTTTGCCCCCGATGGTCAGTTCCAGTCGGTAAAGGTGGTAAAGAAAGGTCAGGAACCGGCCACAGGAGCATACGTCAATGCAATCTCAGGCGGAACAATCACCAGCCAGGGAGTATCGAAGATGCTTGAAAACTCTCTTGAACCTTATACTGAATATTTCAAAAAACTAAGTGAAGGAAAGGAGGCAATAAAATGAGTTTGAAAAAAACTTTTCTCCCTTTGGTGAATCCATTGTCGAAGGATAACCCGGTGATCGTGCAGGTGCTCGGTATCTGCTCCGCCCTTGCAGTCACAGCACAAATGGAACCGGCCATTGTAATGACAATTTCCGTAACGGCTGTATTGGCGTTTGCAAATGTCATCATTTCGTTACTGCGCAAGACCATTCCTAATTCCATTCGAATAATCGTGCAACTTGTTGTGGTTGCAGCGCTCGTTGTTATTGTGGATCAGGTGCTGAAAGCCTATAATTACGAAGTAAGCAAAGCTCTATCGGTGTTTATCGGCCTTATCATCACCAACTGTATCCTCATGGGACGTCTGGAAGCATTTGCACTCAACAATCGCCCTTGGCCCTCCTTCCTCGACGGAATTGGTAATGGCCTTGGTTATGGCATCATTCTTATCATTGTCTCCTTCTTCCGCGAGCTCTTCGGAAGCGGTACGCTGTTCGGTTATCAAGTGTTCCCGCAATGGTGGTATGACGCCGGCTATATGAACAACGGCATGATGATTCTCCCGCCTATGGCACTCATAGTCGTGGCTTGCATCATCTGGGTACATAGAATCAAAAACAAGGATCTTCAAGAATAAGCAGGAGTAATATGGAAAATCTTAATTTATTCATCAGGTCGATTTTCATCGACAACATGATTTTCGCCTATTTCTTGGGAATGTGCTCCTTCCTCGCAGTCTCCAAGAATGTGAAGACAGCTTTCGGACTTGGCATAGCCGTCACCTTCGTCCTTATTGTAGCCCTTCCTATCACGTGGTGTATCAACCAATACATACTTCAACCGGGAGCACTGAGCTGGTTAGGTGAGGAATATGCTTCGGCCGACCTATCATTCTTGGGACTGATAATGTTCATAGCGGTGATCGCCGCATTGGTGCAGATGCTCGAAATGATTATTGAGAAGTATTCCCCCTCTCTATATAATTCCCTTGGTATTTTCCTCCCGCTGATTGCAGTGAACTGTGCCATATTGGGAGCAGTGCTTTTCATGCAGCAGAGAGAGTTCCCGAATGCCTGGACAGCCACTGTGTATGGAGCCGGCTCAGGAATAGGCTGGTTACTGGCCATTACATGTCTGGCTGCCATAAGGGAGAGACTGAGTTACAGCGCAGTTCCCAAGCCACTACGCGGCATAGGAATCACTTTTATTATTACAGGCCTTATGGGAATTGCTTTCATGAGCTTCCTCGGCATTAAACTTTAAGATAAGATTACGATGTATATTCTGAATGCAATACAATGGAATAACGTCATTGCGGCCGCACTGATATTTCTTGTAATAACATTAGTGCTTGTCGTGGTGCTCCTCCTTGCAAAGGCTTGGCTTGTGAAATCGGGCGAAGTGGCAATATCAATCAACGATGGAGCCAAGATGCTTCACACAGAAAGCGGCAAAACCCTACTTGCCACCCTTGGGGAGAATGGGGTGCATCTCTCCTCAGCGTGCGGTGGTAAGGGAAGTTGCGGTCAGTGCAAACTTCAGGTGATCTCCGGCGGAGGCGACATGCTTCCTACCGAAGCTGTGCATTTCACCCGCAAACAGATCAAGGAAAACTGGAGGCTTGGGTGTCAGGTCAAGGTTAAGGGAGACATGGAAATCAAAGTTTCCGAATCCGCACTCGACGTGAAGGAATGGGAGTGTACGGTTATCTCCAACAAGAATGTGGCAACCTTCATTAAGGAATTCATTGTTCAGCTTCCTCCTGGCGAGCACATGAACTTTATTCCCGGAAGCTACGCCCAGATAAAGATTCCAAAATATGAGATGGACTATGACAAGGATATCGACAAATCCCTGATCACCGATGAATATCTTCCGGCGTGGGAGAAATTCGGACTCTTCACCCTTAAAGCAAAGAATGATGAAGAGACTGTCCGTGCCTACTCAATGGCTAACTATCCGGAGGAAGGCGACCGTTTCATGCTCACCGTGCGTATTGCCACTCCTCCATTCAAACCGAAACCGCAAGTTGGTTTTCAGGATGTCCCCCCTGGCATAGCGTCATCCTATATCTTCTCGCTAAAACCGGGCGACAAGGTGCTTATGTCGGGACCTTACGGAGATTTCCACCCAATTGTGGATTCCAAGGCAGAAATGATATGGGTAGGCGGTGGTGCCGGCATGGCTCCCCTACGCGCTCAGATCATGTGGATGACTAAAACACTTAAGACCACCCACCGCAAGATGAGCTATTTCTATGGGGCCCGTGCGCTTAATGAGGTGTTCTATCTACAAGATTTCCTACAACTCGAAAAGGAATTCCCCAACTTCAAGTTCTATCTTGCTCTCGACCGTCCGGATCCGGCCGCTGATGCAGCCGGAGTGGAATATACTCCCGGGTTCGTGCATCAGGTGATGTATGAGAAATATCTCAAGGATCATGATGCCCCGGAAGATATCCAATATTATATGTGCGGTCCCGGCCCGATGAGCAATGCGGTGAACAATATGCTTTATAACCTCGGAGTGGAACCTGAAAGCATTCACTATGATAATTTCGGTGGATGATAATCTTATGCAGAATCAACGTGGTTAAAGCCATTGTGCCCCTTATCAGAAAACCAAACCTTTTATCTATACCATAATGACTCAATCTATTCGAATGTAAAGGATTAAGAGTCAAAATAAAAACCGTAATACTTAGAACAAATGAAAAGAGACAACAAAGTATTCGACATCATTGATCGTGAGCATCTGCGCCAGCGTCGTGGCATAGAATTGATCGCGAGTGAAAATTTTGTAAGCGATGAGGTGATGCGAGCCATGGGCTCATGCCTCACTAACAAATATGCCGAGGGATATCCCGGCCACCGCTACTACGGAGGCTGCCAGGTGGTGGATGAGGCAGAGAATCTTGCTATAGAACGTGCCAAAGAACTTTTTGGCGCTGAATGGGCCAACGTGCAGCCTCATAGTGGGGCTCAGGCCAATATGGCTGTCTTCATGGCTTGCCTGCAACCGGGCGATAAGTTCCTCGGCATGGACCTCAGCCACGGTGGCCATCTTAGCCATGGATCTCCGGTAAACTTCTCAGGTCTCCATTTCCAACCGATCAGCTACACCGTAGATGCTGAGACTGGAAGAGTAAACTACGAGGAACTTGAAGAGAAAGCGCGTGCAGAGCGTCCGAAACTTATCATTGCCGGAGCAAGTGCCTACAGCCGTGACTGGGATTACGCACGCATCCGTAAGATTGCCGACGAGATTGGCGCCATATTCATGGTTGATATGGCTCACCCTGCCGGTCTAATCGCAGCCGGTCTTCTTGAGAATCCTGTTAAACACGCTCATATCGTAACAACCACCACCCACAAGACACTTCGCGGTCCTCGTGGCGGTCTTATCCTCATGGGTAAGGATTTCGACAATCCTTGGGGCAAGAAAACTCCTAAGGGAGAGATCAAGAAGATGTCTGCCCTACTCGATTCAGCTGTATTCCCCGGCGTTCAGGGTGGCCCGCTCGAGCATGTGATTGCAGCAAAGGCTGTGGCCTTCGGCGAAGCACTCCAGCCTGAATGGAAAGAATATGCAGAGCAGGTTAAGAAGAACGCGGCTGCATTGGCCGAGGCTCTTATAAAGAGAGGCTACAAGATTATCTCCAATGGCACAGACAATCACTGTATGCTGGTTGACCTACGCCCAAAATTCCCTGAAATGAGCGGAAAGAAGGCAGAGCGCGTTCTCGTTGAGGCTGACATCACAGCAAATAAGAACATGGTTCCTTACGATTCCCGTTCTCCCTTCCTTACCAGTGGTCTTCGCTTCGGAACAGCAGCCATCACAACCCGTGGTGCAAAGGAGGATCTCATGGAGACTATCGCAGATTTCATCGACCGCGTCCTGACTAACGCAGACGATCCCGCCGTAATAGCCGAGGTGCGCACTCAGGTGAACGAACTCATGAATGATTATCCAATGTTCGCGTGGTAATTGTTCGGAATAGAGTTTTTGAATTCTAAAAAAGCATAATGTTTAATGGAGCTTAAACAAATTGCATATCCCGCAAAACTATTTATTACCGGCATCGATACCGATGCCGGTAAAAGTTTTGCTACCGGCTGGCTTGCAAAAAATATAATGGCAAAAGGGGAAAGTGTCATAACTCAAAAATTTGTACAGACCGGCAACCGCGATTTCAGCGAAGACATAGAGGTGCATCGAAAGATAATGGGTATTCCCCCAACTACTGTTGACAAACTTAAAATTACCGCCCCTGTTATATTTACATATCCGGCCAGTCCGGATCTGGCCGCCAGAATCGACGGGAAGGAACTTGACCTTGCGTTGATAGAGGATGCAACCGCCACACTCTCCAGGCAATACAACCATGTGCTGATTGAGGGGGCAGGCGGAATAATGGTTCCGCTGAAAGGTGAGTATCTAACCATCGATTATATCCGGGATCATAAACTCCCGGTGTTGTTGGTCACCAACGGACGCTTAGGATCGATAAATCATACCCTCCTTTCCTTGAAAGCTATTGCCGATGAGGGAATCGAACTTTTTGCAGTCCTTTATAACACTTACTTTGATAAAGACAAGGTGATTTGTAAAGACACCCGGGAATATATCTCGAAATGGCTTTCCTCTCATTTCCCCAAAGCACTGTATCTCGAATTTTAAATATCTCCTTCTCCTCCCTTCTCCTCCCTTCTCCTCCCCTCCTTTCTTCTCTAAATATAGAAGTTGTTTATTCATATTCATAATCAAATATTTTACAATTGAAGCTAAAATAGCAGCGACAATAACAAAACAGGAACTTTCCGCGCTCCCTATGGTGACATTCACGGGAAGCATTTTCCTGGTTGATTCGGAGGAGAAGGCATTAGAAGCGGCGGAAATATTGCGTCAGGAGAGAATCTTAGGGTTTGACACGGAAACCAAACCGAGCTTTAAGCGTGGACAGACCAATAATGTTGCTTTATTGCAATTGTCAACTCACTCTTCAACTTTCCTTATAAGACTTAATCATATCGGGCTGCCCGAACCGATAAAAATGATTCTTGAAGATGACAGCATCCTCAAGATCGGTGTCTCAATCCATGATGACTTCCACAACCTGAATAAACTTTATCCCTTGACTCCTGCAGGGTTTATCGACCTTCAGTCATTCGTCAAGGATTTCGGGATTGCCGACAATAGTCTTGCCCGGATTTATGCAATTCTCTTCGGCACACGCATCTCCAAAGGCCAGAGACTGACCAACTGGGAGGCGGATGAACTGACAGCCCATCAACAGGCTTACGCCGCTTTAGACGCACTTGCATGCATTGAGATCTATGAACATCTAATTGCCGGTAATTTCGTTGCCGAGAAATCTATGTTTTATAGAATAATAGAAACGCCTGCCTCTAAAAACAGCACCGTAGAAGAAAATAATACTACAAAAGAAAAGAACACAACAGAAGAAAATAATAATGAAAAGAATTAAGAAATCTGTCTGGCTCCCTGCTGTAATCTTTATCTATTTTATTTGCATGACCTTTATGTTTGCGCCTGAATTGCTCCAGACGCACCAGACCACACGTCTGGTGAC
>CAMWIH010000058.1 GCA_947174305.1 uncultured Porphyromonadaceae bacterium | reverse complement strand
GTTGTTTAAACTTATTTTTTATTAACAATTGCGAGAGATTTTTGAGTTGATTTTGTCACTCGAAGAGGCAGCAACCTCGCGGTTGGTGCCGATGAGAGGGGCAAAAGCAACCAAAAAGATCCGCAAGGGTTAATAAAAGGATGTAAATAAACTTCTTTTTAACATTCGGAAATTAGTTTAAACAACTTCTATACTGTATAACTTTCAGGAATAAAGATGCGCTCAAAATCTGTATCTGATTTTAAAGAAAACGTAACAGTTACCCAACATCATTCCTGACATGGGGGTTAAACAGAAAAAGCCATAGGATCAACACTGCGAGAGAGTATGCTGCAAAAATACACCAGGGATATATCCAATCTCCCATAAAAAGCTGCATGGATCCTCCGGATGCGGATACACCTATTAATTTCCATTTACACCAATGGTTAACGATCGAACCAGCTGCAATAGTGCCAAAGGTTGCGCCTATACCATTACTCATAAACATCATTAATCCCTGCGCGAAACCCTTCATGCCTGAAGGAGCGACCTGCTGAATATACATGTGTCCGGCAATAGTAATGAAATTGAAAGCAACCCCATAAACCAGCATTGAGCCCACAAGAAGCCAGAGTCCGTTACCAGGATTTCCTTCTCCGAGCATAAGGAACCTCAATGCCCATGCCAGCAAACCTACGGCATAGACAAACCGGATCCCCCGCCATTTCAAGGAAACACCTACAAGCAATATGCACACGGCCTCAGAAATTTGAGAAAGTGAGAAAAGCATCGTGGCATTTCCAGAGGCAAATGAATCAGCATACTCCGCAAAGCCGCTGAAATGAGTTATGAAGGGAGTTACGAATCCATTAGATATCTGAAGACAGACTCCAGAGAGGATGACAAAACCAAGGAATATTGCAATCTCTTTTTTTCCAAACATTATCCTTATGGAATCTTTCAAAGAAGGCCTTACTGATGATGAATCCGGAGATGTGTCGCGGGATTGATTCAACGATGGTAAGGTGAAAGAATAAAATGCCGCTCCCATACCAACTATGCCACAACACAAGAGTTGCATGGAATTGTACTGAAACCTTAAGTGTCCCATTTCGGTATCTTCCGCCAATGAAAAGCCCAAAGCTCCATCATGCCAATACGCGCAATTAACGAACCACATAGCAGCAACAAAACCGACCGTACCCCAGATCCTTATCGTTGGGAAAGAAGAAACATTACTATGTCCGTTTTGAGTGAGCAGACCGAATGTTGTTGTATTTGCCAAAGCCATCGTCGGCATATACAAAGCGAGAAAAAGAAGATAAAGCGGATAAAACACGCGGAATTCCAGCTGAGGATGTGTCATGCTGTAGCTCCACATCACAAACATGACTATTGCTGCTGCCAGATGGCACGTACCTAACAATCTGGCAGGACGTCCCGTATGGTCAGCGAGACGTCCCAAAAGCGGCGGGGTGAGTATCGACACCAAGCCAATGGCGGCGTAGAACCATGCAATCAGGCGGCCTATTCCCCCGGATCCAAGGAGTTGACCGAAACTTGTCAGGTAGCAACCCCATACTCCAAACTGTATAAAGTATAGCAATGAAAGACGAGCTTTCATATTTGTGTTCAGATATTTAGAATTTGAATTCCACTCCTCCCATTATGGTTGTGCCCGGCATCGGACATCCGTAAATTATCTGGTAGTGCTTGTTGGTTATATTATCCACTTTCACAGAGAGAGTCACAGGCACTGCCGAACCAAGTGTATATGCCGCGCGGAAGTTAAGCAATGTATAGCTTTCGGTTGAACCGTCAGGATTGCCGTTCTTCATGCTCCAGATGCTTTGGTCTTCAAGCGTAAAGCTGAATTGTCCCGGCGAGTATGTCACATCTGCACAAAGCTTGTTTTTAGGGGAGTAGAGATTGTCAGAGTCCGTATGCAGATACGACCAGGAAGCGCTCGCATGAAGATTGGAAAGGATATTGTAAGCGACCTCTATCTCAAATCCTTTGTTGTGAAACTTACCGGTGTTAACATTGCGGGGACGTCCATCCACTCTGACGGTCTGGATCATATTCTTACCGTCGATATAGAATATGGCCGCTCCGAGCATCAGGTTATAGTTAAGGAAATGCTGACGGTAACTAACCTCATAGTTGAGCATGTATTCTGGTTTCAGGTCAGGATTTGCCGGCGGATAGAGATAGAGTTCCCTGATGTTGGGAGAACGGAATCCCTTACTGAACGAGGCTTTGATCTGCGATGCGTGTCCCGGCTTGATGATTAGTCCTGCCTGCGGTACCCATACATTTCCATATGTAGAACCGTGCTGGAGGCGCACTCCTCCGTTGATGTTGAGGATATCGTTGAAGAACCCTTGTTGCATCATTACATATCCGGCTATCTCGTTGACGTGGTGTCTGGATTCGGATGAACGTATGGATTCCTCTTCTTTATTGGTGTTCCATATATGGCCTCCCCAGTGCTGGAAATCAACACCTGCAGAGAAAGTGTTGGCAGTCCAGAGATAGAACGATTCATAGAGGGTGAATCCCATGTTATAGTCGGTGGAATGGAACAGATAATCTTTTGGAGCTGTTCCTGAAGTATTCCCGTCATCCACTTCATGCGTCCCCCAGTTGATGTATCCTTGTATACCTCCATCATATTTCTCATATTGGTTCTTGAGGTATATACCACCGGTTCCACGATAAATGTCGGTCCACATATTCTCAAGAGGATCCTGCAGTGTGCCCGGATTGTTGGCATGACTCTGTGTCATATCAAGCATACCTGCAAGACTCCAGTTGTCTGAGGCTGCATATTTTAACTGCGCGAATTCGTTTGCAAGCCAGAAAGCGCTTCCCTCCCTATTGCCGTTGCTTCTGTCCAACTGTCCTGAAAGGGTGGCTGAAAACTTACCTTTCTTATATCCTGATGAAAGCGCGAATTTCTGAGTGCTGAAGGAGCCGAACATTGCCCGCGCCCGGCCAGTGAGGCCATCCTTTTTCTGAGTTTGTGTGACAAGGTTAATAGAACCTCCCATCGCATTTGATCCATAAAGCAGAGAGGAGGGACCTTTTACAACCTCAATCTTTTCCACGCCATTGGCCACATACGTATCCGCAAGGCTATGCCCGAACACACCGGCCCACTGCGGCTGCCCGTCTATCATGAACAGAACCTTGTTGCCTTGACCGACCCCACGAATGTTGACGCTTCCTGCGCTCCCACCGGAAACTCCATATCCTGCGAACCCACGTTCAGTTACAAACAGACCGGGAACCTTATTAACGAGTATAGGAAGCAGAGAGCTCTCACCCGATTTTTCAATCTCTCCGGCCGTAACCTCTGTCACGTTAAGTGGAATAAGATCTACATCTGTCTTTAATGGAGCTGTCACAACCAACTCATCCAGCTTGACGGTGTCAGGGGGCAACTCGCCTGCGAGCAAGTTTCCGGCAACCACCGACATGGTCAACGACATAAAAAGTTTATTATTCATCTGTTGGGGCTATTAAGGTTATATACTAATTTTCGCAAAGTTAATAAAATTTTTTGAATATTCAGTATATTTTAGTTAATTTTGCTAAGTGATAAACTAAATATACACTAAACATAGATTAAAATGAATCAAGCTGAAATTGATTTTTTTGATGAATTGGCACCCACTTGGGATGAAAATGAGATAAAGTCAACCTCGGAAAGAATAAGGAGTATTCTTGGCAAACTCAGAATATCGAAAGGGATGAAAATACTCGACCTTGGTACAGGAACTGGAGTTCTTGTGCCTTACCTGAGTGAAATGGTTGGAAAGGAAGGAAAGGTGACAGCAATTGACCTTTCGGAAGGAATGTTGTCTTTGGCTCGTAAGAAATACGGTGACCTTAAGAATGTGGAGTTCCTGAAGCTCGACTTTGAGGAGGAGCAGATTCCGGGGAAATATGATATGGCGATGCTTTATTCAGTATATCCACATCTTCACTCACCGGCTGAAACAATGGAGTGGCTTTTCAAGATGAATGTGAAACCCGATGGCTCCATAGTAATCGCTTTCCCATCTGATGAGGTATTCATAAATAATATCCACCATGAGAGAAACGCAGAGCACGACCACCTTCCGCCGGCGCATACGCTTGCTGAAATGATAAATAACTGGGGATTCAAAGCTGAAGTGCTTGCCGCTACCCCGGAGGAATATATTGTCGAAGTTAAAAACAGATAATAAAAAGGGTCTCCCGTGTCGAGTGTACCTGTAAGTTTATTATCAATATCAGTATTGTATGCCGTTTTTTAATAAGAGTTCCTTAAGGTGTATATTTTCCTCACGCAGAGTGTCCACCTTGTCGCGTAGGTCATCAATGCGTTCCGAAAGGCGGTCGTTGCGCTTGGTGAGGAAGTCGATTCTTGCATCCTTTGCCACATCCTGATCGGAATGTCCTCTTTCACGTTGATGGGCAAGATCATGGAAATGATTTAGAAGCTGAGCGAGAGTGTCTTTTTGATCCATGGGATGTGTGTGTGGAGGAACTGCCGGTTCAGAATATTCCTCTACCATATAGTCGTCAAGGTCGTCGAGTTCGAATATCTCCTTGATTTTGTCAAGTTTTTCATCCGGCATCCGGCTTTTCCCATTTTCAATTGCAGAAATAAAACTGGGACGCACCTGCAGAAGGTCGGCCAGTTCACGCTGACTTATACCTGCTCTTTTGCGGAGTCTTACAAAATCTATTCTTTTCATTTTCTATAAATCTTTGTTTGCCGGAGCGCATATATGGATGATTCCGGAATTCGTTAATGTATTGTTATACGCTTCTCCGCGAAAAAACATAGAATAGTATGGTAAACGTCCGGACGAAGAATCTTAGCAACTCCCTTTCGCTACTTTCATCATTGATGCAAAGATAAGAAATAATCATTAGCCGCACAAGATTCTATACATTTTTATTCATGTGTAGAATCACCAACCCTCTGGTAGTTTTGTAACAATCGGGTTCGCTGAAGATTGATAATATTAATTCATAGAGAATTTTGCTTTTTGCCAAGTTGGTAATTATTGTTATCTTTGCATAACATACCAATTGTTATGTTCCCATCGCTATGAGTGAGGATAGGCTTGAGCAATCCCTTAATATGCAGCCACAACGATTTGGAATGGCAAGCACTATGTTCCGTACTCGAATTTTCCGAGTTTCGGAACTTATTGACATGCTTAAGGAGAGGAAGCTCCGTCTAGTTGGCGACAAGCCATTTAAAAAATGGAGTATTTCTCACAAGTCGCGTGTCATTGAGTGCCTGTTGCTCGGTTTGCCCGCTGATTCAATTATTATTGATGGTTCTGAGTCTGTATGGTATTTAGTGGATGGTGCCGAATTGATCAGCACAATTTACGAATACGTTACAAACTCTTTTTCACTTAAAAATGTGAACTTTGACATAAGTGAATATGCAAATGCTTCATTCGATGCGCTGCCTCTTCATTTGAGGGGACGTCTATATAACCTTGAAATCATAGGCACCATCATTAACCCTGATACATCTCCTATCCATAAGCTGGGGATATACGGTTCTTCTTTATTGAAAATAGGGAAAGAGAAAGAATTATGGAGGTGTACGCAGGCCGTTTATCCAGACTCATTCCGTAAAATTCAAGCTTTTGCCTATAGTCTCGACATTGAAGATTCTCATTTGCTATGGCAAATAATGGTTGCGGTTCTTTTTGCTCAACGCTTTAGAACAGGTAAATTTGAACTTAATGTTAATCTTAGCGGCACGAGGTTCGATATGCTGGAATGCATCATGTTAGAGAGGTTTGAAGTGGCTTATGAATTTTTTAGCCATGACAAGTCTATTTCCAGAGATGCACTCCCTGTGATGGCTCATGATATTCAGGAGGTTTTAAATGAACAGGAGGAGTGGACATATAAGAAAAAAACGATATTCACGATAGTGACTTCTCTTTTGTATCCATCAGTGGATAAATTTGATAAAGAGGCTTTCTTGAAAAGATTTGAGAGGGCTTGGAAAAAAAACAGCAGGATTGGAGTTGGCCATCTTTTCAGGGATTATGCAGTAAAATCAAGTGCAATCTTCAAAAGTATTGTGAGATGATACGTACGATAGATTTAAAAAATTTCAAATGTTTCGAGCAAGAGTCTCTTCGTGTCCGCCCTTTGACTGTCATAACCGGGGGCAACGCTGCGGGAAAGTCGAGTATCATACAGGCAATGCTCCTTTTGGCACAAAGCAAACAAGATATACAATCCAATGGTCGTTTGCGATTAGACGACAAATTGATAAATTTAGTAAGTCTGGATCAGGTTCGCTATGCGCGAAGTGAGTCTGCCGATATAAGGATTGCCATTTATGATGATCTTTTGGAAGAAGATATGGAAATATCGATTCCGGATGCTTTGAAGGCAGACAAACAGCCTGCGTGTGAGCTTTCAGATAATTTCCCTGAGGCCATTTCGAAATCGGCACTTTTCCAAGATGATTTTGTGTATCTCAATGCCAATAGATTGACTCCAAGGAATGAGTACCTTAAAGGTAATGATGAACGGTTTGACAGCCGTTTAGGAGATAGCTCAGGTCATCGCACGGTATTCAGATTGCAGGAAGCACTCGATAATAATGAGACAGTCGGTATCGAGGCTCTGAGATTAAATAATAAGCCCGGAGTAGCTGCAAATCTGAACGAATGGATGACAGATATACTTGGAATGTCTGTCTCGGTGAGTGCTGACGGCAATCCGTCGGAAGGGAAGGCAAAGCTTATGTTCAGCACTCCATCAACTGGCCCTGTCCAGGCATTGAACATGGCCTTTGGTAACACTTACATACTTCCGATAGTTCTTGGTGTCCTGACAGCTACACCGGGTTCATTGCTTATTGTAGAGAATCCGGAAGCTCATCTGCATCCTAAAGCGCAGTTCCGCATAGGCAGATTTCTCGCTATTGCTGCGCAGGGTGGGATGCAGATCATAGTGGAAACTCACAGTGACCATTTGCTTAACGGCATAAGGGTCGCGGCAAAGAATGGCTTGATTGAGGCCACTAATGTTTCCCTTAACTTCATCGAACAAGATGAAGACCAACATTCCGTAACAGAAATAGAGTTGCACGATGATGGCTCTCTTGACAAATGGCCTCCCGGCTTTTTTGATGAATGGGAGAACGCCTTGAAAGAAATTATCCGTTGACGACATGAAGCTATATTTTAATGATCTTTCATGCGGAGATGCCTCGATCTGCTTGGCTGAGAACTTTGACAAGGTCATAAGGATTTTTGACCTGTTGAAGCATTTGAAAGATATTTACGGTCACGTCAATATCATTTTGGATAGAAAGCTCGGAGGGTTGAGTATATGTGACATTAAAGTTGCAGAATGTGAGTATAAGCCGGATTTCAATTTTGACAAACGTAATCTGATAAGACAGCTGGCCAATTATATAAACAATGAAGCTGAAATTGATGGGAGCCACGTGTTTCTCCATACAAGTTCAGGAAAAGAATCTGTCTTGCTTGGCAATGCTTGTGAATACTCAATGTGTGCCGTTAGCTTCACATTCGGTGAAGAGTTTGAGACGCATGAGATCAAAGGAACTAAGGATGGCCGAGAAAGAAGTATCCTAAATTTATATGACAAAGATAAGGTAAAAGATAATCGGGAGGCATTGCATCCACTAAACTTTGTTTCACGCAAGGAATGTAAGAAACACGATCCAATTCAATCTCCCTTGTGGAATGTCGGGCTAACAACAGCCTATCATACGACCAACAAAGATAGGCTGGACCATATAAAGGATCATCCGGAGCAGAAAATCTCGATATTGTCAGAGGTTGCCGATGTAATTGCTCAGCTTAACGGCTGGGAATTGGATGAAGGACTGTCTAAAACAAACAAGACTCCAGACAAGTACAGAAGAATTTATCACCCCGCTAAGTTTTCGAAGCGGAATGCCTATATAAGCATTGATTTTGAAAAGCCTGATATTTATTTCGAACTCCATGACAAAAAGGGTAGGCATATGGGAGAATATAAATGGAACGGAGAGCAGAGCGGACCGGCAGACAATACGGGGCTCCACAATATAATAGTAAGATAAAATTCCTATCCATCTGCGGTAGATGAAGGTAATTTGAGTTAAATTTTTATTCTTTAAAATACTTTTTGTTTTTATTTTTTAGTAATTTTGCAGTGCAATTCACAAAGAGTTGCGTCTAAATGAACCGTATATCCAAGAAGAATGAAACATCAGCCCCAAGAGTGACTAACTGGGGATATCTCGAAAACTGGAAAAGCACCGCTCCGGTTGAGGCTTCTATATAAAGAGGCCTGTCTCAGCAGTAGATGTTGAGATTACAAATTCATCTGCAATTATTTCTAAAAAATTCATTATGAACAATCTTCGATTGCTCACAGGACTGTTGTCGATAGTCTTGTCGAGCGCGGGGGTGTGTGCTTACGGTCAGTCGGTCCTTACTCTTGAAGAGATTTTTAATGCCGCTGAAACCAATAGTGTGCAACTCCGCCCATCTGTCACTGCACAGATTGAAGCCGAACGCGAAATTAGCGTGGCCCGTTCAGGGCGTTTACCCGATATTTCTGCTTCCCTATCCTTAAGTTATATAGGAGACGGTTTCACCACCAAACGCAATTTCAGCGATTATCAGAAAGCTCCGATTCCACATTTCGGAAACACTTTGTCGGTCAATATCACTCAGCCGGTCTATACCGGCGGAGCCGTGACGAACGCCATTGAACTGGCCGAACTGAAATCTACAGCCGCAAGATATGCCACCGATTTCCAGCAAGACCACATACGCTTTCAGCTTACCGGGTTTTATCTTGATATTTATAAGTACAATAACCTAAGACGTGTGGTGGAGGGAAACATTGCCGCCGCGCAAAAAGTGCTTCAAGAGATGAGGGCGAGATATGAACAAGGCACGGCATTGCAGAACGACATAACAAGATATGAGCTGCTTGTCTCCAATCTTGAGCTGCAACTTGTAAGAATCAACAATACGATAGACATTCTCAATACCAATCTTGTAACGACCGCGGGACTCCCGGAAGGCACCGTGATTCTCCCTGATAGCACCATCCTCGCACGCTCATTGCCGAAAGAGGGCGTGGCATGGTGGCAGACAGAGGCAGAGGCAAATTCCCCCTCTCTGAAACTCGCCCAATCAGGGGTGGAGATAAGCAGGAAGGCTGAATCGCTTGTGCGTTCTGAACGCTTGCCGAAGATAGGACTGCAGGCAGCCTGGAGCATGGATGGACCCATTCTTGTGGAGGTGCCTCCTATCAACCGTAACCTCAGCTATTGGTATGTAGGGGTCGGCATAAATTATAACATTTCTTCGCTCTATAAAAGTAACAAGGCGCTATCCAGAAGCCATGCGGCAACGCAAAAAGCCCTTGAACAACTCGACGCGACACGCGAGGATGTGACACTTGCTGTAAATGCCGATCACGTGCGGTATCTCGAGGCATACGAAGAACTGAAAACCCGGCAGAAGAGTGTGGAGCTTGCCGAGCGTAACTATCGCATCACCTCTACACGCTATTCCGCCGACATGGCTCTCATCACCGATATGCTCGATGCGGCCAATTCAAAACTCGATGCTGAGCAACAACTCGTCAACGCCCGCATCAATATCATCTATTATTATTATAAACTATTGTTCACCACCGGAAAAATATGAAACACCGAAACAAAAAGATACTCTCCTATATAATCACAATCGCGGTGATCGCCATAGCTTCTATATGGGTTGGATCACGCTTCATTCACCTTGGAAATGTAGAGTTCACCGACAATGCGCAGGTATGCCAGCAAATAGTTCCTGTAAACAGTCGTGTGCAGGGTTACATTAAAGAGATCCGCTTCAACGAATATGAGCCGGTGAAAAAGGGTGACACTCTTGTAATTATTGACGATGCCGATATGCGGCTGAATGTGGCGCGTGCTCAGGCAGATTATCAGAACGCCCTTGCCGGACGGCATGTCGCCGACCGCTCCGTAACTTCAGCTTCAGCCAATGTTGCTGTCAGCGAGGCTTCGATTGCCGAAGCAAAGGTGCTGATGGAAATGGCGGCTACCGACCTGGCACGTTATGAAAAGCTATTGGCGCAGGATGCCGTCACCCGTCAGCAATATGACGGAGCAAAGACCGATTATGAAGCGAAAAAGGCCCGCTATGAAATGCTGTCGCGCCAACGCTCGGCAACCTCTGCAGTGGTGGATATAAACCGTCAGCGCATATCTCAGTCTGATGCCGGTATCGAACTGGCGAAGGCTCTGCTTGAGACTGCAGAACTGAACCTAAGTTACACGGTGATTACCGCACCGTGCGATGGCTATACTTCACGCAAGGAGATACAAGCAGGTCAGCTCGTGCAACCGGGCCAGACATTGCTTGATATTGTAGATACGGAGGATATATGGGTCACTGCCAATTATAAAGAGACGCAATTATGCCATATTGCACCGGGAAGCTCCGTAGAGATGAAGGTGGATGCGATTCCGGGAGTGACCTTCACCGGCAAGGTGAAATCCATATCTACGGCAACCGGGGCATCACTGTCATTGTTGCCTCAGGATAATTCTGCCGGTAATTTTGTGAAAGTGCGTCAGCGTGTTCCGGTGAGAATAGAATTCAGCGGCGACAATAAGCCGGAGAATATGGCCAAGTTGCGTGCCGGGATGAATGTGGAATGTTGCGTTATGTATTGATATGGCGGATTGGCATGCTCCATCGGGGCCGTTCGACATACCGGAAGTCCCGAATTTTATTCCAAGACGGCTGAAGCCGTATCTGTTCATTTTCTTTGTCCTTATAGTGCAGTTTTCAGGGGGTGTTTATCTCGCGGCCGCATCCGATATGGTCGGGACCACCGCAATGATGCAGGAGGATATACTGATGGCGGGATATGCCTCGCTTATAGGGCTGGCTATAAATTTCGCTGTGATGTTCCGCATAAAGTTCAGGTTTTCCACGCGCATCCAGCTGTTGGTTTGTGCAATTGTGCTCATCGTGGCCAACCTGATATGTGCCAGTACCACGTCGGTGCCCGTGCTTGTGATCACCTGTTTTTTTGCCGGCTGGTTTCGCATGCAAGCCACATTGGCGTGCAACTCCACCATCCAGCTGTGGCTTACACCCGTAAGGGATATGGCTATTTTCTTCTGCTACGTGTATATAATCGTTGACAGCGTGATTCAGCTAAGCGGTATTGCCACTGTATATACGGCATTTTCATTCCAATGGGAATATATGCACTGGATAATGACGGGATTGCTCGCCTTGATGATCGTGATGGTCTTGATTCTTGTAAAGCCTGTGCGCGGGCCGATGTTCATACCTCTGCTCGGTATCGACTGGATTGGAGCCATATTGTGGGCAGGCTTCATGATGTGCTTCACCTTCATCTGTGTTTATGGCAATTATTTCGATTGGTGGGATGCGAGGGAGATCATCGGCGCCACGCTTATAGGGCTTGCCTGCCTGGTTATAAACCTATGGCGCGCATCATTCCTGCATCACCCGTATATCAGCTTTCGCGCGATGAAGAACCGAAACGTAATACGCGCCACGGGCATATATCTGGTGTTCTTTACGCTCATGGCCACTGAACACGTGTTTGAGCATAGTTATGCCGCAAATATTCTCGGGTTTGACGAGACAAACCTCATTGACCTCAATTGGTATGTGTTTTTCGGTATAATTGCGGGATGTGCTTTTACATATCTGACGTTTGCTTTGCGAAAGTGGAGATACAAGACCATGACCCTGATAGCGTTCGCACTTGCAGCAATGTATCTTGCATATTTCTATTTCTTCATAGATTACGGCGTAGAGAAAGAGATGCTTTTCATCCCCCTTTTCTTAAGGGGAGCGGCCTCTGTCATAATTTCAATTGTATTCCTGACCTCGATAGTGCAGGGAGGATTGCCTTTTCAGGTTTTTCCGCAGGCACTCACAATCAATGGCTTTACGGGTGCCGTGATGGGTGCGACACTCGGACCCGCCATAATCGGAGAACTGTTGCGACACACGGTGGCGAAAAATGCCGCTCTGCTTGGGGCAACCATCACGAATGCCAACACTGATATTATCGGGGCTCCACTTGACCGTCTGTACGGAATGGTGCAGATTCAGGCATTGGTCGTGTCAATGAAAGAGATATATGGTTGGTTGCTTATCATCGCTCTGGCATCCCTTTCCCTTATACTTATCAGCGGCAATTTGGCAAGGCCATTTGCAATATTCCCTAAATGGAGCACGATTCGCCGTGTAATCAAACATGTGGTAAGGACATCTGATTACGTATCGTAGCCTTAAAGAGGGTAGAAGAGGAGGTTTATTACCGTGTATCTAAAAAAATGGTTAGTGTTCAGTGATATTTGTTGCTTCATATTTATTTTCAGTAACTAATTTTGCAGTATCTCTAAAAATCACAAAATTCTAACTAACTCGCAATGAATCGCGTAATAATCACATTCATTTTAAGCGTAATTACATTAACACCAATTATGGCACAACAGAAAATAGTTCAGACAGCAGGCCGTCAACAGCTCGGTGAGTTCGCGCCCGAATTTGCTCATCTCAATGATGACATCCTCTTCGGGGAGGTGTGGAGCCGTAACGACCTCCTCTCGCTACGCGACCGCAGTCTGGTGACCATCACCTCGCTAATCTCCATGGGCATCACCGATACATCTCTTGTGTATCATCTTCAGGAGGCTAAGAAGAATGGCATTACCCGCACGGAGATTGCCGAGATTCTCACCCACATAGCTTTCTATGCCGGGTGGCCTAAAGCTTGGGCTGCTTTCCGTCTGGCAAAAGATGTGTGGAATGACGACATCAAGGGGGATGATGCCAAGGCAGAGTTTGCCCGTTCGATGATCTTCCCTATTGGCGAACCTAACACGGCATACGCCAAATATTTTATAGGCAACAGCTATTTGGCACAGGTGGCGACTGAGCAGATTCCCTTCGCGAACGTCACTTTCGAGCCCGGGTGTCGCAATAACTGGCACATACATAAGGCTGAGAAAGGTGGAGGCCAGATGCTCGTTGGAGTGGCCGGACGCGGATGGTATCAGGAAGAGGGGAAAGATCCGGTTGAGATTCTCCCCGGCACAGTCATCAACATCCCGGCCAACGTGAAGCACTGGCATGGAGCGGCCAAGGATTCATGGTTTGCTCACCTTGCATTTGCAGTTCCCGGAGAGGAGAGCGAGAATGTATGGCTTGAGCCGGTGACCGATGAGGAATATTCCAAGCTTCCGTAACCAGGCATTTATCCGAACTTTCATAAATTATAAACAAATGGGCGCATCCTGTGGAGGGTGCGCCCGTTTTCTATTACTAAGAGAAAGGAATTAGCTGATTTAAAGGTTTCCTTATCAACTATAAGAGAAAGTTTCGAATAATAACACCGAATGCGGTGGGTCGTCACGACTCACCGCATTCGAATGTTTTCCATAATACTTTACTAAACTAACCTAACATCATGAAACGATTTACTTTTCATCTATTATAACGTCACGGGAGAGAAAAAGTTCAGGGTATTGCAATAAACAACATAAAATGCTATCTTTGCGATAACTTATATGTTAATGAGCAAAGGGAGGTATAAATGAGCCAGGAAAGAGCAGAAATAAAATATCCGATAGGGATACAGAGTTTTGAAAAACTTGTTGAGGGCGGGTATTTGTATGTTGATAAGACGTCTTATGTCTATGATATTGTAAAGACAGGCGGATATTATTTCCTGTCGCGTCCGCGCCGGTTTGGCAAAAGCCTCTTCCTTTCTACGCTGGAGTCCTATTATGAGGTGCGCCGCGATCTTTTCAGAGGCCTTGCCCTTGACAGCCTCACCGAAGACTGGGAACCGCATCCGGTGTTCCATCTCGATCTTAACAGCCGGAATTACCAGGACGAGACTTCCCTGATAAAGGAGCTTAACGCTCACCTCGAATACTGGGAGGAGAGATATGGGAATGAAAAGAGTGACCGCGATGTGGAGGAGAGGTTCGCATACGTGATCCGCAAAGCCTGCGAGCAGACGGGGAAGAAGGTCGTCATCCTGATCGATGAATATGACAAGCCGTTGCTCAACACCATAGGTCGCCCCGAGCTTGCGGAATGCTACCGTGCTACCTTGAAATCCTTCTATTCAAATCTCAAGACCCAGGATCGCTATATAGAGCTTGCATTCATCACCGGTGTGGCGCGTTTCAGCAAGGTGTCGATCTTCTCCGACCTCAACAATCTTGAGGACATCTCATTTGCGCCGGAGTATTCCGGGATATGCGGGGTTACGTCCGAAGAATTGCTAACTTATTTCAAGGAAGGGATATTTGAATTAGGGGCTACGCTGGGAAAGAGTGAGGAGGAGACCGTTGCGCTGTTGAAAAAACGCTACGACGGCTACCACTTCTCCCGGACTTCCCCCGATATCTACAACCCGTTCAGCCTTGTCAACACCTTCAAGAGGGAGGATCCTGGGAGCTTCTGGTTCGAGAGCGGCACACCTACCTACCTTGTCACGCTACTGGGCAAGATCAATCGCCAGTTCAGCGACCTCGCCCCGGTGGAGATGGACAGGACAGAACTGGAATCCGCGGGCCTTCTCGACAGCAACCCTGTTCCGGTGTTCTACCAGTCCGGCTACCTCACCATCAAGGGCTACGACCGCGACGTTGACAGCTACCTGCTTGACTATCCCAACGAGGAGGTGAAGGAAGGCTTCCTGAAGTTCCTGATGAAAAGCTACATCCCCGACATGATGCCCGGCTCCGGATTCACGATGGCCGACTTCATCCGTGCTGTGCGCGACGGGAAGCCGGAGAAGTTCATGGAGAGCATGGACAGCCTTGTGGCCGGCGTGCCTTATTCGGAGAAGGGTAGCGCCGAGAGCCATTTCCAGAATGCGGTGTATCTCCTGTTCACTCTGCTGGGCTTCTTCGCTCGCATGGAGCGTCGCACATCAGACGGTCGCATCGACCTCACGGTCGAGACCTCACATCGCGTCTATATCTTCGAGTTCAAGATAGACAGCAGTGCCGGGAAGGCGATGGAGCAGATAAAGGATA
>CAMWIH010000057.1 GCA_947174305.1 uncultured Porphyromonadaceae bacterium | reverse complement strand
GGCAAAAGACCGAGTGACAGTTAATCCGAATGCAGTCAATACAGAAAGCATTCTTCACGTTTGGAGCTGGAACTTCCCCACAATCGGCGAGAATATGAAAAAAATCGCTGATGCCGGATTCACGATGATTCAGACCTCCCCTGTTCAGAATTGTTATGCTCCTGAAGGCAGTGGGAAAAAAATCTTCGATGAA
This sequence comes from uncultured Porphyromonadaceae bacterium, assembly GCA_947174305.1. Classification (GTDB taxonomy): domain Bacteria; phylum Bacteroidota; class Bacteroidia; order Bacteroidales; family Muribaculaceae; genus Lepagella. Next base: position 15,032 of record CAMWIH010000057.1, on the reverse strand, counting down.
AACGAGACTGAGGGTAACTGGTATTACTATTATCAGCCCACTGATTGGAAAATCGGAAACAACATTCTCGGCACGAGAGAGGAGATGAAGCAGATGATGGATTCAGCGGCCAAATATAACGTCAAAGTCATTGTCGATGTCCTTCCGAACCATACCGCCTTTGACATTGATGCGGTATCTGAAGATTTTTACAAGGCTGTTGGCGGAAGAGATAAGATGTTTCATTCCCAAGGACTACAACCTGTAAGAGACTATAACGACCGCCTTGAATGCACATTGTGGGGTTCCGGAGGTCTTCCTGATGTGAACACTGAGAACCCGAAATTTCAGCAATATTATATGGAGTTTGTCAACGACCTCCTTTCTTTAGGAGTAAAGGGATTCCGTTACGACACAGCAAAGCATATTGGCGTTCATTCAGATCCTGTTGACAGCGCTGCCGGAGTGAAGGAGAATGATTTCTGGGATGTTGCCACCGGACGTAAAGCGGTAAATGGAGTTAAATTGGCCGTGCCATACGACTCTTTGTTCGTTTATGGTGAAGTGTTGCAGGACCGCAATGTCCCGGAGGCCGAATATGCTGATTATTTTGGTCAAACAGCATCCGGTTATGGTCACATTCTTCGTGAAGCTCTTGAAAAAGGATCAGTGAAGGGTCTCGATCTTGTTAACTGGCATCACGAAGCTGCTCCCGAATTCCTTACCACATGGGTTGAAAGCCACGACACTTACGCAAATGCCCATGAATCGGCACATCTTACTGATGATCAGATCAGAACCGGGTGGGTATTCCTGACAGCTCGTCAGAATGGCGTTCCTCTATTCTTCAGCCGTCCGGCAGGTTCTACCCGCCAGGCTTACTGGGGTGATAATGTGTTGGGAGCCAGAGGTAATGATGAGTTCTTCCATCCTGAAGTAGCCGCTGTAAATAAATTCAGGACCGCTATGGCTGGCCAGAAAGAGGATTTGCAGTTCTCCCCTGCCGGCGACGTTATCGTTGTTAACCGCGGGAAGAAAGGTGCAGCAGTGATCAATCTCAGCAAATCAGCTAATGCCGTAAACCTCCCAACCGGTCTTCCAAACGGAACTTACAAAGATGTGGTATATAATAAGGAATTTAAGGTTAAGAATGGCAAACTAACAGGTCTGTTAGCTCCACATAGAACTTATATTCTCCAGAAATAATTTACATGTTACAGAAAAAGTAAGAAAAACCTTTTTTTTCTTTACGCGTTTAATAAGTAGGTGATGGTAATAATCTGTCACCTACTTGTTGTTTAATATTGTTTAACCGACTTGTTGTTTTTTTGGTTATTGTTGTTTTTTGTTTAAGGAAAAGAGCTGCATTCTTCAAGTGGGAACAACAGGACGGTTAATGGGGATTTCAGATATTGGCACACTTTTTGCAATATCTAATTTAGATTAGAAAAAAGATAGAAATAATCCAAATAAAATTAAAGAATTATGAATATAAAACCTTTATCGGACCGGGTCCTTATCGAGCCCACCGCTGCAGAGGAAGTAACTATGGCCGGTATCATCATTCCGGATTCTGCAAAAGAGAAACCATTGAAAGGTAAAGTTATAGCCGTAGGTCAAGGCACCAAGGATGAAGAGATGATTCTCAAGGAAGGTGACACTGTTCTTTATGGCAAATATTCAGGTACGGAGATTGAATTTGAGGGAGTTAAATACCTTATGATGCGCCAGAGCGATGTGCTCGCCGTTGTGGAGTAAGGAACTTTCCTGGTCTCGGGGATTAAAATTGATTAGGAAATTTTAAAGGATAGATTTGGACAATTAAAAATTAAGGAGATTTTCTCTATAAAGATATGGCAAAAGAAATAAAATTTAATATCAAAGCTCGTGAAGAGTTGAAAAACGGTGTTGACGCACTTGCCAACGCTGTTAAAGTAACACTTGGTCCTAAAGGGCGTAATGTAATCATTGAAAAGAAGTTCGGTGCTCCTCATATCACCAAGGATGGTGTATCTGTGGCCAGAGAGGTTGAACTTGAGGATCCCTTCCAGAATATGGGTGCACAGCTTGTAAAAGAGGTTGCATCAAAGACCGGCGATCAGGCCGGTGACGGCACCACAACAGCTACCGTATTGGCTCAGGCCATCGTAAATGTAGGTTTGAAGAATGTGGCTGCCGGTGCAAATCCAATGGATCTGAAACGCGGTATTGACAAGGCCGTATCAAAGGTTGTTGAAGGTATAAAGGCACAGGCTCAGGAAGTGGATGACGATATCAGCAAGATTGAGAATGTGGCCCGCGTTTCTGCCAACAATGACGAACAGATTGGTAAACTCATTGCCGAGGCAATGGAGAAAGTTAAGAAAGAGGGTGTGATCACTGTTGAGGAGGCCAAAGGCACTGAAACAACCGTTGAGGTTGTGGAGGGTATGCAATTCGACAGAGGTTATATCTCCCCCTATTTCGTTACCAACAGCGAAAAGATGGAATGCGAGATGGATTCACCATATATCCTTCTCTATGACAAGAAAATTTCAAACCTTAAGGATATGCTTCCCATCTTGGAAGCAGTAGCACAGTCGGGGCGCCCTCTTCTCATCATTGCTGAAGATGTGGATAATGAGGCTCTTGCCACTTTGGTTGTGAACCGTCTCCGCGGTTCTTTGAAGATATGTGCTGTCAAAGCTCCCGGCTTCGGCGATCGTCGCAAAGAGATGCTTGAAGATATCGCCATCCTCACCGGAGGTGTTGTTGTAAGCGAGATCAAAGGTATGCAGCTTGCTCAGGCCACTGTTAACGATCTCGGTACAGCTGAGAAAGTAACTGTAAACAAAGACAATACCATTATCGTTAACGGTGCCGGTTCAAAAGATGCCATTTCAGCTCGCATTGCGCAGATAAAGAGTCAGATCGAGACCACAACATCCAACTATGATAAGGAGAAACTTCACGAACGTCTCGCCAAACTCGCCGGCGGTGTTGCTGTTCTTTATATCGGAGCTCCCTCTGAGGTTGAGATGAAGGAGAAGAAAGACAGGGTTGACGATGCCCTTTCCGCAACCCGTGCGGCAATTGCCGAGGGTATAGTTCCCGGTGGTGGTGTAGCTTATATCCGCTGTCTCCCGGCTCTTGACGAGCTCAAAGGCGATAACGACGATGAGAACACAGGTATTGCCATTATCCGTAGGGCCATTGAAGAGCCAATGCGTCAGATTGTGGAGAATGCCGGTGTTGAAGGAGCCGTAATCCTTCAGAAGGTTAAAGAAGGCACAGGCGACTTCGGCTACAATGCACGCACTGATACATACGAGAATTTCTTCTCAACAGGTGTGATTGATCCCGCCAAGGTTACCCGTGTGGCTCTTGAGAATGCAGCAAGCATTGCCGGAATGTTCCTCACCACAGAATGTGTAATCGCAGAGAAGAAAGAGGAAACTCCCGCCGCACCGATGGGTGCTCCCGGAATGGGCGGAATGGGCGGAATGATGTAATTTGCTTTTCACCCACTTCTTAGTGACATTAAAGGATGATGTGTCAAAAAATCTGAATTTTGACACATCATCTTTTTTAGTTAATTTTGCCTTATGATTTCCATTAATAACATAGGTGTTGAATTTTCTGCCCGTCCCCTATTCGACGATATAAGCTTTGTGATCAATAAAACCGACAAGATAGCTTTAGTCGGGAAAAACGGTGCGGGGAAATCCACCCTTCTTAAAATCTTGGCAGGGTTGCAGCAGCCCACCACAGGCTCTGTGAGTAAACCCAATGATGTAACCATCGGTTATCTTCCTCAGCAAATGGAGATTGCCGATATGACCACACTTTTAGAAGAGACAAAAAAAGCTTTTTCGCATATTTCCGAACTAAAGTCAGAATTAGAAAAAGCAAATGCCGAACTCTGTAATCGCGAAGATTATGAATCGCCTGAATATGCTCGGCTCATTGAAAAGATAGAGCATCTGAATGAGCGGATAAATATTGAGGGAGCCGACAATATGGAGGCAGAAATAGAGCGCACCCTCATTGGTCTGGGCTTTTCTCGAAATGATTTCAACCGGCCAACCTCAGAATTTTCAGGAGGGTGGAGAATGAGGATCGAGCTGGCAAAGATACTGCTTCAACGTCCCGACGTGCTTCTTCTTGACGAGCCAACCAACCATCTCGACATAGAGTCAATCCAATGGTTGGAACGGTTTATGCAGACTAAAGCCAAGGCCGTGGTCCTGGTTAGCCACGACCGTGCTTTCCTTGACAACGTGACAGGGCGCACAATTGAAATTTCTTGTGGGAAAGCCTACGATTATAAGGTAAATTATTCAAAATTTGTTGAACTCCGCACCGAACGTGTGGAGCAGCAGAGGCGGGCATACGAAAATCAGCAAAAACAGATTGCCGACATAAAGAGCTTTATCGAGCGATTCCGCTATCAAGCCACAAAGGCGGTGCAAGTTCAGAGCCGCATAAAACAACTTGAGAAAATCATTCCCATTGAAGTTGATGAAGTGGATAATTCTCATCTTAGGTTAAAGTTTCCACCGGCGGAAAGATCGGGTGATTATCCACTAATAACGGAAAATCTTGAAAAGAGTTATGGAGAACACAATGTGTTCAAAAACGTGGAGATGACTATTCGCCGGGGTGAAAAAGTGGCTTTTGTTGGTAAGAATGGCGAAGGAAAATCCACATTGGTGAAATGCATTATGAACCAGATTCCATATAACGGGGTATTAAAGATCGGTCATAATGTAAAGATAGGATATTTTGCGCAGAATCAGGCCCAGCTCCTCGATGAGAATTTGACTGTATTTGAAACAATCGACAATGTTGCCACGGGTGATATCCGGACTAAGATACGAGATATCCTTGGAGCATTCATGTTTGGCGGTGAAGATTCCGACAAAAGAGTCAAAGTGTTGTCGGGAGGTGAAAAGACAAGGTTGGCCATGATCAAGCTGCTTCTTGAACCTGTCAATTTCCTTATCCTCGATGAACCCACCAACCATCTTGATATGCGTACAAAAGATATACTTAAAAACGCTATCAAAGAATTCGATGGCACGGTGATAGTGGTGAGTCACGATAGGTTTTTCTTAGATGGTCTTGTTGATAAGGTATATGAGTTCGGTGGAGGAAAAGTAAGGGAGAATCTGGGAGGTATCTATGAATTCCTTGAAAAAAAGAATATGGAAAGTCTGTCGGAGCTTGAGCAGGCTTCATATAACAATGGCAAGCAGGCCGACAAAACAAATTCCCCTGCAAATTCCGGCACCCCGAATATTTCTGCCGGCAAACTTAACTATGCCGAGCAGAAAGAGAAAGCCCGCATAAGGAATAAGGCTGAGAAATCAGTGGCCAAATTAGAAGCAGAAGTGGAGAGTCTTGAAACAAAAATGAAAACATTGGAGGACAAGATTGCCGGAGGCGACACATCTGCCGACACACTTAAAGAATATTCCGATGTTCAAACCAAGCTTGAAGAAACCATGAGTAAATGGGAGATAGCCCAATTGGAATTAGACGAACTATCAAATTGACCAAAATGAAAACAACATCAGATATAACAAAAAAATATGGAATCGAGACCGATAATCTCGATCTATCAATAAATCCCGGAGAAGATTTTTATATGTATGCCTGCGGAGGATGGAAAGAGGCCCATCCTTTGAAAGGAGAATTTGCTCGCTTCGGGACATTCGACCTTCTGAGGGAGAATGCACGTGAGCAACTGAAAGATTTAATAATGAATCTTTCTGAAAATCCGGAATCCAAAATAAAGGGGAGCATTGCTCAAAAGGTGAGCGACATATATAATATGGCAATGGATGCCGAAAGGATCAACAGCCTCGGGGCAAAACCTATTCTTCCGATGCTTGAGAAAATTGAGACTTACAAACCCGATGAGTTTACCGACATTATATCCTGGATGCACAATGGAATCGCCTCCCCGTTCTTCGGCACCGGTGTCGGCACAGATGCGCGCCGTTCGGATATGAATGTGCTGCACATAGGCGAGGTTGGTCTCGGACTTGGAGACCGGGATTATTACCTTGAAAAAAGTGACCGAAATGACGAAATCCTTAAAGCTTACGAAATCTATATAAAGAGAATCCTTGAATTGACCGGATATCAGGAAGAGGATCGCGAACGTATATGGTCAACCTTAATAAAAGTTGAAACTGAATTTGCTCGCCACAAAATGACTCGTGAAGAACGGCGTAATCCCCTGCTCCGTTATAACATGATGTCAATGGATGAAATTAAGGAGAGATACCCCAATATAGAATGGGAGAGATATTTTAAAGGGATCGGAATAGAGGAGATTGATAAAGCAAATATCGTATCCACAAGATTTATGGAGTTCCTGAACTCCTACCTTCCCACTCTTTCGGAGAGAGAGAAAAAAGATCTGCTCATTCTGGACATTATAGAAAGTGCGGGTGATTCCATAGGTGATGATTACTATAAGGCTTCTTTCGAGTTCAGTAAAGTGATGTCGGGCGTGGAGGAGATGGAACCTCGTTGGAAAAGAGCCATGGGGGTTGCCAATTCAATGTTTGGAGAAGCTGTAGGAAAACTTTACGTTGAAAAATATTTCCCGGAAGAGAACAAGCGTTATATGCTTAACTTAGTGGAAAACCTTCGCAAGGCATTGGGTAAACATATCGACAATCTTTCCTGGATGTCGGAAGCCACCAAAGAGAAAGCTCAGGAAAAATTGGCATCATTTAAAGTAAAAATCGGTTATCCCGATAAATGGAAGGATTATTCTGAAATAGATGTTGATCCAGAACTGAGCTTTCAGGAGAATCTACTCAGGGCCTCACGATGGTATGCGAAGGATAATTACAGCAAACTCAATAAACCTGTGGATAAGGAGGAGTGGCACATGTATCCGCAGACTGTAAATGCCTATTATAACCCTACCTCCAATGAGATCTGCTTCCCTGCCGGAATATTGCAGGCTCCCTATTTTGATGTAAACGCTGACGACGCTTTGAATTATGGTGGAATTGGGGTTGTTATAGGCCATGAGATGACCCATGGTTTTGATGATTCTGGCCGACGATTCGATAAGGACGGCAACCTTAATGAATGGTGGAAGGAAGAGGATGAAAAGAAATTTAATGAATTGGCCGATAAACTTGTTGCGCAATTTGACGCCGTTGAAGTGGCACCGGGGGTTAAAGCCAACGGACGCTTCACGCTCGGAGAGAATATTGCCGACCAAGGCGGCCTCCGAATTGCCATGACAGCCTATCTTGATTCAAGAGGGAATGAATCGCCGGAAGAGATCGACGGATTTTCTCCGCAACAGCGTTTCTATCTGTCGTATGCAAACGTTTGGGCGGATAATATAAGGGATGCTGAGATTCTCGACCGTACACAGTCTGACCCTCATTCCCTTGGCAGAAATCGTGTCAATGTGACCCTTCGGAATCTGGAGCCATTCTTTAAAGCCTTTGACATAAAGGCGGGAGATAAGATGTATAGGCCAGAAGAGGAAAGAGTCATAATTTGGTAAAAAAGAAATGACTATGAACCAAACAAAGAAATATGGATTGATCGGTTATCCCTTAGGTCATTCCTTCTCCCAAAGATATTTCACTGAAAAATATAGGAAAGAGGAGATAGACGCTGTTTATCTCCCCTTTCCTATTGAAAATATTGACCTTTTCCCTTCATTGCTTAAAGAAGTGAATAATCTTAAGGGCCTAAATGTCACCATCCCTTACAAGGAGAAAGTGATGGGGTTTCTTGATGATATTTCAGATGCCGTTAAGGAAATTGGTGCAGTGAATGTGATAAGGATAGAAGAAAGGGGAAATGAGCTTTACCTTAAGGGATTCAATAGTGATTACATAGGTTTTCGGGACTCATTGCGTCCGCTTCTAAGACCCGATGTAAGTAAAGCCCTGATTCTTGGAACAGGAGGTGCCTCTAAGGCTGTGGAATATGCTTTGAGGCAACTGGGAATAGTATCAACAAAGGTTTCAAGAAAACCTAAAAAGGGTGAATTATCATACAATGATTTAAGTGAAGAGATAATTTCTGATCATCTTCTGATAGTTAATACCACTCCTTTAGGGATGTATCCCCACACCGATACCTACCCGCCTATCCCCTATTCTTTTCTCACATCGCGCCACATTTGCTATGACTTAGTTTATAATCCGGAAACAACGGAATTTATGCGAAGATCATCTACTTATGGTGCGACAGTAAAGAATGGTCTCGAGATGCTTCATCTGCAAGCGGAAGAAGCGTGGAAAATTTGGCAGAAATAGTCTGAAGATGAATGCCCCGATGCTCCTCCCATTCATTTCACTTGCAACCGGAATCCTGCTAACGGTTTTCGGATGCGGGTTATGGGTAGGAGCATCTATGATTATTTTGGGCTCGGTCATTTACTTCGGAATTAATTCATTTAAAAAGATTCCGGCAAAGAGCTTCAAATATAGTCATCTTCATTATTTATGGATAGCCTTCTGGTTCGTCGGAATAGGAATTATTGATGAGAATTTATCTATACCGCAATGTCCTGCAAAAAATGAATTGGAGAAGGAGATTGTGGCCGAAGGGAGAATATATGAAATAAAAAACTCTACTTCAGGAGACAGGTTGACCATAGAGGTCTTTTCTACGTATAACAGATATGGAGAGAAAAGGAAATGGAGAAATTTCCGGTTGCTTGCATATTCCGATGCAGTGAGCACATCTGCCGGCAATATTGTTGTCTTTCCTTTATCCGGATTAATGCCTATCGTCGATTCTGAAAATTCTTTCCACAAGGGATATGCAGAGGGAATGAAAAAAAGAGGAATTTTCTATTCAATCTCTCTTCCGGGAAACAGACTAATAAAGACTGGCAACGAGCCGGACTTCCTGACGCTTTCCAGCTGTATGCGTGATGAATTCGTTGCTTTCATCGAGAAGCAACCACTCCAGAAGGAAACGAGACAGTTTATAATCACACTCCTTGCAGGCGACCGCAATTATCTTGATGAAAATACTCGGAGTCTTTTTGCTGATGCCGGCATCTCTCATGTTTTAGCCCTTAGCGGGATGCATATTGGCGTGATAGCCGGTATTTTCCTTTTTCTTCTGTTCCCACTTAATTTTATAGGGAAATACAAGATTCGATTTCTCCTCACTGCTATAATTTTATGGTTATATGCATTCTTAACCGGCATGTCTCCCTCAATTGTGAGAGCATGCGTAATGTCCACTGCCTTCATTGTGGCCATTATGCTCGAAAGAAAAAACAGTGCCCTTAACTCACTTACGCTTGCCGGATTTATAATCCTCCTTTTCTCCCCGAATGCATTTTTTGAAGTCGGTTTTCAATTAAGTTTTGTTTGCGTTGCTTCTTTGATTTTATTTGCAGATAAGCTTAATCCTATCGATCGGAGAACTCATCCGAAAATCTATTACCTGTTCGCTTTGATTCTCGCGTCTCTTATCACAACATTTACATCCTGGATTATTGTGGCTTATTACTTTCAGAGTTTTCCAACAATGTTCCTTCCTTCCAATCTTTTGATTATTCCTTTCTTGCCTTTTTATGTTGTACTGGTGCTCTTATGTTTGGTATCAGGGATGATTGGATTTAACTTCACTTTCTTGTACCAATTTACAGATAGAATATATGAGGTCCTTAAATCGATAATAACCTTTTTTGCCTATAAATCATCACTATCAGTTGATGTTCCGGCAATGTCAGTTATCTTATGGCTATTTGGTGTCGTCATCCTGGCATTCTTTTTATATAGAAACCAGATTAAGAAGGGTGTGGTCATATCATGTTCCCTCCTCATAGGCTCCCTTTTAATTGTATATCTTTTACCGGCAAATAAACTTGAAAAAGGAATATTGATATGCAATACATACCCAAAGGTGGAAATTAAGATGTCAGACAGTCTTGAAGAGAAGATCATTGAGATTCCAGTGAATGCTATATCACTTCATCAAATTAATGGTATGAATATATGTGTTATGGATTATAAAGATCTTCCTGAGTCATTTGAGATTCCAAAAGAGAGAATAGATTTCCTTATTGTCACTGGGAGATTTAAAGGAACAATGAAAGAGGTTTATGAAAGGCTTCATCCGAATAAAGTCGTGACACATTCCTCACTTCGCAAGGAGAGAGAGAATGAATTGCTGAAAGAAGCGGAGGAAGTAACACTCCCCTCTCATTCACTAAGAAAAAATAAAGCTCTGAAGATCTATTTTAATTGATTAATAACCTTAAAAACTTATTTTGTATGTGGTTCGTAATATTGGTAATCTGTTTGATATATGCCCTTCTTTTAACACCTATTCAGCAAGGGATAAACAAACTTATAAAAGATAAAAGATTGAACTTCATAGCCAACTTCATTTTAGCAATAGTGCTGCTTTTAATTCTCTATGGAGTAACCTCAATGTTTGGTTATAGCTTATTTTAGATTAAGCAAATTTTTATGTTAATTCCCAACATAATTTTTATCTAATCTTACTCTTGCAATTCAACTTCCTTAGCCCCGTTATAAATACTGATACTAATTATTTCATCCGTATCCTCAGAAGATTGTATCTGGCTTACATCTCTCAGATCATCTTCGGAAACTAAGATTCGATCAACTATTACAGTTGGGGTAAAAAATAGTTCCTTGGTATCGGAATTATATTCAAATGGATATAAAATATAACCATCGGCATCGCATATTATTTTTTCGGGTGGAAAAATTCCTTTCAAGTCATCACAAACTTCCTTTTTCTTTCCCCACGTTTTTACACTACCAATGTACTTGTTTTTCTCTCCGTATGGTATAGGATCGGAATTCCTTTCAAGAAGTTTGTTAGTACAAATCACAACAGTATCCGGAACTGTAACCCGGTACCCAGCATATCTCATACCGTTAGGTACAGATACACTATAAAATAAAGTAGGCAAAGCAGGAGAACAGGGTATATGATCAGCATTGATAAGCCATCCCACCACAGAAACAACATCATTCTCATAACGAATCTCAAAATTATCAAGACTGTAGTTGAAAATGACTCTTTCAACTTTTTCTGCCTTCAGTATATTGGATATACCGAGGAAGCATAGTAACAATAATAATAAATGATGTTTCATGTCCTTTACATTAAAATTAAAAATATAATTTTATATCTTTATCAGACCTTACCATTAATTCATAGAAAACAAGCACTTCATGTTATTGTGCCAATTTATGGATGTCAAATACATGATGCACAATATGAATTATAATGCATAGTGCAAAAGTAATTCAAATTATTTATAAATCAAAATATTTTATCATATTTTATGAATGGAAGTTGTTAAAACCAATTTATGACTGTCAAATGAAGTGTATCTTCTTTACTTTGAATTTTATAAACCCTATTAACACTTCCAATACTAAGCAAGGAAAAAATCGTAATTGTATTTTAATTTGGTTAGTTAAGTAAATATTCCTACCTTTGCAACGTAAACTCAGAAAATGGCAAGTATAATGCCTGACTGAGTTATTAATTTTATAATTTTTAGGGGTGTTCAGCCGAGATCCAGGCAAGAGAGCCTGTATTGCTGATCTGAGATCATACCCTTTGAACCTGATCCGGGTAATACCGGCGTAGCGAAAATCATTATGGATAAAAAAATCTTTCCGGCAACTTTCGTTGCTATGGGAGCGTGTTGCATCCTTGCGCACGCAGAAAGCAATGGTGTGGATTCCTCCGACTCCATTGCTACAGTTCTTAACGAATTGGAAGTTGTGGCCAATAGAGCCACACGTACCACACCGGTCGCGTTTACAAACATTTCCAAAAAAGAACTCCTGGAAAACAATGACGGGCGCGACATCACCTACCTTCTCCAGGCAACACCTTCAGTAATAACCACCTCCGATGCCGGTTCAGGCATAGGCTACACATCAATGCGTGTAAGGGGGACAGACGGTTCCCGAATAAATGTAACAGCCAACGGCGTACCCATCAATAACCCTGAAAGTCATAATGTCTATTGGGTCAATATGCCTGATCTTGCTTCCTCGCTCAGAGATGTCCAGATTCAACGTGGCGCCGGAACGTCAACCAACGGAGCGGGAGCATTCGGGGCAAGTATCAATATGATTACTGATGCACCATCAGAAAAGCCTTACGCAGAACTCTCGGGGGCATACGGAATGTATAACACCAACAGGGAAACAATCCGCGTAGGATCAGGAATGTTGGGAAACCATTGGAGCTTTGATGCACGCATAAGCCATCTTGGATCAGATGGATATATCGATAGAGCCACTTCTCAATTATGGAGCTATTTCGGCCAAGCCTGCTATAAATCATACAATACGCAGGTGAGGCTACTTGCCTTCGGAGGGAAGGAAAAAACTTATATGGCCTGGGATTATGCTTCCAAAGAGCAAATGGAGGAATTCGGAAGAAGATATAATCCTTGTGGAGAATACACAGACTCTAAGGGTAAAACCGCATATTATGCCGACCAGATGGATAACTATATCCAGCATCACTTTCAACTGCTTTTATCGCAGCACCTTGGAGAGAATTTCTATCTGAATGGAGTCCTACACTACACTAAGGATAATGGTTATTACGACCAATATAAAACCAACCGCACACTTGTGGAGTATGGACTTCTCCCCTTTTACACCTCCGATGGAGAATTAATCAAGAAATCAGACCTTATTCGTCTAAAACACAACGTCAACCATTTTGGAGGAGGCTCATTAAACCTCAATTTCCGCAATGAAAAATGGAACGCGACATTAGGTTTTGCCACAACCGACTTTTATGGTCATCATTTCGGTCAAATAAAGTGGGTGAGGAATTATATCGGTGCAATTGATCCGTTGCAGAAATATTATGACAACAATGGTCATAAATTGGACATCAATACATATCTGAGAGCAACTTATACCATCAACACATATCTCTCAGCCTTTGCAGACATGCAATTCCGTCATATAAGATATACCATCAAGGGAGCATCAGACAATTATAACTGGAACACAGAGGGTCCCGCTCAATTGAACATAAAGGAGAACTGGAATTTCTTCAATCCTAAATTGGGACTCAACCTGGAAATAGGAAACCATCGCGCTTTTGCATCCTGGGCCGTGGCTCAGAAAGAACCGACACGAGATAATTTTACCGATGCTGATCCGGGGCATTATCCAACATCGGAATATCTTAACGACTTTGAGTTAGGGTATAATTATTCTACCTCCCTATTTACAGTCGGTGCCAACCTGTATTATATGTTATACAAAGATCAACTCGTGGCCACCGGTGAATTATCCGACACAGGCAATCCGCTTAGCGTCAATGTTCCTAAATCTTACAGAATGGGAATAGAGTTACAAGGGGCCATTCAACCCTGCTCCTGGTTTGACTGGAATATAAATATGACCCTTTCTCGCAACCGTATAAAAAACTTTGTGGAATACATTTATGAGGATGAATGGACCAATCCGATTACAATAAACTGCGGAGACACCCCTATCTCATTCTCCCCAGATTTCATTTTAAACAATGCCTTTAATTTTCATGTTAAAGGGTTCGATGCATCGCTTGAGAGCAGATACGTAAGCAAACAATATATGACAAATGCACATAGCGAGGAGGCCGTGCTCGATCCCTACTTCGTCAGCGATCTGCACTTAAGCTATACTTTCAAAAAGATCCTGGGAATAAAGGAGCTTAAGGTCGGTTTCTCCATCTATAACATATTCAATGAGAAGTATTTCAACAACGGATATGCCGGAGCCGGCTATTATATGGATGGCGACCAACGTGTTATATATAGGTATGCAGGATATGCCGCACAAGCGCCTGCACACGTAATGGGAACATTAACATTAAGATTTTAACCGGATGACGTTACAAGTAATTGGTTTCGCAGTCGGCTTGCTCTATCTTTGGTGGGAATATAATGCCGACCCAAAGGTGTGGTTTGCATCAGTTATCATGCCGATGATTTCAATGTGGATATATTACTCCAAAGGGTTGTATGCCGATTTCGCCATAAACATTTATTACCTGATTATCGCTGTCTATGGTTTCATAACCTGGTCGCGGGGAATATCAAAGAAAAATAAAAAACCGTTACCCATCACCCATACTCCCTTAAAGGTATGGGTAGGGGTAACGGTCACCTGCGCCTTATTATGGTATTTTATATGGTTTTTACTTTTCCGTTTCACCGACTCCACCGTTCCGGTAGCCGATGCCTACACCACTGCCCTATCAATCGTTGGTCTCTGGATGATGGCTCGCAAATTTGCAGAGCAATGGCTGATATGGATTATAGTTGACGTGGTGTGTTCTGCCCTTTACTTTTATAAAGGTATCCCATTTTACGGTGTGCTATATGCCATATACACTGTCATCGCATTTTTTGGCTATCGGAAATGGATACGGCTAATGCATCAAGCATCTAACCGATAGCAGTCATGTGATAGCCAAGGGCATTTAATTCCATCGCCACACCCATAAGGTAAAGTTGATGCAGACAAGCTTCATAAGCCCTTACTGCCTTCTCTGTGCCGGGTTCAATTCCAGAATGATGAAGTGCACTAAGAACGCGTGCTGCACATTCTCCCACCACAGAGCTCGTTTTCTCGGCATCCTCTTTGCTTAAACCGAGGACATCTTCAAGAATATAATCATCAAGATTGTCGTATCCTTTTGCATCTCGAAGTCGGAGATAGATTTTTTCACCTCCTTCTTCGTTATATTTTATCCAATCCTCATCCCAATATTTGGCCAAAGCCATTCCAATGAACATTATCCAGCCCATTGAAACCAGAGGATAATCTGTAAACTCCCTCACGCCATCAGGAAGATATGCAGCTTCAATCACAGGCCACATCTCATCCAAATCCGGACATTCAGGCATCTTTTCATCCATACATCCCGCTCCTACCAAAAATCGATGGAGATCCTTTTTTATATCTTCTTCAAATTTCTTTATTTCCATAGTTTGATTTTTTAAGTAAGTATTCAAATTTAAACGATATCATGAAAGCAAGTACTCGGAAAAT
>CAMWIH010000056.1 GCA_947174305.1 uncultured Porphyromonadaceae bacterium | reverse complement strand
TGGTAGGCGGTTGAGATTGAGGCTGAGGGAGCATACTCACGTATGTGACCGAAGCCGAAATCTCAACCAACGACCCAGACGGGCCGTTATGACACGCCGATAAAGGAATTAGAAGAATTGACCGGAATATGCAACTCCAAGCGACAGCATAGGAATCCCCTTCCCTCCGGGAAGGAACGTGTGGCTATATTCCGCCTTTACCACCACCTTATCTATCGGGAAATAATTTATTCCCGCACCCACCCGTTGCTGGTGGCTCCAGTCGTAGCCTAAGAAGGAATCGCTGGCTTCTGACGGCTGATAGAAGTCATAACGTCCGAAAACATAGAATTTCTGTCCGCTCTCCTTCATCCTTCCGAGATTAAAGAGGTCGTAGCCTCCCTCAAACGATGCATCGAAGGCCGATTTAGCCTGACTGTGGTGTTCCTCAACACCTTCGAGTTCACCCATCCTCTTAACGGTCTTGGAATAGCGGCCCCACGATCCATTACCGCGTAACACCCATCCATAATTATCGTAAAGAAAATCCAGTGAAAGGAACCCCACATTCCCCTTTATGCGTTGCTGAGGGCCATCTATGAAGGCCAGCCGATTGTTGAAGCTCGAGCCGTAATAACCGCTCAGGCCCAGTCTCAGCCTAGCCACAGAGGTGTTCTCCACACGGCCGGCTATCGCCAGGGAATTCCCTTTGCTGAAATTGAAGCTCTCCCCCGCTTCGTCGAGAGCAAGCCACTGGTCGGCCGTAAACATCGAAGTGTTGAGTCCCGGAATCAATATAGCTTCGTAGTTCCAGTCGCCCGCTTCTCCGAAAAATGAAAGCCCCGCCTGATGCCAATCGCACGGGAGGATGACATCTTCACCCTCAGGACGGTTAACCGCGAAAAATTCCAATGGATCATCATGGGGATTGGTGGTGCCGACAGGGAGAGTGAGATAACCGGCGCGCAGTCCGGCTTCCTTACAGAACAGCTTCTCTATCCAGAATTGATCGATTGAAACGTTTTTACAATTCTCAAACTGGATATCTGTCTCGACTCCCCACCCCTTTCCAAGATTCACGCCAAGCATAAGCACTATTCTGGGAATATCCAGCGAACCGTGGCCTTTGCTATCTTCATATAGGGCGTCGGTATTGGAAACCCTGGTGGTAGAGAAATTGTAATTATACACAGCCTCTCCATAGCCGCCTAAATGCACACGCGAAAGCAAGGATACCTTCTCCCGTATCGTATCAAGGTCTTCAGGTGTGACCGGGCGTGAAACTGTGTGTGCATTAATGGCCGAAGCGCATAATGCCATGAAGGATAGAATCGCGAAGCTTCTCTTTTCTCTTTTCATTTTTAAGGTTTGGAAAATTAAATATGATTTTGGTTCACCCTCTGCTCCTTTCCAGACTCTTCTCATCGGCTATATGGTTGGCTATGACAACCGCCTTTGAAATATGGTCGCAGATAAGGTCGCTGGGGATAAGACGGTCTATATGGGCATTGTGAAGGTCGTGGCGCACATTCTCCCTTACTCCCGACAGCACTATAACTATCCCCTCACGATGTGAAGACTCTATCAGGAGCTCGAGGTTGTGGATGCCGGTGGAGTCGATGAAGGGCACTTTCCTCATTCGAATGATGCGCACCAAGGGTGTATCCTGAAGCGAGTGACGCACCACCTCGTCAAACTTTGTGGCCGCACCGAAGAAGAAGGGGCCATCAATCTCATATACGGCCACCCCGGGATGCAGGTCGAGCACCTCATGATGGGTCATATCGCTGTCTGCCGCCGCGTCCAGCTGTTCACCATACACGCGCACGGCCGTATTCTCAGTGACGCGTCGCAAGAAGAGCACAATAGCCAACAGAAGGCCTATCTCTATGGCTATGGTCAGGTCGAAAATCACTGTGAGAAGGAAAGTGATTATCAACACCGAAACATCCCCTTTCGGATTATGGGCCATACCCACAACTGTGCGCCATCCGCTCATATTGTAGCTCACCATTATAAGCACTGCCGCCAGACAAGCCATCGGCACGAGATTTATCAATGGCATGGCGAAAAGGAATACAAGAAGAAGTACCACCGAATGTATCACTCCTGCCACCGGGGTCTTTCCGCCGTTGGTGATATTGGTCATGGTGCGCGCTATGGCTCCCGTGACAGGTATGCCACCGAAAATTGGCACCACCATATTCGCCACGCCCTGTCCAATAAGTTCGGTGTTACTGTTGGTATGGTCACCGGTCCGTCCGTCAGCCACTGTGGCGCTCAGGAGCGATTCTATCGCCCCTAACATCGCTATGGTGAAGGCCGAGGGCAGGAGAAGATTTATTGACTCCATGCTCAGCCCTATGGAATTGGCGTGAGGAAGATGGTTGTCAAGACTGCCGAAACGGTCACCGATGGTGGTTATGCCCTCCACGCCACAAAATTCACGCAATAACCACACTCCCAACGTCACCACAACTATGGCGGTCAATGCTCCCGGCAATCTTTTCGAAATTTTAGGCGTAAGAATGATTACCAACAACGACACCAACCCTACAGCCAATGTGGGAAGATCAATGGTATTGAAATTACGGATATATACACCCCATTTCCCTAAAAAATCACCCGGCATCTTCTCCGAGATGGTCAGCCCGAAGAAATCGGGCATCTGGGTGGAGAAGATGGTAAGCGCGATACCGGCCGTGAAGCCTACCACAATAGGATAAGGGATAAATTTGATTACTGTTCCCAACTTGAAGAAACCCATCAACAGCAATATGCATCCGGCCATGAATGTTGCGATAGCGAGACCGGAAAGCCCATAAAGCTGAATGATGTTATAGATAATCACGATGAACGCACCGGTCGGACCACCAATCTGCACGGAATTGCCGCCGCAGGCCGACACGATGAAACCGCCGATCACGGCTGTGATCAGACCCACTGTCGGACTCACGCCACTCGCTATTGCAAACGCAATGGCTAATGGCAACGCCACGATTCCGACAACAATACCCGCAACGCAATCGCTGCGGAATTTCTCCACCGAATAATTCTTAAAGGCAGAGACAATGGCCGGATGAAAATCCGGCTTCCCTAAAAGCTTCATAATTGTCTAAGTCAGTTTTACCTTTTTTACCTTCGGCCACATCTCCATGCAGCCTTTTTTCTTTTAACTGCATCTCCATGCATCCTTTTCATTTTCAGGAACATCTTGATGCAACCATTTTACCTGTAATTTCTTTTTCTTTTTTCACGATGCAAAATTACAAAAAACCTCCGACTTGCCAAAAATTAGCATTTATTGCGAAGCTGTTTCCGCCGGGGGCTGTGCCTTGTTAAGCCAGCGCATCGCGAAGCTGTTTCCGCCAGGGGCTGTGCCCCGTTAAAGAAAAAACAGGAGCCGCTTCCTTCCGAAAGCAGCCCCTGCTGAAAATTAAGAATCTATTAAGATTTATCTCACATATTCCTTTGTAACCTTGTTACCGCGAACCACGATATAGAGGCCGTTAGAAGGATTCTGAACCCTCACACCCTGAAGTGTGAAATAAACAGGCTCTGCATCCATAACTGTCTCGTCAACGCAAGGAAGCTCAACTTTAGATGAAATATTCATCTTACCGATACGGGCCATGCCGTATGTAATTTCATCCTGATCCTCTTTCTCCTTACTTGATGAGGTATCCTGAGAATAAGACTCAAACACGTTGTCATAGAAACAGGGGTCGTAAGGAAGCGATGAGTGTCCGCTTGATCCGTACAAGTCAACTACCATCACGCCGATACCTGTATTCTTGATATAGTCCTCAGTCACGCCGAGAAGTGAGAGTGGAATGGTATATTCATAGAATGTATGAGCAGAATCCTCAAGTCGGTTACCGTTGTTGACAGCAGTGCCGCGAAGATCGACAAATCCTGTGTTTCCTTTCAGAAGCTCGGGATCGTAGCTGAAATCATTCTGTCCATATACAGCGGTAATGGAAGGAAGGAGACCATCTGCGTAACCATACTTCACTGTTGAAGTCTTGCACGAATTAGGATCATCGTAATCGCAGATTCCCTCAGCATTAGGAACAAAGAATCCGGGAACACCCGCACCGGGTTGGGTTGAACCATACCACCATGCATCAGCTCCGTTATCAAATGTGGTGTAAACCTTATCCTGCCAGATAGAGCCACCCTCATTGGTTATACCCTTTGCAGACTTGGCAGGGTCAAGGTCGAATGCAAGGCAAAGCTTGCCATTCATGTTATAAGGCTTGGATTCACCTGGCTGATAACCCTCGCCGTAAAGATCCCATACTGCATAAACATACTGCACACCGAGATAGAGGTTCTGGGAGTCGTAAGCGGCATAGAGTGCATAGGAGTCAACGATCGGACGCTCATGAACACCCTTGAATGCCTGACATACGTCGCGGGCAACACCCTGAGCGATGAGATCAGCCTCTGTCCAGTTAGACATTGCAGTGGTTGATTTCCCTTCGCTGAAGTTCATTGTCACCGTACGGTTGCTACCTGATTTACCATCAGGATTGACCTTGTAATAATCGGTTATAAGGTTCTTTCCTGCCGGTGTCGGCACAGGGGGATTCGGATCATCATTGTTCTTCTTGGTGTAGGAGAACGACTGGGTGTTTGAAGCTCCGTCGGCTGTTACAGCGTATGTGCTGAGTGTTGTTGTAGCGCTGATGGCGATAGGTCCGCTATAAACTGCTGAGGAAGCTGTCGCTGTGCCGTTGAGTGAATAGTGGATGGTAGCCTCAGGGCTAACTGTCAGAGTTACATAGATTGCATCGTCGGTGAACACAGTGCCACTTGCGGGGCTTGCAGTAACCACAGGCTTTGTCGGCACAGGAGGATTATCACCGGCATTAACCACTGTAAGGGTCATTGCTGCGAGATCAAGAGTGAAATCGTAGGTGCCGGGAGCTATAGACCATGACTCACATGCTGACGCATTGACATTGTTGGTATATTTCGTAACAGCAGCCGGTGTCCCAATAGTGATAGGATCATTCTTGACAGCCGCTCCATAGCGGTTGGCAGTCATATTAAGCTCGTCCCAGTCAGCTCCGAGAGCATCCGTGATACTGAAGAAACAATTAGTCTCATCGGCTGCTGCAGTAAGTTTAACACCATTCGCTACATATTTGCCATTGCTGAGAGTCATTGCAGCTCCTGCATCGGTTGTCCACTGGTGACCGTCGATGTTTCCAATAATCCACATATCGCCTTCGGGAGTTGGCCCGGGAATTGGATCAGGATCAGGTGTTGGATTTCCACCATTCACAAATTTTACTGCAATTGATGTGGCACCATTATTATCCATCACATACTCGCCTGTATATTTCAGGTCGCCTGTCTTGTCAGGATCACCCTGAGTGGCGAAGAGAAGGCCGGTTGCATTTGCGGAAATCTTTGCTACCTTGTAGCTGTTACCATCAGAACCTTTCACGACATCCATCTTAACACCGGGATAAGCAACTGTACATCCAGGCCACCAGTACACCTTCTCCAAAGGACCATTATATGCAAGGTTATAGTCACCTGTAATGGTCAATACACCCGGATTGGGATCCGGATCTGGATCAGGGTTCGGATTGGGATTAGGGTTCGGATTAGGATTATCTCCTGCAGTCACTACTGTCAAGGTCATTGCAGAGAGATCGAGTGTGAAATCATATGTACCGGGAGCTATAGACCATGACTCACATGCTGACGCATTGACATTGTTGGTATATTTCGTAACAGCAGCCGGTGTCCCAATAGTGATAGGATCATTCTTGACAGCCGCTCCATAGCGGTTGGCAGTCATATTAAGCTCGTCCCAGTCAGCTCCGAGAGCATCCGTGATACTGAAGAAACAATTAGTCTCATCGGCTGCTGCAGTAAGTTTAACACCATTCGCTACATATTTGCCATTGCTGAGAGTCATTGCAGCTCCTGCATCGGTTGTCCACTGGTGACCGTCGATGTTTCCGATAATCCACATACCGTCTGACGGCACAGGATCGGGACCGGGGGTCGGATCCGGGTTAGGGTTAGGATTCGGAGTGATGCCGTCGTTATAGATGACAGCGATACCGCTCGAGCCAACATTACCTGAGATAGTAGAGGCCGTAACGGTAAATGTTGCGCCCGAAACACGGTCGGTATATGTACCGGCAGGACAAAAGCCGCCGCCGTTAGAAATCGAGATATTTCCCGAGCCGTTGGCATTCACGATTACAGCACCTCCATCCTTGCGGGTCACGCAGGCAACGCTACCGGAATGCGAATAATATTCGTCCCTGCCGACCATGGCGTTGCGGAACTTATTCACCTCCGCTATCTGCTTTGATGTGAAATGGGTCGAACCTTTCTCTCCCATCTTAATTTCCACGCGCCTCGTTTTCGACGGACGAGAAAAATATAGGGAGGTTTCATTCTTACGACATGCAGTAATTGCCCAAGCACGGTCTATCTTATCCTGAGAAACGAGTGCCGTGTTCTTTCCGTACTGTCCATCGTTAGAATAGTCATCGTGGCTCTCTGCCCACAGCACGACAGCTGCACCATCTACACCGTTCGCCGTCCACGAACCGGATCCAGAGGGCACACGTCCTGATTCAATCTCATTCAAAGTCCATTTCGAATATTCTGAGTCGGTCACTCCGATATATTTGGTGTATTCCTTCAATAACTTATACTTGTCTCCACCAGGGCCGTCAAGAATTTCACCATAATGCCACAATCCGGCCACAGAAGCCATCTCCGACCAGAAATTACACCCCTCCGAAGGAAGACCGATATGCTTGGCTGCATCCCATCGGATTCCCTTCACTCCGAGGCTCTTCAAGTCGGTGATGAAAGCCTTTGCGCGAGCTTGCACTTCCGCCGCCTCCGAATTGACGTCTCCATATTCACCGAGCTGGTTGTGTGTGATTGAATAGCGGTTGTTGTAATCACAGCCTCCATTCCAACGTACCCTACCATTGCTATCCCACCAAGGGTCGTGATAGCCCGATGCCTGATTAACATGATTTGCTACAACGTCAACGATGATCTTGATCCCGTACTCAGCGGCCTTCTCACACAATGTCTGAAGTTGCTGGCGAGTACCATTGCCGTTGGCCTTGAACACAAAATCGTAAGGCATATAGGCATAGAACCATTCGGCATTCACCTGACAGTTTCCCTGCACAGGACTCACCTGAATAGCGCCAAAGCCGGCCTCGGCAATTGAGGGGAGAGCCGCTGTAATGTCGCTAAATTTCCAGTCGAAGCAGTGTAGAATGTTTCCCTGCTGTATCCCTGAAGGGAGACCGTAGTCGGCTCCGAACACACTCGGAACAGCAAACATTCCAAACAGCAAACTGTAAAGAAGTTTTTTCTTCATGAGTAAATATTTAGTTAAGCATTATTATGTTTTTCAGTTGGAAAACAGAGTAGATAAAGAATTTGGGGCAATCCACATCACTTTATATATCACATGATGCTACTCGGTGCAAAATTACAACTTAATATGCAAAGGGTCGCAATAAAAAAATATGTTTTACAACACATTTCGTTTCTTCCACATCCCTCAATCCTATTTTCTCCGAAATTCTTCTCTATTTTCTCCGGGAGTCATTTTCTCCGAGAATTCTTTTCTATTGTTCAAGATGCTTCTATTTTTCCGGATGGAAATGACCGTAGATAATCGCCCCCTTTGCTTTCCCGACGGCTTCCCCGATCTCCTCGAGGGAAGCCTCTTTTATTTTCCTGACGCTCTTGAAATGCTTCATCAGCGCGGCGGCCGTGGCCGGCCCGACTCCGGGTATGCCGTCGAGCTCGCTCACCACCTGTCCCTTCGAACGGCGGTTGCGGTGATGGGTTATGCCGAAACGGTGAGCTTCGTCGCGCAAGGCCTGAATCACGCGCAGGCTTGGCGATTTCTTGTCGATATAGAGTGGCAGGGAGTCGCCGGGGAAATAGATCTCTTCAAGACGCTTCGCAATGCCGACAAGCGCCACCTCTCCCCTTATCCCCATTTCATCGAAGGCCTCGACTGCGGCACTCAATTGTCCTTTACCGCCATCGACCACCACCAATTGTGGCAGAGGCTCCCCTTCGGCCATCATCCGGGTGTAGCGACGGTGCAGGATCTCTTTCATAGATGCGAAGTCATTTGCTCCGACAACGGTCTTGATGTTGAAGTGTCGGTAATCACGCTTGCTCGGTTTGCCGTTGCGGAACACCACACAGCTTGCCACCGGATTCGTGCCCTGGATATTCGAGTTATCGAAGCATTCTATATGACGAGGCTCGACATTCAAACGGAAGTCGGATTTCATCTGTGCCATAAGTTTCTCAACACTTCTCTCAGGATTGAGTTTCTCGGCCGCCTTCTCAACATCTTTCATGTATTGCTGGGCATTCTTCATCCCGACGTCCAGAACCTTTTTCTTCGCTCCTTTCTTAGGAACGTTGAACGCGACCCCTTCAAATTCCACATCGGGAAGGAATGGTACAATCACCTCCCTGAAGTCGCGGTCGAATCGTGACTTGACTTCCGACATTGCCATCGACAGGATCTCCTCACGGGTCACTTCATTCTTATGCCTGCGGTATTCGAGATTGAGGCTCTGCGTAACGGCCCCTTTGTGGAGATGCATGAAGTTTACGAATGCGCGGTCTTCATTCTCGACGTAGGCAAACATATCTGCATCTTCACCGCTCGATTCCCCTATCACGCTCTTGGCATTATAACCCTTCACAGCCTCATATTTCTCCTTCACGGCCTGAGCTTCCTCAAATTTCCAATTCTCGGCCAATTCATTCATCTCGGCCAAAAGGATGCGCTCGAGTTCCACGGTCTCTCCGTTGAGTATCTGCCGGACCCGGGAGATATATTTTCCATAATCATCCGGATTGATCAGTCCCCGGCACGGGCCGGCGCATTTCTTTATGTGATAATCGAGGCAAAGGGAATATTTGTTGCGGGCTATGCTTCGCTCGTCGAGGGCATGACGGCAACTCCGGAGAGGATACGTCTCGCGGATAAGGTCGAGCACCACCTTTGCGGAATGCTGGTTGCTGTAGGGTCCGTAATATTTGGCCGGCAACCCTTTTTCGCGCGTCATGAAAACCCGAGGATAGAGTTCCTTTGTCACCACTATCCATGGATATGATTTATCATCTTTCAGCAGGACGTTATAACGGGGCTGATACTCCTTGATCATTGCGTTCTCGAGATGAAGCGCATCCTCCTCGGTTGCCACCACGATGAAACGCATATCCACGATGTTGCGCACAAGCAGATTGGTTCGGGTCACATCGTGATGACGGTTGAAGTAAGAAGAGACCCTCCTCTTGAGCCTCTTCGCCTTCCCCACATATATCACGTTACCGTGCCGGTCGATATACATATACACCCCCGGGGAGTCCGGGAGATTAAGTATCTTCTCCCGGAGCTGCTTCCCCGGACGGTTGTTGAATATATCCTCCTGTGTTCGGTCGGGAGTGATTTCAATTCCGAATCCTCCCATTTCATCGATATTCCTGCCCCAGCCGGCGAGAAGGTTCTCAACTTCCCGCCGCCCCTCTTCGCGAAGCTCCTTATCGGTATCTCCGGAATTTTCCTCAATTATCTCATCCCTTTTTTCACCCATTTCTATTTCTTTAAAATTTCAACAGAGATGTAACCTCACAATCGTCGGGTAACACTGCACGACCATTAAGGGCCTCAAGCTCCACAATGAAATTAATATAAATTTTCTTCGGATTCATCGATTTCACCAACTCGTAGCATGCACGCATGGTGCCACCGGTGGCAAGAAGATCATCATGAAGAACCACCACATCATCTGATGAAATCGCATCGCTATGGAGTTCTATTGTATCGACACCATACTCTTTGGCATAAGCCTTCTTTATTGTCACGGCAGGAAGTTTACCCGGTTTGCGCGCCGGCACAAAACCGCAACCAAGCTCGTAAGCCAGGATGGAGCCGCCGATGAAACCGCGCGACTCTATTCCCACAACTTTTGTCACGCCCTTCCCTTTGTATAGGTCGGCAAGAAGTTTACCCATATCTTTCAAAGCCTCTCCATTCTTGATCAATGTGGTGAGATCTCTGAACATAATTCCTTTCGACGGAAAATCAGGCACACACCTGATCGACTCTTTCAATTCTTCAATTGTCATGATTATATTGATTAAAATTTACATCTTAGTATTGTTAAACTTTACTTTCATCCTTACATCATAATCCTGCGGTAAGCAGAGAGTTAATCTTCAATTGTTCCACGTGGAACATAAAACTTACTTTAACTTTCCATACTTGCCTTACCTGTTCAGGAGAAGAAGCAGAACGTTAATATCTGAAGGCGAGACACCGGGTATCCGTGAGGCCTGCCCTATGGTGGAGGGACGAATTTTATCAAGCTTCTGACGCGCCTCAGTGGATAAGGCTTGAATTGAGGAATAGTCGAAACCAGATGGAATCTTAACATACTCGAGTCTCAATTGTTTCTCTGCCAGATCACGTTCCCGGTCAATATAACCCTGATATTTTATCAAGATTTCGGCAGCCTCCACAATCTCTTTTCGTCGTGTCACCTCTATGTCATCAATCCGTGAAGATAAACGTGGAATCAATCCCTTTAGAATCTCAAAATTCAACTGAGGTCGCTTAAGAAGTTCGATAAGGCGAACAGAAGCTGTCAAAGGAGCTGTGCCTAATTCTTCAAACTTGCGGTTGATTTTCTCTGTTGATTTAACAAGAAAATCATTACAAAAATCAATCAGTTCATCACGCTGGCGTTTCTTGCTCCTCATCGCATCAAGACGCTCGGTGGTTGCCAATCCTATGGCATATCCAATGGGAGTTAAACGCATATCGGCATCATCCTGTCGAAGCAATATCCTGTATTCCGCACGAGATGTAAACATACGATATGGTTCATCCACCCCTTTTGTAACAAGATCATCAATCAGAACCCCGATATATGCTTCGTTTCTTTTAAGCACCACCGGAGACAATCCTTTGCTCCTGCGCGCAGCATTCACACCGGCCATCAGCCCCTGGGCGGCGGCCTCCTCATATCCGGTTGTCCCGTTAACCTGTCCGGCAAAATAGAGACCTTCAACAAGCTTGGTCTGCAAATCGTGGGTCAACTGCGTAGGAACGAAATAATCATATTCAATCGCATATCCCGGACGGTAGAACTGAACATCTCTGAGGGCAGGAACATTTGATAACGCATCGACCTGTACCTTCCATGGCAAGGAGCTCGAGAAGCCATTGATATAATATTCCTCCGTTGTCTCCCCTTCCGGTTCGAGGAATAGCTGATGACTCTCCTTGTCAGCGAAGGTCACGATCTTTGTCTCGATACTCGGACAATAACGGGGGCCGATACTTTGAATCTGGCCATTATAGAGTGGTGAGTCTGCAAGATTATCGCTAAGCACTTTATGGACCTCCGGATTAGTATGCACTATCCAGCAAGGACGCTGCCGGAGTGTGCGGCGAATATCCGGAAGAAAAGAGAACTTATATTCCGGGGTGTCGTCACCTTCCTGAATCTGCGCTTTTGAGTAATCAATGGTTCGTCCGTCAATTCGTGCAGGGGTTCCGGTCTTCATCCTCCCTACCTCAAAACCCAACTCTTTTAACTGGTCGGAAAGTCCTTTGGAGGCATCTTCCGCTATACGGCCACCCTCTATCCGGGTGCGTCCGAAATGCATCAAGCCATTAAGGAAAGTGCCTGCTGTCAATACAACCTGCTTGGCTTTGAAATGAAATCCCAGCGAGGTTTCAACTCCCGCAATTTCATGTTTCTTATCCTCATCTTCGTTAAACTCGAGCTTGACAACCGTATCCTGAAAGATGGAAAGATTAGAAGTTGCGTCAAGAATCTCACGCCATTTGTCTATATATTTTGCACGATCAGACTGGACACGAGGTGACCAAACAGCCGGTCCTTTTGATCTGTTGAGCATTCGGAACTGTATTGCAGTGGTATCAGCCACGATTCCCATCTGTCCTCCGAGGGCATCGATTTCACGCACAATCTGTCCCTTTGCAATTCCACCGACAGCAGGATTACATGACATCTGGGCAATCCGGTTCATATCTTTTGTGATAAGAAGTGTGGAACAGCCAAGACGTGCCGAGGCAACCGCGGCTTCACATCCGGCGTGCCCCCCTCCTATCACTATAACATCAAATTCAAATTTCATCGATTATTATTCTGTTCTTTCTACAATAGCTTAATATTGCAGTTCATTTTTTCTCATTATGTAATAACTCATAATAAAAGAAGTGCCTTATTCTCCTCCGCTTCCATTATCTCACGCTCTCCCGGACCTTTATCATTAATGCCACAAAGGTGAAGCACCCCATGTATGATTACTCGTAATAATTCCTTTGTATAACCAACACATAAGTCCTCTGCATTAGTACGGACAGTTTCAAGGGAAATAACCATATCACCGCTTATACGACCTTTAAAATCTTCCTCCCCATCGAAAATTCTTGTGTAATCAAAAGTGATGATATCCGTGTAGTAGTCGTGATTAAGAAATTTTCTGTTAGTATCCAGAATGTAGGGATCATCGCAAAAGCAGTATGTAAGATTACCGACAAGATAATTATGACGGGCACTCACCTCTTCAATCCATTTTTCAATTTTCTTGAAATCAAGCTGTGGCATAGCCACATTTTCAGCAAAAAATTCTATCATAATCAAATTCTGCAATATCCTGCATTATTGTGTACTTAAATGAAGCGAACACAAAAATAATAAAAAAATGTCATACTTCATCATTCTATTTAAGCTAAAAAGGAGAAGATGTAAATAAAGTATATAAAGTATTGGTTTACAAATCAATGTGCTTAATCTTACATTAATTCAAGGGGGGTGAGAATCGAATATTTAAAAATAATAACTCCGTTATACACAAATTTAATAGAATAAGCAATCAAAAAACAGTTATATGATAGTTGAAATAAAGGATGTCAAGCCTGTGCCTGACATCCTTCTCTACAATATTTTCTAAAAAAGCCTATTTCAGTATTTCATCTAACTCGTCGTCAGAAAGGCGCGTGACTGCCCGGATGGTATCTTTAGGAAGACCCATGCTCCACATTATTTTTGCCGTCTTTATCTTTTCTTCTCTTTCCCCTTGAGCTTTGCCCTCGGCGCGCCCTTCAGCACGCCCTTCTTCCAAGGCTTTTGCGCGAGCCTCACGACTTGCCATCATAGCTTCATATTTAATCCCTGCCTGTGTCTCACGGAGTTTTTCCAATGAATCACTGTAACGGATATATTCCTCTTCCCTCAGTGAATTTATACGTGACGCTTCAAACATATCCTTATATCTACCCTCCTTGTAGGCAATTGAGTTATTATCCAGCTTCCTCCAAACCTGAAGTGGTCGGAAGGATCTCCTTATTCTTGAACGAGACATCCTTAATATGAATCTTATCGCCCAACAATGCGTTTAGAAAACGCATAAGGATATTCTTGTTCCTCTCGTCTCCAAAAAGATGCTTGAAACCGAAGTCGGTCTGTAAATTAAGAAATTCAGAGGTGATTTTCATCATGTCGTATTTTATGCGCTAAAATATATAATAAATGGATAAGTTCCAAATATATCTTCAAAATTGAAATACCAGAAATTTAGAAAATGCGGCACCTCCACTTATGACCATACATCATAGCCTCTGAATAATATGCAAAATAAAATCTCTGTTTCAATTAAATTTATTATCTTTGCGCAAAATGTTGCATCTGGTATTGAAATGGCGCAAATCATAAGAGGATCAAGGATAATTTTAAAGGAGAACCCGGTGGCATTGATTATGCTACTGATGTTATCTTGTCTATGCGGGTGTAACCACAGCATACGGAACAATACCCTTAAAGGGATTCAAGCGAGCCTTGACGATCTATCATTGACAGAAGCAAAGGGATCCGAGATTTATAATAAACTTTCGAAGATAGATGCCGACAGCCTGAATGAAGGTGAACGCAATCTGCTCGCCTTTCTTAAAATCAAGGCGGCAGACAAAGCTTACATGCCCCACACTAACGACACGGCCTACCTGAAAATAAAGGATTATTTCAGGCATCATAACACCGGCCTGTATCCTGAAGTGCTCTATTATGGCGGTCGCGTTTACAGCGATATGGGGGATTACCCTACAGCTCTGCAATATTTTCATGAAGCATTGGAGAGGGTTGGAAATTCAGAAAATCAGTTATGGTTACGGGGTACAATACACAGTCAAACCGGGCGTCTGCTTGACAAAATATGTGTTTACAATCAAGCACTCACCCATGTTGACGAATCAATTAGAATTGATTCGTTACTCAAAGATACAACCGGCATGATATATGATCTACAGCTTGCCGGGGCTATATGTATACGTGCCAAAGAATACGACAAGGCAAAAGCTTATATAACCCAGGCTCAACAATTTTCAGAAAAGAAATATGAACGGCATTCTGCCATTAATAAAATGTATCTTGCAAGGATCGCTTACAAGGGAGGGAAATTAGCTGAGGCACGACATTATATCCATGAAACACTTGTCTCTGAAGAAACTCTCATCCGAAACGAAGCATATATAATTGCGACAGAAATATATCTTGAAGCGGGAATAAGGGATTCTGCCTATCTTCTTGCCAAGAAAGTAGTGAAGGGTAATGATTTACTTAATAAGCATATCGGGTATCACTTTCTATTGAATGAAAAATTCTTAGATCGTATATCAACCGACTCCTTACGGATTTACATTAAAGATTACTACTCAGTTTTAGAGAACACATATAAAGTAAATGAAAATAATGCCACGCTTATGCAGCTTTCCCTATACAACTATAAAGTTCATGACAGAAAGCGGATAAAGGCGGAACAACAAAAACAATTTCTGATATACTGTATCATCGGGGGCACTTTGGGCGCAACCATCCTAATCATTATATTATTATGGTCTAAGTATCGTCAACAACGCACCATAAATGATTTGAGGGCTCAGCTGGAAAACATCCGAATCCTTAAAAAAAGGATTTATATTCCCAATACAGATCCAGATAAAGGGTTAGTTGATGAAAATGAAGCATGTCCTACTTCCGGAAATGATTCGCAAACAGAAAATTTCCTTCGCGATAGACTTCGTAAAGAATTATTGCAAATCTATGAATCAAAAGGAGGCGATGATGGGATAAAAGTTAATGATTCGATTCTCGTAAGCACTACATACAAAAATTTGATTAAAAAAATAGAAAATAATAAAGAGATCAAAGA
>CAMWIH010000055.1 GCA_947174305.1 uncultured Porphyromonadaceae bacterium | reverse complement strand
GATTTAAATTTCGTAAGTGCAATTTATATTTTTAATTTTCGAATACGAATCATTTGATTAATTTTTTCCTATCCCTGCCAATAAACCTAAATGTCCATACGGATGTTACCGTAAATATAGATTATCATTTACTTTATCAAAAGTTTGCGACTGTAGAGAAAAAAACGTAACTTTACGAAATTAAACGAGGATAAATATGAAGACAACTATGAATAAACCGATATTTAAGGGTTCTGCATCATCAAAAATATGCGGTGCCGTTTCAAAAGTGTCCAATCCCTCGATTAGGCTTAAGGCCGTTACTTCAGAAGATCGGCAACGTTTGCGCATACCTTCTTATCAGTATTTGTTGCCCTGAATATGCCAATCGAATATTATATCCCATCATTTATAATGCGAAGTAAGGACAATTCACTTCGCATTATTGATTTATGGACCTTTAGATCAACCAAAAGTAACAAACGCTATATAGTAGAGGTAGAAGGTTTCGAAAATGAATTTTATGGAATAAAGTTTTATTGGAAAGGTGTGGAAAAAAGCAAGAATCGTTATTCTTTGCTTACAAACGATTATGAACCACGAACCATAATACGCTCATGTATTGAAGTTATGTTGGAGTATTATCGTAAGAATCCTTTAGTTTCATTTGGCTTTGTGGCTGCTCCTGACTTAGAAAAAGATTTAAAGGGGAAAAATATTGATGTGAAATCCGGAAGTAGGAGATTTAAGTTTTATCAAAGGATGATGGTCAGCTTATTCGGTCCGGAAACTTTTTACCAAGCTTCAGATACTACAAACACCATATATCTCATGATTAATATGAGGCAGCTTTCTACAGGAACTATCTCCATAAAGGATATTGAAGATCTTTTAAATCAGACCTATAATGGAGAATATATAATTAACGGAGAATGAGATATCAGGATATTGTCTTAGCTTGTTCGAGCTGGACTTTGTGGGCGAGTTCATCTACGCTTTCGCTGCCGAGCATGAAGGGGGAGATGAGCATCACTTCGTGAACAATGTCTCCATCGTCGTGCATGGCATATTTTAGCAGTCTTGAATCGGGAAAGACCGATAGAACAAGATTATAAACCATCGAGATGAACAGGGCTCCGCGCATCACTCCGAATATGGCTCCCGCTATGTTGTCGAGCAAGCCGGTGTCGAGCATCCTAAAAAAGAATTTCAAGACGTAGGTGCAGAGATAGAAGATGGTGTAGGAGATTATGAAGATGAGAGTGCAGGCAAGATTGCTGATTACAAACTCTCCATCCACGCCGTTGGCTTCAGCTTTAAGGAAGGAACGAACCAGTTCTTCGGTAGGGAAGCGGAAGATGTAGGAGCAGACTATGCCGAATGCTATGGCGATGCAACTTGGAACTTGTGTGGTGAGTCGCTGACGAAATCCCTTTATGGTTCCGAATGCCAGAACCGCAATAACGATAAGATGGTAGAGCAGATCGGTCATCGGTCTAAGGTAAAGCGGGATTTATAGAGGTCAGTGGTTAAAGATTTAAATATAGTCAGAGTTTAAAAAGGAGAGTGAGGGCGTATGCGGAAATCCCTTCCATTCGGCCGGTGAATCCGAGTCGTTCCGTAGTGGTGGCCTTGACGGAAATGTTATCAACAGGTGTGTTGATAACTTCTGCAAGTGCCTGGCGCATAGTGTCGATGTGGGGTCGTAACTTGGGTTGCTCAGCGCATATCGTTATGTCGCAGTTTCCCATTTCATAACCTTCATCTCTCATCAGCTTACACACCTCGGCAAGCAGTTTCTTGCTGTCGATTCCTTTGTAACGTGGATCTGAGTCAGGAAAATGTTTCCCTATGTCGCCAAGTGCGAGCGCTCCGAGAATGGCGTCGCAAAGCGCGTGAATGGCCACATCTGCATCGCTATGTCCCAATAGTCCCATCTCGTGTTCAAGCTTTACGCCACATAGCCAAAGTTGGCGCCCTTCAACAAGCCGATGCACATCATATCCTTGTCCGATTCTAAACATAATGTCTCAGTTTAACAGAATATGGGGTGATAAAATTAGCGACGACGTTTGCCAAGGAGGTCGCGAAGGCCATCCATATCGAATGTGAGAGTGAAACGCAGGGTCTGATCGAGAGGAGAACTCTGTGCGGTGGCAAGCATATAGGATGCGTCAAGCTGAACCACGTTGAGTGAGAAGCCGGCTCCGAATGCGAAATAGGAACGGCCACCTTTATTGGGATGTTCGTAATTATACCCCAAACGGGCGAAAAATTGCTGGTTATAGGCATATTCCGCACCCAGTGAAACATTTATCTCCTGAAGTTCCTCCTTGAATCCTCCGGGAGCATCGCTAAAGCTCTTGAAGATTCCGGTGATTGATGACATTGATTCCCATTTGTCGAGAGCCTCCTGATATTCTGCCTGACCTTCGGCCGTCTCCATCTGATAGTCTTTGGCACGCGGTTTGGTAGGCACAAGGAGTTTATTGAGGTCAAGACCGAAGGATAATGTGTTATAATCCGCAAGAGGGAACATGAAGTTGGTTCCGATACGCAGGTTAGCCGGAAGGAAGGCATTGTTTGCACCATGGTCGTAACTTACCTTGGAACCGATATTCGAGATATCAAAACCCCATGAGAACTGACATTCGTTGCGACCTATCATAGGATAAGTGACAAAATAACCGGATGCGTCAACAGAGAATGCCGATGCGGCCGTGTTGCTCTCACCTGTGGATGTGTCATTATAGGAGAGGTCGGAGAGAATGTAGCGAACCACCACACCTCCCGAGAATTTCTCAGAGAACTTCCTTGAATAACTGAAGTCTATGGCAAACTCGTAAGGGTTGATAGTCATTGTGGGGGATCCATCGTCGGTATATCCGCCTGTAGTGACTTCACCAAGAGAGAAATATCGCAATGAAGCACCTATGGCTTGATCGTCACCGCTTCCCGGTTTCCAGTAGCCGGCAAGGTTGGCAAGGAAGATATCATTTACAATCTTACGGAGCCAAGGAGTGTAGGAGAGAGAAAGACCGCCGGTGGAATAACCGAAAGCATATTTTGCCGGATTCCAGAACTGGCTGTTCATGTCAGGATCTGTCGCGGCGCCAAGATTACCGAGGGAACTTCCCCGGGCATCGGGAGCGATGGAAAGAGTGGTCACACCTGTATTGACAGGGTTGAATTCATTATCCTTGATCTCGTTATCAGCGTATGCCGGGAGGGAAAGGATAAGGGAGAGAAGAGAGAGAAATATAATGTGGTTACGTTTCATCATATACAGGAGCTGACCGAATTTATTATTATCAGTTTTTTACCAAACGGCCGCATATAAAGATAACTTAAAAAAAGTTCAAATATTGCGTCCTAAAGATCTGTTTAGGGTTTCGGAAAGAGGATCTGATAGTGTTTTGGAAATGGTATCAGACAATATGGTAGTCAATTTCACAGCTCCCTTATAATGATTTAAATGATCCGCATCATAGAAATCCTCTCTTTTGAAACGGGGATCATCATATAAAAAGAAATAAGATGCATTGTATTGATCAGCAAATTTACTTATCACATCCCTCATTTTATTCATGAAAACAGGATCAGCAGCACTTCGGTATGATTTATATTCGGGCTGGGTATATAAAATAAGGTTTATCCCTCTATCTTTACAAAGTTTAGAGATATGAACAAGGTGAGCTAAATTATGGGAAGTCCTTGCCATATCGGAGCTCTTTTTGTGTCCGTTCGCAATCTTCGGCCCTGACTCTTCAAGCTCAGAGTCTGGGAGAGGTGCATCATACCCCAAGCCGTTTCCCAAGCTGTCGGCCACTAATTGTGGTTTTGTGAGATGAAGAAGCGACTGAATCTTGTTTGAATATAAGGGAAGGTAGGATATTTCAAAAGAATACCGCGAAAATCTTGGATGCACCCCCAGGTCCATATATAGCTGATAGCTTGTGCAACGCCACCATTCATCAGTATTTTCCATGTCGTTGTCAAAAAGAGATGTTAAGGAAACCTGCATCACTATATTTTTCAGATTAGGCAAAGAGTCAATATATTTTTCTATAATACGACGGTCGTAGGCAAGTGGCTGGGATACATTGGAAAGATTTATAGCCTTATTAGGCCAGAGGTCTGCCCTAAGCCCATAGAAAGTATGTGAGTTCCCTAATAAAATGGTTTCAGTGTTTTCCCCCTGCTCCTTAATCAATTTCATTTTGACTGAATAGGGATTATCAATTTGTCTTACCAGGATTTCTCCAATGGCAAAAGACCCAATGATAATAAGGCAGAATAATGTCATCCGGAATAAAAAAAGTTTCATATACCGTCCTGCTGCTTTAGAATTGGAAATAAATGAAAGCTTCGTGTGAAGAAGTCTGTAAAAGAATAATCATAGTCAGAATATAGTAGAAGCTCCACCTGACAGCTCGATATTTCAAAAGGCCGTGGCCGGATATATCAAGACCAAATTGTTTTTTCCGATACACCCATTCCATAATGAATAGAAAGATTATTAGAGGAATTAGGGTCTTATCTATCAATGGTTTTGTAATTGTCACTTCTGTAACCATGCGTTTAAAGAATTGCCATGCATCAGGAATCGTCTTGGCACGGTAAAGGATTCGTCCGATAACGACCAGAAGGAAAGTTACTCCCATCATCAGGGTCTCCTTGACAGATGGAAACACCCTGTTTTCAGCCACAGTAGAGTTCTTGAAACGACGGCTTTTCCCCGTCATAAGCAAAGGAATGAAAAGCATGGCATTGAATGCTCCCCATGATATAAAAGTCCAATCGGCTCCATGCCAGAAGCCACTGACAAGGAAAACAATTATGGTGTTACGAATTGTGTAATGCTTACCTTTCCTATTTCCTCCCAAAGGGATATAGACATAATCCTTGAACCAGGAGGAAAGGGAGATATGCCAACGTCTCCAGAATTCAGCTATGTCGCGTGAAAAATAAGGGAAATTGAAATTCCTTCTCAAGCCGATTCCAAATAGGCGAGAGGTTCCGATTGCTATGTCGGTATAACCGGAAAAGTCACAATATATCTGTATTGAGAAAAGAACTGCTCCAACAAAAAGGTTTACACTTCCAACATCCTGATAGTTTTCAAAAACGCGATCTACAATTACACCACAGTTATCTGCAATAACTATTTTTTTAAAGAAACCCCATAATGCTTGTCTAAGGCCATTGATAGCTTTGGAATAATCAAAACACCGTGAGTGCAGGAACTGAGGCAAGAGGTTGTCGGCACGTTCGATGGGGCCTGCCACAAGTTGAGGGAAAAAGCTTATGAATGCATAG
Source organism: uncultured Porphyromonadaceae bacterium (assembly GCA_947174305.1). Lineage (GTDB taxonomy): Bacteria > Bacteroidota > Bacteroidia > Bacteroidales > Muribaculaceae > Lepagella. Next base: position 10,184 of record CAMWIH010000055.1, on the reverse strand, counting down.
AAGGCTAATGGATCGTTTGTTGGCTTAAGATTCTTGCGATATACATCTATTGTGTATGAAAGTGTCTGGAATGTATAGAAACTAATCCCGACAGGGAGGACAAGTTCTAATGTCACAAATCCGGTCTCGATGCCGGCAAGAGACATCAGATGAGAAAAGTTTTCCGCAAAAAAGTTATAATATTTATATGTACCTAAAATGCCAAGGCTGACAATCACATTAGCCCAGACCACAGCTTTCCTGAATTTTTTTTCCTTGAATTTATTTAATAGAATTCCACAAAAAAATGAAGTGGTTGTTGCCAGGATTATGAGTCCGAGAAAACGCCAGTCCCACCATCCATAGAATACATAACTGGCCAAAATGACAAAAGCATTCTGGTATTTCAATGACTTAATGGCCCAGTAAACTAAAAAGACAACCGGCAAAAATAATATAAATTCAAGGGAGTTGAAAAGCATATTAAATTACATTGTAGAATGATACCGGTTATTCTATTATGGCAAATGAAATTTTTGAGGAATATTGTGAATCAGCCGAACTAAGGTCAGATGTCACAAAAGCCTTGTATAGTCCGGGAGTAACCAATTTTCCTAAGAGGTCCCTGCAATCCCAATAAAAGTCAGCTTTGTCTAAAGAAGTAGTATAGACTGTGGCTCCATTGCTATCGGTGATGACAAGGGTGAGCGGTTGGTTAGGCTCTCTGTCAAGACTGAAATGTATTTCATCGATTACAGCTTTCCTGTCGGCACTCAGCACTATGTTGGGCTGTGGATGCGACTTTTCAAATTCGAAACTCTTTTCGGTCGTGTTGGAAGCAACATCTTTTGCCACGATAACCACCTCATGCTTTCCGCTTGAAAGATTGTCGGCATAAATAATATAATCCCTGTTATCTCCTTCAGAAGAAAGGGTCAGAAGGCTGGAGTTGACCGGTTTCCCATCAATCTCAGCAACCAGACAGTCTGCCCCGAGATTTTTATCATCACTTACTGAGATCTCGATTCTTTCAAGAGTTGAGTCATATCCTATGGTCACTTTCGGGGGCTGATGGTCAAATGTTTTGTTTTCCGTGGAGGCTGTGATAATTATGGAAACTATTCCTGATGCCGCCAAGTCCCTTTTGTAATCGTATGCAGTAAGGGTGAGACGAAGCGAATCACCTTGACATATTTCTGCAGAATTTGGAATAGTTATATCAAAATCAAACTCTCCATCTTTTACTTTTGCATTATATATAGCATAACTGCCCTCCGACATAGGCACATAAAGTTCCTTGCCATTCTCTTTGGTATTGGTAATATAATCGTTAGATAATACACGCCTAACTTTAGATGAAAGTTTTGCCACTATCTTTCCATTATATTCACCATCTTTAGGCAACTTATATGACTCCAATGGAATAGTGTCTTTTAGATGGATGGAATCCAGCATGGATACCGTTCCCCGAATCCTTACTACTTCTCCCGGAGCAACCTTGCTGGCAGAAGTGGCTGATATGCTGCGTAAAGGCAGAGGAATGGTTAAAGCCGGGTCTCCGATATAGATATAGGCGAGAGAATTGGTATAGTTTGACAATGTTTTGGATCTGGCAAAAACCTCACCTATGGTAGGTGATTTCTTCCGATACATGGTTCTCATTACAGAAGGTTTGTCGTTGGCTTGCACTTTTTCAGGAGATGCATAGAGAGCAGATGAGAAGAGTTTGGCAAGTTCAAAATTCTGACCCGACCACACTGTGCGCGTTGCCATTGCAGACCCTAACATACCGTGTTTGGTTCCTGTAGTGATGAGTTCACCGAATCCTTTTCTCCCATGGTCTGTATCTGAAAGATCACATGCGCAAATAAATATGAAACCTGATTTTTCATTTTTCAGGTTTTTAATATCATTTGCCCGGAAGAAATCGTATGAACTGTTTATCCCTTGTGCTGTGCCATGTCCAAAATAGGAGGTAAGGAGTTTACCCTCCTCTAAAGCGCAAGTGAGTTTCTTTTTTGCAGCCTTTTCTCCGAATGCATCAAGTGCGAGCACTTCACTATTCTGACCTGCAGGGGCATATTGATTCCAGTATTCTGCCAATTGAACGGCTTGTGTGTCGTGAGTATGGTTATCGCCCACACCACCAATGGAAAGTAATTCTCCCGCATACTCCGCCTTATCTTCATCTGCCAGATATTTCTCCACTTTATGCAGATAAATTTCCGCTTCCTCTTCAGAATCGAAAGGAAGTAGCCCGACACCGACTTGCATATTGTTATTCTGGAGAGATGAATAGGTGAAATCATCAGTAAAACCGTAAAAATCCATTGCATTGGCGGCGTGGGTTTCGGCAGTTACGCGATTGTCCTGAAAGCCGATTAAGTGTGTCTCATTTCCGTAATTTGAAAGTGCGTAGCGGAAATGTCCGTATATCTTTCCTATCAGGAGGAGGTTTTTCAGTCTTCCTTCTGAAGCTTCATAACACATTTTTGTCAATCCACGGTAGGCCATTGGATCTGGGATGCCACCGGAAAATTCATTATAAACTTCAGTTGCAGGGGCTACAATAACCTGAATGCCGTCATATTTGCGATGGAGCTCGGCAAGACGCTCGGCAAAGTCTTTATATTTGGGAAGGGTAACTATTATGAAGTCGGCACCTTGTGAGGCAAGGGCATGAAGGTCGGAATTGGATACAGATTCATAACCCGAGATCATTTTCTGCCTTTTTGAAAGGTCGCAGAAGATGAATTCACGATACCGCTCGGGTGCCCCGAAATAGAACGAAGAGGAATCTCCGGATGATTCTTTAGCAAGAATTGAGATATTGCCCAGGTCCGTGATATCGAAAACCTCTATCTCGCTATCGGTGGCCATTGTCATTTTGCCCGGTTTAGTCCCTTTTGAGGTGATTGCAAACCTCTCCTGCGGTTGGGAGGAAACGGAAAAATCTGGGAGTATTTTGCCGTAAGTGAGAATCCAGTAGTCAAGGTTTATAAAAGACCCTTGGGGATTATCCACTTTTGCATATACTTCTACGTCGGTGTTTGGAATGGAGAGAGAAATAATGGGATTTGTGAGATGCATGAATTCAGGATTCTCCTTATTGCCGGAGGCCGGGGATGGATGCTTCACATTAAAGGATCGGTTGCCGGATGTGGCCTGCGTTACACCATATCTCAGAGTGCCGGAACTTTTGTCGGAGGCATACGCGCGGCATTCAAGTTTCGCTTTTGCATTCACATCAATAAAAGGCAGAGTCAGAGGCCATTTGAAACCGTCGGTTGCCTCCATAAGGTCTTCACCCCAGAAAATCTGACCTGTCTCCGTTGTATTCTGGAATAGATCTTCTTCATGATACACGTAGTCAAAGCCAAGGTAATATGAGGTAGGAGATTTTTCGGATTTCTCTCCGATGGGAATAATAAGTGGTTCGGCATAATCGGAAAGGAAATATACGCCATCGAGTGAATAGAGGTTGAGACTTTTTCTCTCGAATGCTGACGAAGAGGGATTGAAAGCTATCTCCTCCACAGACCTGCCATAGAAATAGAGCTTATCGGCATGGTGCCACACACCCACAGGTGAAAGATCGTCGGAAAGAAGTGGATTATTGCCGTCGGTGAAAGAGGAGGGGAGGGCCACTCCCCCTTTCCCATACACGCCTACTTTTGAGGGATTGGCAAACCCCATCTCTCTAAGTTCGGAATAGCTTATTTCGTAGATGCCTGTTTCCGGTATGCGCACTTTAACCCAAGTTCCGGAAGAAAGTCGGGAAGAGGGTTGAAAAGGGTAAATTTCGGAGGCTTTTACCGGAACCGCAACCAGCAGAAAAAGGAGAAAGCAGGTCAGGAGCGGTTCAAAAATATTATGTAAAAAAAATTGTTTCATCGATTGGCATTTGTTTGATAAGTTTGCTCACTAAAAAGGTGTTATATAAACTGTGTATGTGAACGAGATAATTAAAGTATCTCTGTTAATCTACTTGACAGGCAATTTAAGCAATGTCTCATCACCGCTGCTGATTGTGAGAAGAGAATCTATTTTCAGCTCAACCGGATCGGCAGAAAGAGGAATTAGTATCAAATCACCCATTTTAAGAGAATTATATCGGCTCACCTCACTCACGGCTATGGCAATATCCTCTGGCTTGGGGATTTGCAGCTCTCTTTTTCCGCAAATATGATCTTCGAGTACCATTGGGCCATTCTCGTAAAGCTGAGGATAAGATTTGAAGCTTCCTACGGCCAGGCTTTTGTCAAAACCGGTTGCTATGGTCCATGGGAGACCTTGGGCTTTGAGCGCATTGAGCAGATTTGCAGCATATATGGCCATCACGGGAGCCACTTCGGAGTAGTAACGCGAAACAAAACGTTGGGCCACATTCTTTCCGAGTCGAGAAATCTTGACTGCTAAGAATGGGAGTCCCTTGAACGATGTGTCGAAATCGGGAATGAAGAAAGGGTTGCCATTCTTGACAATGGAAGAATCCGGATACGACAACGTGGGTTTCAAGCAAAGGCTCTCGTTGGCCGAGTCTGTATGCAACAAAGCTATTATCTTCATCTTTCAAGAGAATTGAGTCGATTGAATATTAAGGCGAGGTGAGCATATATTGAGGTGTTAGCCATCACAATCCCCTCGGCCACCTTGACCCTGTAAGGGGTGAAGTTCCAGATAGCCTTCACTCCGGCACCGATTGCAATGTCGGCCGATTCCTGAGCCATCCCGGAGGGGACGGCAAGAATGCCGATAGAGGCTGGATTCTCCTCCATTATGTCATAAATCCTGTCTATATGATAGATGGGAACCCCGAGGTCCTTTCGTGACACCACGTTTGGATCAACATCAAAACCGGCCACGATCTCCAATCCATATTTCGACAAACCGGAATCGCGTATCAGTGCCTTTCCCAAGCTTCCGCACCCAATCATATAAGCCCTGTGACATTGCGAGAAGCCAAGAAAATCTGCCAATCCTTCAGCAAGGGCATCCACTTCGTAACCGATGCGTGTTTTCCCTTTGATATTCAGGAATGAAAGATCCTTGGCAATCTGGGAAGCATCCACGCTGAGGGCCCGTGAAATTTGAGTTGACGATACAAACTCGATTTTCTCCTTTTGCAGAATCTCCACGTAGGCCAGATACCATGGCAGTCGCCTCAGCGTCGGCTCGGGAAGGATTATATTGCTGATCTGATTCATTTTTCCTCTAAGAATGCTTTTATTGGGCCGTGACAGCGAGTTTGCGACTCTTTGAAGAGTAGGTGCCTTCGGGTGTGCGGACAGTGGCCCGGTAGAGGTAGATTCCCCGAGGCACTCTCACGCCATTCTTGTCTTTAAGATCCCATGAAACGTTAAGGGAACTCTGCATATCTGTGGTGAGCTGGCTATCGGCTTTCCAAACGTTACGTCCGGAGAGGTCGAACACTTCAATGTTGCACTCCACATTGCTGTTGGGCCGGTCGATGGTTACAGCGAAGACAACGCTCGTAGAGGCCGGGTTCACGTTGGTGGAAAGGTCTGTTATGACCGGATCAACCGCGGCTCCGACATTGAATTCAAGCTTGCTTGTGGCAGAATTGTTGGCATTATCCCAGACTGAAAGAGCGAGGGTGTGTTTGCCGGGTTCGAGGTCTGCGAGCGGATAGCAGATGGAGCCTGCGCCTTCGCGTGAGGGATCGGCAGTGAAGTAAATGTTAAGGTCGTTGAACACTTTCTTGCCGTCGAGTGTAAGCACCATCTGATGACCTATCCCTGCGTCCGAGACATTGATTCCTGACTCATCGGAGAAGGTGGCAAACACAATTGGGTTTGCGTTTACCACTGCCCCATTCGTGAGGGCAGGACTGTTGAGATAGAAGCTTTCAATCACCGGAGCCTTGTCATCGATAGCAGCATCTTCATTGTAGCCATACACATAAAGATTCTCGGTCATGCCGTGAGCTTCTTCACCGGTAGTTTCATTCCAGGCGTAGGCAGTGATGAGGGCCGGAGAATAGTTGTTCTCAATTTCAGCAGGAAGCATAAAGCGTGCCGACCATTCGCCATTCTCCACTCTTACGGAAACTGTGGTGAGACGAGTCTTTCGGTCATTATAGGTCCGGTCGAGACCCTTACCCATTCCTTTGGTTGACACCACCTTCTCCGCATCAAAAAGGATAATCTCAAGTATGCCGGTGAACTCATTATCCTTCTCCCCCTTGGAGTTGACGATATGTCCTTTCACCTCTACTTTCCCTAATGCCGGAATCTCAGGAAGGTCTGTGGCATTTTCAGAGACATCCATACCATTAATTGTCTCGATTTGAACAATATTTGTTGGGAGCGGGAATGCGATTGCAGGGTCGCCCAAAAGGCAATAACGCAGTTTGTTGCTATCGGCAAGGTCGTTCATGCCACGACGGAAAAAGTCGCCGATACGAGGTCGGTCGCCATTCTCATTCTCCTTGAGGAGATATGGAGCCATTGCCTTGTTGAGCTGGTAATTCTGTGTTATATATACTGTACGGCTCGGCATCACCATGGCAATGGCTCCTGCTGTAGGATTAAGCACCAGCAGTTCCCCTCCGCTCACAGTATTGCCATCCCAGTGGGCAAACTCACAGGTTCCTCCGAAAAGGAAAGTGAGGTTACGGTTGGAGAAGCTGTTAATGTCGTCGAGAGTAAGAATCTTCTCATGCGACCAGCTTGAAGCGCTTGCATGGCCGAGGTAGTTGGTGAATACCACCCCTTCGTTCCAGTTGGAAAGCATCTTGGCCTTGGCAGTGGGGTAACGTAACCCCACGCTTGTGGTCTCAAGTTTATGGGCATCGAGATACACCCTGTCGTATATATATTTCTTCCCTTCCTTCGAAGAGGATAGTATGGTATAGATGCTCTGCGACTGATCCATGAATGTGTTCATGTTTTCAGGTTTGCTGGAGGCCATCGATGCATCGTCAATGTCATCAGCCACAATCATCATCTTGTTACGCCAGGCTCCATAGTTGGGCTCCTTCACGTACTTCTCTATCTTGGCGGCCACGGCATTGGCTTCATCCGAGCTTTTAACCGGGAGACGGCCCACGGCCACATGATGCTTTGCCGAGGCCATGCTGAACCCTTTGGGGCAGTCGTCCAACATTGCTATGTATGAGTCGGTGGAGTAGGAGCCTGCGTCGGTGAAGAGCGACGGCTCCTGCCATATCGGCATAGGGCGGTAGCTGAGGTTCTTTGCCTCGTTGGTCAGCACTCGGTTGTCGAAGTAGGCGCGGCCCATGAGAAGACAGTAGCGTATATTGCGTTCCCCTCCGCGGTCATGCCACATCTTGAGCATCTTTCGGAAGGCGGTGACATCAGCCGAACCACCCGAAAATTCATTATATATGTATTCAGGTTCGAGCACCACCACCTTCATGCCATCGTGCTCTTCATGCAAAGTGGCAAGCCTGCGGGCGGCGTCCATGTATGTGTTATAAGTGATTATAACCATGTCGGGTGTCTCCATGCCGTGAATATCCTGATTAGAGACCGGTTGCCACGAGATCTGACTTTGGGTCACTTTGTCGGGCTCAAAAGCCACATACTCGTGATAGTCGTCTGAAATGGCTATGGTGGCGGTGGAGCCGGAGAGAACAAATTCCATTTCCTGAGGATTGGCAGGGTCGGTGACATCCCATATACGGGTGTTGGCTGAACAACCCTCGATTGAAGCGGCAGGGCTTTCGGGATCGTTGGAATAGAAATTAAGGAAACCGTTGCTAAGCCGAAGTTCGCGCTCATAAAATACTTCTATGTAGTCGAGCCTGGCTGCCGACACGTTGCCGGTAGAGGAATATGAAATTTCAATATTCAGATTCTCCGCGGGTTTCTTTACTGTTTTGATTGAGCTTATGGCACGCAGGAATTCCGCCTCCGAGGTGCTTTCGTTGATATTGTCGGATGTGGTGGAGGGGAGTCGGGTTCCGTTGGCCGAAACCATTATGGAAGAGGCTGTGGAAGACTTGGCGCCAAACCGGACCTTTATTATGGCGCTGTCGCCTGCGAGTCCGGCAAGTGTGAAGGGGAAACTTCTGGAGCGTGTGTTACGGAAATCCTCGCCAAAAAGGGTGCGTCCTGTCTCCGCAAATCCAGCCAATTCCGATTCGTGGTATAGCCTTTCTGTGAAGGTTTTCAATGCACCGGCGGTGGTTGCCGGCGCACCCACTTTAGCCATCTCTTTCTTGTAAGGCAGCTCACGGTCAGAGAGAAAATAGTAGCTCTTCGTGTCGTATGGATTAAGGGTATGAGTGTAAGGCACTTCATTGCTGGATTGCCATGAAGTGACATCGGTGCCGAAAAAATATAATCCCCGCTCATTTCTTACACAAGGAAGCAGGGGGAGGTCGTCAGTGATGGTGGCATCGAGTTTCTCGGGAAGCATGCGGCCTCCTGCGCCATAGACGTTCACCTTTGATGGATCGGTAAATCCCATGGAGCGTAAGGTGGCGGCCGGAATAAACTGTATTCCGGTTTTTTCAGATTCCATTCTGACCCATTTCCCCTCGGCAAGAACTGAATTCTTGGCAAAAAAATCTGCAGGAAGAGCATAGCCGGGTAGGGTAATATGGAAAGCCCATGCAAAAAGGAGTGGTAATATGAAGAGGTGTATATATTTTTTCACGTTATATCCGGTTAGTGAAGTTATGCAGACCCTATCCGGTTGGCGGCATAGGAGTCCAATTATGTAACGTAATGCAGTTATTTGATATTGTGTGTCATTGTGTCTGTGCTGTCAGCAGGTATTCCTCCCAGTCCTTGCGCGATCCTACGAAGACATTCAGATCGACCTCTGAAGGGATCCCCTTCACTTTGCCGTGATGGTCAAATTGCCAGAAAGTCCAGTCGGCATCGAATGGGGTAGAGGAGAAATGGCATATCCATAGCGGCATTCCGGTATAATTGTTCATAAGGAAATCTTCGTAGCCCTGACGGTTTGTGTAGAACATGACACGATAGCCGTGCATGTTGAGATATTCCACCATGTCTGCCAAGCGTTGCATTATCTGATCATGCGTCACGTCCTTTGCGTTCCCGCTCTCCTCTATGTCGATCACCACACCGAGTTCAAGCGGACGACCACATACGGCGCGCATGAAGTTCTGTCCCTGAGAAATGCCGTCTTTGTCGAATCGGAAGAAATGATAAGCTCCCCGTTTGAGTCCGGCATGTCCGGCTTTGTCATAGTTCAAATGGAAATTTTCATCTTGGAGTCCTTCCCCTTCGCTTGCTTTTATGAATATGAATTCAATTCCGTCGTTAGCCGCCGCGTCAAGATTCATCATTCCGTTATGGCGTGAAACATCAATGCCCCTGATGGGATACCGTTCGTAACTGACGTATGGGGCGGAGGTCATGAATTTATCGTAGGCCCACAGACATGAGAACACGAGCATGACCGAGACTCCCAGAAACAGGATCACTGCCGGGATATCTTTCTTTTTTTCATGCCATAAATTGCGTATTCCCATAGTTTGTAGAAAATTATTTACAAAATAAATGAAAAAGAGTGATACTGCAATGCAATGTTACAAAATTAAAGGATTATTAACTCAACTTTAAAAAACGGCAAAAATAAATAACTTAAGAAGAAAATGCCTTATAAATAATTGAGAAAGGAATAATGGCGACGGGTGGAGAGGTAATGAAGGTTTTTTTCATTGCTGTATGCTTCTCTTTCGAAAGATATATTTGAGTAAGCTTTGAAATAATTGCGATATTGGATTAGCCTTATCAACCACTCTATCAGATAAAGGATATAAAAGCCGATAAATGCTAATTCTTTCATCTGAGCTGTGTGGATGCGCTCATGATTTATTGTGACATTTCCACACGGACCTTTTGCAAACAATATGCCGAAGAGGTTTATGGCATAAAATTTTTTCCCGAACGGTATTATCTTGTTTAGAATTATTTTCATGGATATTGCTCTGAAGAGTTAATTATGCGTATGAGGGAGCAAAAATTAAAGGTCAACAGCTTGTAGCCGTGACCTTTATATGAATCAGAGCGGTAAACGAGGCTCGAACTCGCGACCCTCAGCTTGGGAAGCTGATGCTCTACCAACTGAGCTACTGCCGCATGTGCAGTGCAAAGGTAGGCATTATTTCTGAAGTGTGCAAGTTATTTTTCGGCCCAGTACTGCTCGAGGCGTTCTTTTTCTTCGGGTGTGATGGCGATGAC
>CAMWIH010000054.1 GCA_947174305.1 uncultured Porphyromonadaceae bacterium | reverse complement strand
GCGTCACCACATCCGACCGAGCCATATACACAGTTCATCTCGAGCAGGATGCCGTTTTCGTAAGTGAAACGGGTAGTGATGAACCGGTAGCACTTGCCCAATCGGAACTATATCGGAGAGTAATAGATATAAAATAAGGGCTTAAGCAAATCTAAAAGCAATGATATAAACTAAAAAATGGGGGCAAATGCTTTTTAATACATCTACCCCCAACAATTAAGCCAATTCTTTTAAGTACTTATTTCTTCTTCTTCAAACGAAGGAAGTAACCGCTGTAGTCTCCTTTTTTACCTTTGAACTGACTATAACCATAATTCAAAGCAGCGCGGTCTTCGTCAGTGGCTTTTGAATTTTCATTTACCTCTTCCTCGGCACCATAGGCATTATTCCAAATCTTTCCTTTGACAGCTTTAACCGTACCGACAGATTTATAAGTTGTCTTGCCATCTTTATCTTCACGAGCCTCCAGAATTTCATACTCATCCTTTTCATTGAGACTTTCTTTTGTACCGATAGGAGCGTAAATCACCTCACCATCACCACCAAGGATGGGGAAAACTGTACGGAATTCCTCATGACCATTCTGCAACTTAATGATGGCCTCATCAATAGCACGAGCAGTAGCTCTCTCAACAAGTTGGCTTATGGGCTTATCTGAGAAAAGGCTCTGACGGATATTGCTGGAGGATTTTTCTGAACCGACATATTCTAACTCACAAATTCCTGCCTTAATGAGATCATCAAGAGTGGCATTTTTTTCCATAATTTGAGTTGCGAACTTGTCAGCAATATCAGGATTCCATTTTAATCTGTAAAGATCTGAAACAGCCTGCACCGTGTATCCGTCACCTGCCGCTGCAGATGCTGCCGCAGACGCAAGTTTCCCCATATTTCCAAGTCCAAGTCCCTGTGCCATAGCAGAGGCCTCAGCCACGATGGCCTGGTATGAACGGAAACGGAGATTAACCGCCATAACATAAGTATTGGAAATCATATTGAAACCTGTATCGGCAATCTTACGCTGCACCTCGGCATCGGTTGCAGCACGTTTTAACTCATCAGGAGTAAAGTTATAGTTACCTCTATCCTCCACCACAGATAAATCCCAGGACTGTTCTTTAGAAGGGTCATAAGCAAACCATTTTGCCACGATTAATTCTGGGACGTGGTTTGTGTTGAAGAATTTATTGGTCACTGCGTTCGAGTATTTATCAAACATATCGTTCAATTCATTACCCTTAGTGTTCATCCCTGCGGCACCCTTAGCCAAATTAGCTAAGCCGGCCCCTTTCCTTTTCCTCATTTGAGGATACTTCTCCAAATCTGCATCGGTTATACCTGACTGTATGGAATCGAAGTTCACAACGCGCCACTGGAGATTGTGGTCGTTAAACTGATTAGGAATAGGAATGTCTGCAAACACTTGAGCAGGAAGGGCGAAGATTGAACCTGAGTGATTATCGTTTGCCGCTTTTTTTGCATCTGTATTGGCAAAGCCCTTGGCAATGGACATAAGTTCGCTGGCTCCTTCTCCATTTGCTGTCTCCTCTTCATAAAAACTATTCTGAGCATCTGAAGTGAGGATAATCGTGTAGAGCGAACTACGCATGTAATTATTAACAAGGGAATCAGTCGCAGTGTTTTTTGCAGACATTCCCATAGCGCCAAACAAAAGTGCTGACGCTACCAAGACATAAGATTTAATCATTTTTTGTTGATTTATATTAGGTTAACAGAATACTTTTAATACCCTCGTAGGAAAACATATCTATTCACAGTCTTCGGCCTACTTTTAGCCCAAGCCACGGCCGCTTCTTTTGCCGCCGTTATCCGATGCTTTTCCAATGCAATGGCATCATTATGTTTTTGGATATTTTCGAATTCCCACTGTTTTTGCGTGGTTTTACTCATTTGAGCACTAAGTTCCTGCGCGGCTTTATACGCGCTTGAACCAGGATCAATCTGGCTAAGATAGCTATGCGCTTCCTCAGCTCCCGAGGCAGTCGGATCGGTTGCCCATGCGGCTTTGGCAAGCTGAAGCAACTTTTGACCATCATAATTAGTGCGGTCTCCCATGATTGTCATAGCCAAAGAATGCGCTTGAGCATACCCTCGAGAGCAAGAGGGAACCGTGGTGGCGTAGTATAATGCTTCATCATAGTTTCGTGATGCCATTGCTTGACGAGCCTTATCAAGATAGCTCTGATAATGTGCATCAAAATAATCTATTATTGTCTGGTGTCCTTTCCTTAAGAATTCCACAAGCTTCGGATTGCTGGAACTTATCTTATTAAGACATTTGGTATAAGCCTGTTCTTCTGAACCTCCCACTCCGCTTAGCTCAAACGATTCTGTTGCAAAAATCTTATGTTCTTCAGCATCGCCAATATAAAGAGTAAGGGTGGTCTTAACATATGTCTTTTGCGAAGGTCCTCCTGTCACATCATTATATGCATCATCAAAGCGACCGGCTACAAAGAATCGGCTATCGTATGGGGCCTCCATCATACCGGCTGCCCCTAAAGCCCTCATTAGTTTACCTTCAAGCTTTCTATTAACACCTTCAGGAACAACATTTCCTTTCGTTATATTTGCTATTGAAATATCAAGTTGACAGTCACTCTGTGCATGAATATGGAGGCCTGTTGCTAAAACTCCAGATAACAATATTATTTTAAGTAGCTTCATAGAGGTATATTATTGACATATATCATAAAGACGCCCGGCACCAAGACCCTTTGTCGTATTTTCACTCTTCAACCCTTTATTACGAAGATGCCGCTTGAGCTGGTCCACAAATTCCTTTGCTTGCATATTTCTTCCGTTTGCATCCTTAAAGGGGATACGAACCTGCTCAAACTTAATTCGGTTGCGTGTAGAATTTCTTGTAGAGAACACATGATTCACTGTGTTATCATTCATCCAATCACTAATGATTGTGCCCAATTCCTCACCGCCTATCTCAGAATTAAAGTTCACACCACTTCCGTTATCCCCTATTCTGCAAGTCACCGTGATTTCGCGTCCATTTGTTTGCAAATCATCAAAGTGATCCTGAAGGCGACCAACAAAAGCACTCATATGTTCAGTAGCGGCACTCTTAAGGGCAGCCGCAACAGGAATTGTAACCTTTGTCACCGGAGTCTCAGCCGTTACCTGAGCTATACTCTTTCCAGAATAGGAATCTAAAGCTTCGAGACGATACGACATAGTGTAGTTAAAGCCTACCTTATTGACATCCCAGCCAATTTTAATTATAATATCAGGACGCAGCTTGTTCAAAAGAGCCTCATAAGTGGTCTCTGCCAAATCCCCACCAGATTGAGAGTCATCATTATAGGCCTCCTCCTCCATTTCTTCTTCATCATCTATTTCAGAAGTAGCTCCATAATCTTTTACAGGAAGCCCATTATCTTTCATCAATCCGTTCAGTTGCACCACAACATTTTTGAGATCACTGTTAAGGAAAGCTTCATCATATTTTTCCGTGATACGTGTTTTACCATTCTTTTCCACACGGTCAACATAATTATTGGCATTACACCATGTTTTATCAGGGAGAAACATAACCGTCGGAGGAGCACCAGCCTCCATAAAAAGCACTCCGGCAATCAATAATGCCGAAGAAAGCAGAATTTTAGATACATTCATAATATTAAAGTTTGAAACAGAAAGTTTAACGTACAATTATTCCGTCATTTCTAAGTTGTTCTTTAAGGGCACTTCGATCCACTGTAACCGTGAGGCCATAGTTCTGACGTCCCTTACTTTTCGCTTCAATGCGGGATTTATCTTGAGTGGAGGTTTCACGAACAAATTTTTTATACTCCCCACCATCTGCAAAGAATCGATCGAAATAATCAGCATACCTTTCACGAGCGTTCACTTCCGTTACGAGTGCCTGTGTGGCGTATGACTGTCCACCACCTTTTACACCTTTGAAGATAACATCATACACTGCATTCTTCATAGCTTCCTGCACTGATTGATTTCTATCCGGACCACCACCCCAAGCCCTTAATGTCAAAGAACCGGAAGGATTGACGGCTATACATGTAGTATCGAAACGATAATATGACATTGCATCCGACACCTTCTGAGAACCCCTACATCCACTAAGCAGAAGCACGAAAGCCATAAGAATCACATACGAACACTTTATGAGTTTCATAATATATTAATAAATTGTAATTTAAAATTCATATCCTACGCGCAGACTTAAGAAACTGGTGAAGGATTGTTTACTTATCCTCTCTCCAAATTCACTTAATTTAAACGTCCTCATACTTTGCCCCACATAACTGAGACCAAGTAAAATAGCCGATCTATTTCTGCCGATCCTAACTCCGACAGTTGGACGCATCAAGAATCCGTCACGCACTGTTCCACCGATATCGAACGAGTAATACGGGACAACATCTCTCTCTTCTGTAGGAATGATGTTACCTCTAACATTGGCAAAAATTGGGAATGCCCACTCGGACGAATAAAATCGAACCTTATCATTCTCTATATAATATCTCCCACCGAAACCCAGACCGGCACGAAGATACTCATTGAAACGGTAACCGCCGGTGACTGTTAATTCAGCAAACGAAAAATTGGAATGATTTAGACGACAAGAATATCCACCCGATAATTCGGGAGAAATCCAAAACCCGACATTATTATCACGGTATTCCTTTTGGGCATGTGCATTATCCACTTCCGGCAAGCGTTTCACCTCATTTATCTGCGCATTAACGGCCGAGCCAAAGAAGCTAAATATAGTGATTAAAAATCCTGCAATTTTTCCTTTCATCACCATCCCCCTCCAAGATCCTTAACCATTCCCTGCTTTTTTAACATATTTTTCAGGGCAATGTTATTGATTCTGACAACGCATGACACTTTCCATTCTTTACCGGCTTTCACCACTCGTCGGGTATCGCCCACCAGCATAACATAGTTCTTATAGTCACCGTTCCTGAAAAAGGGTTCGAAAAAATCGGCATATTGTGCTTCGGCAGTTATATCTCCCATAATTGCCTTATGTGAAGCCACACTCCCATAGCCGGCATTGGTTGCGTCATCATAGTCACGGAAGAGAACAGCGTGTACTGCCGCCTTTTCAAGGTCGGCATCGCTTACCTTATCCTTGTTTTTTGTAAGTATAGTGATCCTGACTTGAACCGCATTCTGAGAGGTTACACCTGCTCCTTGCACTTGATAGTTCGTCACATAGGCTTCCTCTTTCTTGGAATATGCGTCAGGCAACATAAAGAGGAGAGCCATACAGATCAAAATTAGTTTTTTCATGATGAATGATATGGCTACATTCACCTCCGGCTCCCTTCAAGGTATGTAAGTTATTAAGCATTAATAAAATAAAAGCGTGAGAGCCGTACTGCTTGCTCATTCCGCTTGTTGAGGCCTTCGCATTGCCTATCGTAGTAGAACGAGCAAACTCGCAGAAGCCCCACGCAGAATATGTGTAAAACACCAACAGCCATCGTTCTCACGAATGCTGTTGGTAAATATACATATCCACAAGGCATCTACTGTTTGCTTCATTCCTGACTACGATATGAAAGTTGCGAAGTTCCAACAAGCCAAGAATGAGCGTCAAGTAAACGCTTCATATTATGTAGTTTACAGAACTCATCAGCTCTGTTTCAACGAAAATCCCACCCACTTACCTCCTGATGGAAGCTTCCGCGAGTGATCCGTTGGCGTAAAATTAATACATTATATTGAACCAAGCAAATTTTTCAAAAAATTTATAAAAAAAAGTCGCACTTTTGTGCGACTTTACATTTCCCTTTAAATCTTTTCTCTTACAGAAAAATTTACAATAGGATCAGATTACTTATGGATTATACGTGCGTTTAAACTCTATCTTCCCTACAAGGTAGTTCTCATTGTCTATAGCCATAACGGTGGTTTCCTCAACTTTCTTGGTTGATGAAGGATAAAGCTCTTTCATCGACATCAAGGTTCTGAACAGACAACTCACTCGGTGGGTCTGCGTGCCATCTGCATTCTCTATCAACATTCCGCCTTGCGATACGGGAGTGTTATAGTCAGCCCAAGTAACAATCTTGTTATATTGAATACGAATATTCTTACTATTGTCAAAGAGCGTTTCACCCGAATTAACAGCCATCTGACCCGACCCCGGCAAATTCTCTACATTCTGACGGTCGCTTTCAATCACAAATGTCATAGGAAAGACTGCTGAGGGAAGGTTATCTGGCAAGTCAAAGAAGAGAGTAAACGGAGCTGAGGCATCCGCAGCAACCACCCCTTTATCGGGAGTTGATAAAGTCCAGTTATGCAACGAACCCTTATATGTGGTGAGGTTCTCAAACTCCCATCTCTGGTGGAGAACAAGATTGACCGTGCGTCCAAGACCAGACTTCTTCACGATTGTGAACGACTGTGTCTTTGTTTCCGCCGAGGCCGGATTAATGGTAAGTTCAACCGTATGCCAATTATCCGAACCGGTTCCCTTGTCAACAATTTTTTTGATCACATCACCTTCCACAAGTCCGATTCGGCTCAAGCCGGTGTCATTATCATACTTATTTGTCGTAAGGTTCTTGTAACGATACTTGAACTCAATGGTCTGTTCATCGGGGGAAGTGAGGACTGCGGTAGTGAAGTTGACAAACACAATCTCCTTGCCATCCGACATGTTGAGAAGATTGGAAAGTTCCAAGTCGAATGAAAGGTTGTTGAATACCAATCCCTCCACCGCTTCCGATACCGATTTATACCCGTCCGCATTCACGGAATTCAGAGTGATATGGAAATCGAAGTTCCTGAGAATTGGATAGAAATTGAAAAGACCGGTTGCATCATTCTGACCTATGTCGAGCTTATAATACATCTCCTGACCTTTCCTTATACCCTTCAAGATAAGATATGTATGATTAAGGTCGGAAGCCGGACGCTCATAGATATATTTAGGAGTCACACCATTGGGGATTGTGAGAGCCGAGGAGCCGGCCTGATTGGAATATTCCACATTTGCCGGCACAGTGCCCTTATACTGTGACTTAATATCCTTATACTCCAAAGGATTGCCGTCAGCCGCTACAAACTCAGGGAAAGTATTGCCGGAAGCATCCCATGGGGCTACCGAACCCTGCTTTGGATTATTGATAATCTCATATCCGGTGAGCTGGAAATCGGAAGCATTGTCGGTGATTGAAATCTTTGCAAAATTCCTGATCAATCCTACCCCTGTCAGCGTCTCTCTCAAACCGGGCAACGGTCTCCAGGCTCCGTCGCCGGAGGGGGAACAATAGCCGTCGGGGAATGAGAGGCGACGCCAGTAGGCTTCTACACCACCTGAAGTTTTAAGGCCGGGGATAACCGTGGCCTCAACGCCATAATCTGCCGTGAGAGTCTCCCCTTTCGGAAGAGCCACGAGATGCAGGATGCGGGGAGAGGCGGTGGCACGTAGGGTGACATCAAAATTCACAATACCAGCCCCGGTATCTACAGATTCATCTTCGGCTTCATATATGCGCGAAAATGTATTGATCAATGGATTGCCGTTGTCAACAAACTCCACCAGATAAAGATGGAGGTTTGCAAGATCTGCTTCATCTGAGAAAGCACGGGTAGCCATTACAAGTGACGGCACAGCCATAGAAGCAGACACAGACACCGATTCATCTTCCACTCTCACGCCATTCTCCTCTACAATGGTGGAGAAGTCCGGCATGTCGTCAGAGCATCCGGAAAGAATGCCGGCCACCGCAATCCCTATATATGTGAAATATCTCTTGAAATTCATCTTTTATCTTTTTAAAAATATTCTAAAACTTTATCTGGGTCTGTCGCCCCAGGTAAACTCATATTTCGGATTTCCGTCGCCCGGATTTGAAAGAGGTTTCAGAGTTTCCTCGCCCCAATACCATTCATCATAGACGAAGCGGGCACGCTCAACGTTATCATCGCCATAATTAGCAGGCTTCAAAATTGGATCAAGTTTATGATCAGCTTGTTTCTTTCCAGGCACTGCAACGGCACCGTTAGCGCACCAGTAATGCCATGTCTCGGTATCATTTCTTCCAAAGAGACGGGGAATCTTCAACTCAGCCGACAGTTTCATCAAGAACTCTATCTCTGAATAAGTCGGAAGTCTCCATCTCCCCGCTGCATAGCCAAGTTCCTGATATGCGGCAGCCCTACGACGTGCCAGCGAACGGGTCAAGATTTTTCCTGTTCCACCATAACTTGAACAAACCCTGAATTTAGGGGCAATCATATTCTCTGATGTCGCATCCTCCTTTGTGGGGTAGTAATATTGCAATGTACGCTTATTACTATTGGGATATAGTGCTTTGGCTTGAGTGAATCCGGTTACGTTGAGAGTTCCGATCTTTTCACCCGTCCAGGCTGTTTTCTTCTCCTGTCCCATATCACCATTCCCCAACATATTATTAATCTTATCCGCACGAGGATCACCGATATGATAGTTTAGTCCGGAAGGTAGTCTGGTGATGGTTATAAGGTAAAGATTGGGATTCCAGTTATAATTTCCGGTGGAGAGTCCGATTGAAGTTGTCCATCCAGAAGCTGTACCCCCACTTGCTGTCTCACTATAATTAAATGAACCATAATTACCATTGACATAAGTACTTCCATCACCACCTGTGTATTTGAAGCTCGTATCTCCTTGCTTCACATGATTGGTTATAGAGGTGATATACATCGAAGGATACTGAGTAATTGTAACTGTTTCCTTAAAGTTTGCGGTTCCCTTCATATCGGAATGCTGAACTGTCACCTTGAACTCAACCTTTGAATATTCATCTTCATCAGTGCGTTCATAGTATGCTATATCTTTGGTCACAGCCTTTATTTGTGCATCCGTCTGGGTCTTGGGCCTGCTACTTGCCGCATATTTCTGATCCCCGTTGGTAAGGTCAACCTCTTTTCCATTCTTATCTTTTGGAGTGGATATCTTCAATGGATGAGAGACGGTCAGTTTCTTGGTGGAGTTATTAAACGAGGTTGTGAACACCGGTTTCTGAGTCTTTGTCTTGGAAAGGTTACTCTGATCCTGAGTCACTGTCACTCCGAATCCCGTGCCCTGATCGGAGAAGTTGAAGCGATAGTAGGTCATGGTGGCTTCTACTACTTCCGTGGGATGGGAGGAATAGAACTGAATGTCAATCGTCTCCTCATTGTTAACTTCAAACAAGTTCTGGTCAACAACCAGATAACGAACCTCGCTTATGTCAACATCGATATTCTCGCGTCCCCAGTTCACAGCACCGTATGAAAGATCCTCAACCTCCTCCGGTTCGTCCGGAACAAAGCTACCGAGAACCCCGACACGAAGACGGATATGATAGGATGTGTTGCGTACAATCTCAGTTTTCGAGAGGTCTGTCACAGGCACTCGATAGTAGCAGGTGCGATATGACTTCCCTCCATCGGAGGTCCAGGGGATGATGAGCGTGAGATGCGTCATGGCCAATGATTCATTGCCGTTGGTTTTCTCGTCCCAGTTATTAGGGTAAGAATAAAATGGCAATGACTGAACCAACGGATACTCCGTTGATGAGGCATCCTTAGCAAAGGAATAGACCAAGGAGGAGGGGGTGTTGAAATAATCACCTTCCTTCACATCGTCTGCAACCGGATCCACCTTGGAGTTCTTTACGCCATTGTTAAGATGAACCCGGATGTTATCATAATTCGGTTTCCAAAGAAGCTCTTTCCCGTCAACAGTCTCTTTCACCTCATCCTCCACATTGAGATGGAGGGTGAACTTAGAAGCTGCACGTGAAACCTCCACTTTAGCGTTTGCCCCAATCTTGCCATTCAATTCAAACATCTGTGCCACCCCGTCGCCATCCATCACAAAAGAATCTTGTTTCTGCCTCTCGGCGAATGAAGAGGATATTGCAAGCGCACGGAGTTCATCAACCGTCTTTGCATTTCCCGGCTCAACGTTCACCGCCACAAAAATCTGACAGCTCCTGCTCTCGTCAAGGTTAAAAAGGGAAGAGGCCATCTGCTCAGTGACCGGGAGACGCAATGTGGCGGAGCCAACGCTGTTGATATCACGGAAGGTCTCCATATACATCGGCTCGGCAGAGCTGAGCCAGTCGCCACCATTGGGCCAAAGGCACACCGTGGCAGTCTTGATAAGGTTTTCATTAAGCGAGTCATCACCGGCTTCCACGGCACGTGTTGCTGACTCCGCACATCTTATTTCGATAGTGAAGGCCTCCTCAACGGGATTGGAATCGGGCGATTCCACGGAAAAATCCATATCATCGCTACATCCTGAGAGCATCGCAGCAGGTGCGAATGCCAAAACAGTTAGAAGAGGATATATATATTTTTTCAATCGTTTCATATCTTTGTTTTTGGAGGCCTTGGAAGGCCGATAATTAAATTTGTCATCATTTGCAGATGCGATATTACCGGCCACGCCGGTTTTATTTGGGATTCTGTATTATTGTCAAGTTTTCTACCCCTGCTCCGTAACCTCCTCCCTGGAGTATATTTACAGGGAGCGACCTTCCGTCGAGAGTGGTGACAATCACCTGCATCTTGGCTGTGTTTGCCACATTCCCCGGAGCAACTGTGGAGAGAATCATGAAATCAGACTTGGTGCCGTTAACCGTTCCCGAAAGATGAGTGGTTGTGGTGCCGTCATTAAGCCGGAAACGGATCACGTCGGGCTCTCCGTTCTGAGTTATCAGGTAAGCATCCCATCTCGCACCGAAGGGGGTAGAGATGCCGAAACTCCCTTTTGCACCGGCCTGATTCTTTAACACAAGCCTCGCCGTTGTTTTATCGAGCGAGAGATAGGTGCCCGCAGTGAAAGCCAAAGCTCCATCGGTAGCCATGCCGATATGGTCGGAAAAATCGAAATCTACAGACTCACGATTCCATGGCAAAACACTCAAATCAACCATCATGGCATTATCGTTTCCGATGGTAATATTCACTTTTGCATGCGTGTTGCGCGGAAGTCCGTATGGAAGATTCGGCAACTTAACCGGTTTCAGCCAGGTCTCCCCGTCATCAAAGGAGAGGGAGCAGAGGAAACCCTCTTCCGGAAGGAGACTCTCGGCAAGATAAATTTCCGGGCTCCATTCCAATCCCGAGGTCGGGAGTGCAAGGGGTTCGGGAAGAGTGTAAATATATTCCGAAGTCCGTGCTGTGGCAGGGATATTGAAAGATGTGATATCCCTTCCTTCCAAGGGTCCGCTTCCTGCCTGTGATTTTGACGGTTCATAGATGGTCTGGTCAGGCAAAAGGAACTGACGGTCGCTTATTCCGCTTATCTTTATCGAGGTCAATTTTCTCGACGAACTTCCCTTGAAATCATCGGAAGTGGAGATTGAGAAGGAGAATTTGGCTGAAGCTCTCGTGATGAAGAGGTTCAGTGGTTGACGCTGAATCTCAGCACCAGAAGGTTTCACGGTCCTGATCTCAAATTTCTCAAGAAGAGGAATTTCTCGTTTCTCACCCTCTGAATTGTCGTAAAGCGCACCGTGGGAATCGGCTTTGATAATCACGTTCTCCACACTTTGCAAGTCGGCCACGGAATATTGCGATCCAACAGGATATTTATCGATTCCGAAATCATAGTCCTCAAACCTGCAGTTTCCTATGAGATAAAGGTTATAATCGGAAGAGGTCTTGACCTTGAAAAGCATATCGTCAGCCTGAGGCACACCATTCTCAAATACCACCGCCCTGTTGTGAACCACCTTCCCGGAAAGCTTATCTACTATAAGCACCCGAAGTGAATTGAGAGTCTCCGTAGGGTAATCGGGATGTTCAAAACCGGGAGATGAAGCTCTGGTCCGGCTTCCGAATCCGGGAGGAGTGAGTATGTTCACGTTAAGCTCAAGTTCCACACTCTCCTCGCCCGTTGCCGCCGTCGGTTCCTCTTTCTCAGAACCGCATCCGCTCGCTCCAATTGAGAGAAGGGCTATGGCCACGGGAAATATTAATCTGAAAAAAGAGGTTAGTTTCATTTTCCTTCAATATTGTTGAGTCGTACGACCCAGTTGTTGATTATCACTGATGTGCCGCTCCAATAGTCATCGCCTGTAAGCACGAATGTAAGGTTCCATACGCTCTGGCGGTCGAGGAACTCCTGATTTTTCATCCAGGAGTATCTTTCGCTTTTAAGGAGCAATAGCATTTCGGAAAGTGGTATGCTGACCACCTTTTTTCCGTCGGCCGCACGCTTCACTTCAAGTCGCGATTCGCTTCCATCGATCAGACGCGAGGTGGAAATCTCAGCGTATGCCATTATTGATGGTTCCTCATCTTCATTAGTGCCGGCAGAGGTGGTGCTCCGCGTCCAGGGGTAGTAGGTAACGTCGCCCTGGGGAATCACACTGTTGTTCCAGCTGAAGAGGGTGTTGTCATCGGTGATGGTGAACTCGAAATCCGATTCCTCAATAGGCCTGCCATCCTCGTAAGCGAGAAGGATGCGGAAATCATTGGTGTCTTTCATCATATAGACAGTTTCTTCCACCATCGAAGAGGAGGTGCCGGGCTTGGGAACGGTGACCTCGGCTTCTCCATAATAAAGGTGATGCAATGCGTGGCCCTTAGGAGCTGAAAGTAAGGAACCCCGAAGATTCACCTTGAGGTCGGCCCTTGTCTTTTTGGCCGGTTCCGGATCGAAATGGAATGATGCCTCTTCGCAATCAATTCCACCGTAGGCTATGAGGTGATACTGCCCCTCTGGAAGTTCGAATTTCATTCTCCATTTCTCATCGGAAGTTTCGGAGCGACCTGCAATCATCGTATCTATATGATTGCCATCCTCATCATACACAAGGACCGTGAGACAATCCACCTGATTATGGAATGCATTGGCAAACTCCATGTTATAGTCATAGACAAATCTCAGGCTAACTCCCTGTTCGCAGGGCTCAAGATCCTCATAAATGCCATTGCACGAAGAGAGGAAAGGAATTATGAGGAGTGTCAAAAGAAATGTCAGGTTGATTTTCTTATTTTTAAAACGCTTCATAACTTTATGTTTTTTCTAAGAGCCTCGGGAGTGCCCGTAGAGTAAGTTCTTAAAAAGTTTTTGGTTGGTGAGATAACCGGATTATCAGTCCGGTTATCCCTGAATAGAAAGTAAATATATAGGTTAGTGTTAGGTCAAGATATCATATTCGGAAGGCTAAAACTCGATATTGTTGAGTCTTACAGTCCAGGGAACCACCTTCACGCTGACAGAGATGTAAAGGTCAGACTTCTCGTCAGGTGTGCCGGGAGTGGGTGAATCAGGGTCATTCTGCGGAAGACGCGGATGACCGAGATTGCTGAGTCGGGTCACTGCAAGCTTGTAAACATTGTTGCGAACCACGGCAAACTCCATATTTCCCATCACACCATTCTGATTATTGTCATTATGACGGTTCCAGTAATAATAGTAGCTGTAATAGCCCCAGCCTTCGGCATCATCCTTACTGCTCTGATAGATGGTGAATCCGGCAGTGGTCACTTTCTTGCGATATTCATCCACCAAAGTGTCGGCAAAGTTGGCGGCGGCCCACTGTGTCCAGCCATAATTGGCCGATGATTTATCCTCTGCAAGAGAGTCTGTCCATGTTTTCCCATCGATGGTCACGGTGCCGGCTCCTCCATTTCCGAAGCAAGCCATATAAAGGCTCACCGAACGGTCGAGCTTCTGAGTGGTCTTGGTGGCATCGAAACCTGCAGCCTTAAGGGCGGCTGTCTGAACATGATGCCAAGTCACAAAGAGCTTTCCGCCGAATGAGTAAAGCACTGGGTCGGTGCTTGCATCGTGCAGATGGCCTCCGACATTGTTAATGGCATCATGGAGCGCACGGTCCCATTTGTCTGAACTGTTTTTCAAGAGCTCGGTGGCTTTGAGCTTAGCTTTGAAAACCACTCCGGTTGAAACACCATTAGTCTGGTTCTCAGGTTCACCGGGAATTGCATTCTCAGTGACATATTTCCACACATGGTAGTTGCCTCCTTCATAATTATCTGAAGCATTGTTTACCACATCTGCTAACCGTTGGGTTTTCCAGGTTCCCTCAGCGATTCCTCCAACTTCGTTATCTTCTCCGAAGAAGGGGAAGTGGAAAAGGTCGGTGGCACGATAGTTCTCAAAATCTGTGTCAAAGAGAGTATTCATCTTATCGGCAAGAGTTCCGACAACGAAGTTACCTCCCTGAACCACAGTTCCGTTGGCATCGCTATACCATGGTTTCTCAGCGCCGAGGAGAGTGGCACCTGCATTAAGGCCATTACCCGAAACGCGACCGAGAAGGTATGTGGATTTATTCATATTGACAAGAGCCATCTTCACGAGCTCAACCTGAACGGTGGGCTTGGAATCTTCGTTGAGAATCACATTATAGGTGAAAGGCGTGCCTTTCGCGCCATTTCCACCCTCAACGTTCATCTGCGAACCATCGCGGAAGTCAAAACGAGCCGCCACGCGTCTCACATTGATTGCTCCCCGACTGGTCTGGTTGTCAACTTCGTTAGGCTGACCCGGATAGTTGAGACCGGTTAAGTCGAAGGGACGGTTCTCGGTGGTGTAGAGATTCCAATCCGCCATATTCGCAGGAAGTATGCGTGTGGCAATCTTTACATTCGACATAAGGAAACCTGTAGTGGAGTTCCAAAGGGTGTCGTCGTCACGGTTGGAAAGAGTATAGACAGCATCAGTCCACGTGGTGCTACCCTGCTGAACGCTCTTGAAGCTGTCAAGCACTTTCTGATTCGGGTTGCAGTAAACGAATACGTTAGCCCTTGGATTTTCACCGGTGACGGGAAGACCTGAATAATAGCTGTTGATTGAGGTCTTGCTGAATTTGGCGTTGGCTTTATATATCTTCTCGCTTCCCGCAGTCATTGAAGAGAGACTGTTTGAGCTTACGTATGAATATGCTATGAACTGGTTGTCAGAAGGAGAGGCAAGCACGATAAGGGCTGAGCCAACATAATTTTCAGCATCTGAACCCACTTCGGTGCCGTCATTGCTTGAATTTTCACCATTTGTGAAGGAACGCGTCTGCGCCCCGTCTCCCGACAGACTCATATTGACAGTCATATACACTCCCTCCTGGGGATCTATCTCGGCATCTGAACCAAGATTACCTCCGGCAAGAGGCTCATCGGCGGAGCAGGATGCAAGAAAGGGAAGAAAGGCAAACGACCAAAGAAACTTCTTGTAGTTAGTCATATCAAATTGGGTGTTAAATTACATTATTAGCTTTTTTCTACCTGAAAAATAGCTGGTGATTAAAATTTCAATAAAAATTTCGATAATTTTGGTCTTGATAATTTGGTCGTAACAGCCTCTATTGGGTCCTTAATATTTATAATTGCTGTTGTAAAAAGAAATTATGACATCTCACTCCGAACGAAAACAACGCGAATCAAAAATGATTCAGAATAACAAATCAATAGGAGATAAATAATGTCAAATCGGGTCAATAAAAAATTAAGAATATTAATAAAAATTTCGGGTTAAGAAATCATGTGTTTCAATAATGAATATCGTTGCAAGTTTCGCTTTGGGCTATCTTTTCGACTGCAAAATTAATATATAAAAAGCCTAAATGCAAATATTCTAAGCTCAAAAATAGAACATTAACACTGTTTAACTTATTAATATCTGTCTCTTATACCCATATCCGAGCCCACGAGACT
>CAMWIH010000053.1 GCA_947174305.1 uncultured Porphyromonadaceae bacterium | reverse complement strand
TTTCTTTTCACCAAGTCTACTTTTATCTATTATTTTTATTGGAGTTATTTTCTTATAATCAAGCTTTTTGTAAAACTAAGATAGACAATGGAATATTTTTGCATAAAAATTTCTTTGTAATATGGAATATTTTTTATAGCTTTGTTGCCATAATTAAGAAAATAACTATGATTACTGCCGAAATTTTAACAAACTCCCTCTTTGATGAGTTCAAACCTCCTTTTGAGGCGTCCGCATTTCAAGATGAGATTCTAACTGCCGATGTCCAGCGAGCTATTTTTATTGCTCATCGCAATGGCTATCAGAAAAGTCGTGAACTCAAAGAAATGTGTACGTTAATAACGTCTGCAAGTATAACGCATGATTGTACACATTATTATCTTGAACAAGAGCTTACGCCATTAGGTTTTGAATTCACTTCTGATTCAATTGGAAATTCGAGAGCTTTCTTTACTAAGGGAGACTACCTCTTCATCTTAAAAAAGAAAGATGCGCCCTCAAATCCAACAGAAGTGAGCAAAAATCTAAAAGAACAGAAAGTACCAAAACACGTTATTACCATATCCTACGAGACTGATGTTTTCCGCTCTAACGTAACAAGAGTATATATACAATATCTTCAGGGTAAAACAATCGAATATAACTTTGTTATTACACCAGAAGATATTTGGAATCTCCATAGCGATATCAATAACGAAACATTACAAGAAGTGGTTGAACATAAAAAACCTCGACTTAAAATCAAGAAACAGGATACAATATAATTATGAGTGAGACTGTTAATCCTAAGTTCTTGGAGCTTGCCCGGCATCTTCGTCAGTATACTCAAAAAAAAGCTGCTGAATTGCTTGGTGTGTCACAGGGAAAACTCTCCAAGGCCGAAAAGGGTCTGCAACCTCTCCCCTCCGATATTATAGATAATCTTCAAACGGTTTTCAACCTTCCACTGTCGTTTTTCTACCAATCTACTGATGCGTCTCAAGTAGGACATCTATATTATAGACGACAAATGTCAATACCCGCAAAAGTATTAGATGCATTAGATGCACAGATTCGTGTACAGAAAATGGCTATTGATCAAATGTTTGATGCCATTGAATTACCTGAATTTGATTGGCAATTTGAACAGCCAAGTGATGAACTGACACCATCAGAAATTGCCCGTAGAACAAGATATTCATTGGGACTGCATAGAGGGGCTATAGGAAATCTAACTGTTTTACTTGAAGATCATGGCGTGATCATACAAAAAATGGATTTCGGCACAGAAAAGATGGATGGACTAACCTCCATTACAGATCGTGGTCGAAGAGTTATCTTTCTAAATACAAGGATGCCTAATGATAGAATGCGTTTTTCACTTGCACATGAACTCGGGCATTTAATCATGCATTTAAATTTTGTCCCAAAGTATCCTGAAAGAGTTGAAGACGAGGCTAATGAATTTGCTTCTGAATTTCTTATGCCTGAAGCAGAAATAAAATCATCTCTGAAACGAATCACCCTTCCAATATTAGGTAACCTGAAGCAACAGTGGGGTGTTTCAATGCGTGCGTTAATTCGGCGTGCAAGAGACTTACAAATGATAGACGATAAAATATATCGAAACTATCAAATTAGTTTCTCTAAAAAAGGGTACAATAAACGAGAACCTATAAATTTACCATATGAAAGAAGTAATATGGTGCATGATGTAGTGGAGTTATATAAAACAGAGTTAGGCTACTCAGATGAAGACTTGTCTTCGATTTCTCATCTTTTGCCTGATGATTTCAAACGTTGGTTCATATTGAACAACTCTCCTATTTTCTCGTTTAACCCTAATTTTTCAACTTTTAGAAAAAACTAATCATGAACAAGCAGCAACTCGCTTCCAAAATATGGGCTTCGGCCAATAAGATGCGCTCAAAGATTGAGGCGAATGAATATAAGGATTATATTCTTGGCTTCATCTTTTATCGCTATCTGAGCACAGAGATTGAGAACTTCTATCATAGTGAAGGCTGGACCGAAGAAGATATGCCTACTATTGAAGAAGATAATGATCCTGAATACACCGATTATGTCCGTAAAAATCGTGGCTACTTCATAGGATACAAAAATCTTTTCAGTACGTGGCTCGATAAGGGGACTGAATTTGGTGTGAAAGATGTATCCGAGGCATTGTCAGCATTCAACCGCTTGATTTACCCCACTCACAAGAAAGTATTCTCAGGCATCTTCAATACTCTTGAAACAGGATTGAAGAACCTTGGCGATTCTGACACAAACCGCTCTACAGCCATACGAAAGCTAATTCAGTTGATTAAAGACATTCCTATGGATGGCAACCAAGGATATGATGTTCTTGGTTACATTTACGAATATCTCATCAGCAATTTTGCTGCATCAGCCGGTAAGAAGGCTGGAGAGTTCTATACTCCACATGAGGTATCTGTACTCATGGCTGAGATTGTGGCTCATCATCTGCGCGACAGAGAGAAGATTGAGATCTATGACCCGACAAGCGGCTCCGGTTCTCTTCTAATCACCATCGGCCGTGCCGTTGCCAAACACAACGATAATCCAGACAATATCAAATACTACGCTCAGGAGTTGAAGCGCAACACATACAACCTCACGCGCATGAACTTAGTGATGCGTGGCATTAAACCAAATAATATCATCACCCGCAACGGCGACACTCTGGAGCATGGTAGTGATTGGCCTATGTTTGAGGATGATGACAAGGAAACCTCTTACGAATACCGTCCGATGGATGCCGTGGTCAGCAATCCGCCTTATTCTCAGGAATGGGATAGGCCATCCGATAAGGATTCCGACCCCAGATATAAGGACTTTGGATTAGCCCCGAAAAAGAAAGCAGACTATGCTTTTCTGCTTCATGATCTCTACCACCTAAAATCCGACGGTATTATGGCTATCGTGTTGCCTCATGGTGTACTGTTCAGACCCGGTGATGAAGCCGAAATCCGTAAGAATCTAATTGAGCAGAACAAAATTGAGGCAATAATTGGACTGCCGGCTGATATTTTCTTCGGGACTCCGATTGCCACTATTGTTATGGTGCTGAAAGCCAATCGTGATAACACGGACGTTCTCTTCATTGATGCATCGAAATATGCGTCTAAAGACGGCAAGAAAAAGAAACTGCGAGCATCTGACATCAAGCGAATTTTTGATGCCGTAACCACCCGCCCTGCCTCAATTGATAAGTTCGCACGTCTCGTGAGGCTGAAAGAGATTCGTGAAAACGAGTACGACCTCAATATACCCAAATATGTCGATTCCTCTGACGCTGTTGAGAAATGGGATTTATACTCGTCGCTTCTCGGCGGTGTGCCTCGTACTGAAATCGAGCTACTCAAAGATTATTGGGAGGTAATGCCTGCCTTGAAATCCACTTTGTTCTCTGAAGGTGAATATGTGGAATGTCTGTCAGACAATGTTGGTGACACCATTCGAAATCACGATGATATAAAGAAATTCCAAACATCATATAATTCTGCTTTTGGCGATTACGAACAATATCTTATCGCCCAACTCATTGATGGGATGGTGACACTTAATGTTGCCAAAGAGGTTGACATTTTAGGCGAAGATTTGTTCAGGCGTCTTTCTACAGTTCCGTTGCTTGATCGGTACGCTGCATTCCAAGCACTCAGCGATTGTTGGGAGCAGACTGCTGCTGATATTGAAATCATTCAGACTGATGGTATTGAGGCGCTCAAAAAAATTGAGCCGAATATGGTAATAGTAAAGAACGGTGATGAGGAAGATGAAATCCAAAAGGGTTGGAAGGGGCGCATCATGCCTTTTGATCTTGTTCAGCGGACACTCCTTCCTGAATACCTTGACAAAGTTAATGAGCTGAAGAATCAACTTGCTGAAACACTTGGTGAAGTTTCTGTTTTGCTTGAAGAAGCCGGTGAGGAAGATACTGAGATTCTCACCGATGATGGTGATGCCTTTGATAGCAAGAAAGTCAAAGCTCAACTCAAACTTATGCTCAAAGAGTATAAGAAGAGGAAATACACAGATTTACCGGAGTTCCCCGATGGAAGCATGGAGGCTCACATAATCGCTCTTACAAAGAATGCTGATGAACAGAAACGGCTGAAAGCAGAGATAAAGGAAGCGATTAACGAACTCGAAGAGAAGACAATCTTCACAATAGAGTCGCTCTCCGAATACCAAATCCGAGAATTACTTCGTCTCAAATGGGTCATGCCAGTAGTAGATGCAGTGAAAGCTGAACATACAAAGGTTATTTCAATACTTATAGACAAGGTTAAAACTCTTGTATCCAAATATGCAGTCACGCTCAATGATGTAGAGAAGTCAATTTCTGACTCTGAGTCAAAACTTTCGGACATGGTTGCCTCTTTGCGGGGAAATGACTTTGACATGAAAGCCCTCGAATCACTTCAATCTCTTTTGAACCATAATAAATAAAATTGCGCGCTATGGACATTACACGTGTTTCTTTTCATACCGACAGCTTCAATAGCATAACCCACATTATCAAGGATGATGCGGAAAAGGATATGGAGGTTTGGTTTGCCCGCGAACTCCAGACTTTACTTGGCTATGCAAGGTGGGAGAATTTCCAGGTCGCAATCAACCGTGCCATTGACTCCTGTAAGACACAGGGGTTCAATGAGTCAGACCATTTTCGTGAGGTCACGAAAATGGTTACTCTCGGAAGCGGGGCGAAACGAAATATTAAGGATTTTATGCTTACACGTTTCGCTTGCTATCTGATAGCGCAAAATGGAGATCCTAAGAAAGAGGAAGTCGCTTTTGCACAAGGATACTTTGCGGTCCAGACCCGTAGAGCCGAATTGATTGCCGAGCATATGAATCATATCGCTCGTATCGAGGCTCGCGACAGACTACGTGCATCTGAAAAGCAGTTGTCTCAAAATATCTATGAGCGAGGTGTAGACGATAAAGGATTCGGTCGAATTCGTTCTAAAGGAGACTCTGTACTTTTCGGCGGTAATACCACCGAGATGATGAAGAAGCGACTTGGTGTCAAATCCGGTGCGTTGGCAGACTTTCTGCCAACTCTTACCATTGCAGCAAAAAATCTTGCTACTGAGATGACCAACTATAATGTGGAACAGAAAGATTTGCAAGGAGAGGCTTCTATCACTGTCGAACACATGCAGAACAATGGCAGCGTGCGTCAGATGTTGGGTCAACGTGGAATTAAACCTGAGGAACTTCCGGCTGCAGAGGACATAAAGAGAGTAGAGCGTCGAGTCGCTTCAAACGAACGTAAAATTGAAAAGACTACACCCAAACTCCCCAAAAAGAACGATGATGAAAAGTAAAAGGAAAGTTCCCGAAATACGTTTTGCCGGTTTTGAAGGGGATTGGGACAAATTGCCTTTGTCCGAATATCTGACAACGTCCAAAACTAAAAACCGAGACAATACGTTCGGTAAAGAAGATGTGTTGTCTGTATCTCGTGAATTTGGTGTTATCAACCAGATAGAATACCAGGGACGTTCATTTGCCGGTGCCTCCGTAACTGGCTATGGCGTTGCTGAAACAAATGATATCATATATACCAAATCACCCTTAAGAGATCAACCATACGGAATTATTAAAACTAACAAGGGTGCTCCCGGTATTGTATCGGCATTGTACGCGATTTATCATCCAAATGAAAATGTTGAGCCGGATTTCATACAGACATTCTTTGATAAAGATAAACGTCTGAATGACTATCTTCGTCCCATAGTTCACAAGGGTGCAAAAAATACTCTGAACATCGGTGATGTTGAAGCTCTATCGGGAAAAGTAATTTTCCCAAAGAGAGAAGAGCAGATTAAAATTGCTGGATCTTTCAAAAATATAGATGCGTTAATCACTAAGCAAATGAATGTTTGTGAAAAATTACGTACTCTGAGAGAAGCATTACTTTCATCTCTCTTACCTCAAGGAGCAGAAACTAAGCCTCGCGTTAGATTAGGTGAATTTACAGAAGAATGGGAAGAAAAAAGTTTGTATGAAATTGTCACTCCATATAAAGAAATTGTAGAGACTCCACATGACGGTTATCATCGATTAGGCATAAGGAGTCACGGTAAAGGCACATTTCATAGTTATGTTCCGAAAGGAGCAGAACTTGAAACAGCGCAAATGAGTGTAGTGCGATCCAATAATCTGATCGTAAATATTACCTTTGGATGGGAACTTGCTGTAGCAATTACAGAATTTAGCGATGAGGGAAAATTGGTTTCTCATCGTTTCCCTCAATTCTCATTCAATGATAACAATGTGTCACTATTCTTTCGCTATGCTCTTATTAACCATCGTTTTAGGAAGCATCTTACTCTTGCATCACCGGGAAGCGCCGGACGTAACAGAGTGCTCAAAATTGATAAGATGCTTGAATATAAAATGCTTGTGCCATCTAAGAAAGAGCAAAAAGCTATTTCAGACATCTTATTAGAATACGACCGTCTTATCCAACTCAATGAGCAGAAATTGGATAAATTGCGAAATCTTAAACAAGCGATGCTCGATAAAATGTTTGTGTAAGTTATGGCAGATAAATTTAATAAGGAAACTTCATTTGAGATCGCAATGGTTGAGGCTCTACGCCGTAAGGGTTGGGGGCAACAACCCGTATTGATGTACCCCACGGAAGCAGATCTTATTGAGAACTGGCGGCAGATACTCTCAAAAATAAATAATGGCATAGATTGTCTTAATGGTTGTCCATTAACAGATGGTGAGATGCGACAGGTTCTTCAGCAAGTGAAAGATCTTCGTACACCATTGCGTCTGAACAGCGAATTTATCAATGGCAAGAGCGTGTCGATTATCCGAGATAACACCAATGATACACTACATAATGGTAAAACTGTCAGTCTTATCGTATATGATAAGCAGAAAATCGGTTCTAATGATACGGTTTATCAGATAGCCCGTCAGCCTAAATTTACAACCAATTCCCAGATATTGGGCGAACGACGGGGCGATTTCACTCTGCTCATAAACGGTATGCCGTTAATCCATGTGGAACTGAAACGTAGCGGTGTCCCCGTGAGGAATGCCTGCAATCAAATTGAGCGATATATGAATTCGGGTGTTTTCAACGGAATTTTCTCGTTGGTACAGATTTTTGTTGCAATGAATCCGGAGGAGACACTCTACTTTGCAAATCCGGGACCAGACGGTCAATTCAATTCTGACTTCTACTTTCATTGGGAAGACTTCAACAATGAATTGATAAATGAATGGCCCGACATTGCCGAGACACTGCTGTCGATTCCGATGGCTCATCAGCTGATAGGATATTATACTGTTCCCGACAAGGGCGATGGCATTTTGAAGGTGATGCGCAGTTATCAGTATTACGCCGCTAAAAGCATATACCAAAAGGTGCAACAACACAACTGGAAGGTATCAGACCAGCTTGGCGGTCATATATGGCACACTACAGGAAGTGGTAAGACACTGACCAGCTTCAAGAGTGCCCAGTTGATAGCACAGTCAAATGACGATGCCGATAAGGTTGTCTTTCTCGTTGACCGCATCGAACTTGGGGATCAAAGTTATAAGGAATACTCCGGCTTCGCCGAGGAGGATACCGTGCAGGACACAAGCAATACCAATAAACTCATCACCAAACTCAAAAGCAATGAATCAAACGATAAACTCATTGTTACTTCCATTCAGAAGATGAGTCGTATCAATGAAGAAAGTATGCAACAGAGAAAGAATGAGTTAGAGCAGATTCGGGCTAAAAAGATAGTGTTTATCGTTGACGAAGCGCACCGCTCTGTTTTCGGAGAAATGTATCCTACTATCAGAGAAACATTCCCGATGGCACTGTTCTTCGGTTTCACGGGCACACCGATTATGCCAGAATATGAGAAGAATATGAACACCACTGTTTCTCTTTTTGGCGATGAGTTGCACAGATATGTTATGCCTGATGGAATCAGAGACGGTAATGTATTAGGATTTAATCCCGTTATGTGCCCCACATACGATGACATAGACCTCCGTCAAGCCGTGGCACTTGAAAAGGCCAAGGCACATACCGAGGAGGAAGCACTCGCGAATGATGCTAAAAAGTCAATGTACCTGAAATACATGGACGATGTGCCAATGGCAGGTGAAATGCAAGCAAATGGTGAGTTCAACAAGGGTATAGAAGATTATTTGCCACCTACTCAGTATGACAGACCGGAACATAGAGAGAAAGTTGTTGATAACATCATAAAGCGTTTCACTCTTTTAAGCCGTAATCGCAAATATCATGCTATCCTTGCCACAAGCAGTATTGCCGAAGCGGTCGAATACTACAAGCTTCTGAGAGAAAAGGCTCCTCAACTCAATGTTACTTCACTCTTTGACCCGAATATCGATGAAGGTGGTAGTGGATTTGATAAAGAAGCCGCACTGGAACTGATTATCGGAGAATATAATACCTTATACAATAAGAACTATGATGTGGCGACATTTGCCGCAATGAAGAAGGATATGTCAAACCGCCTTGCCCATAAAGAAGCTTATAAGCATCTTGAACCGGGCAAGCAGATTGATATTCTAATTGTTGTGAATCAGATGCTAACAGGATTTGACTCCAAGTGGGTCAATACATTGTATCTTGACAAGTTTTACAAGCCCGATCAGGCACACGACTTGATTCAGGCAATGTCACGTACCAACCGCCCGCAGGATAAGCGAGAGAAACCATTCGGCACAATCCGCTATTATCGCAAAGTACATTCAATGAAACGAAATATTGATGATGCCATCAGAATGTATTCAGGGGGCCGTCCGTTCGGAGTGTTCGTTGACAGACTACCACATAATCTTCATCGCATAAACGACATATTCATTGAGATTAAGGAACTCTTTGAGGCGACTGAGATTGAGAACTTCAGAAAACTACCCGAACTCGATGCTGAGAGAGGACGCTTTGCCAAGCTCTTCAAGGCTCTCTCAGACCATATTAGCGCAGCCCGACTGCAAGGTTTCTCATGGGATAAAACAGAATATGTAACAGACGATGGCGAGGTCTTGATTCTTTTAATAACGCAAGAGGACTTCCAGACTTTACAGGCTCGTTATCGTGAACTATATGAAGATAGCACAGGCGGAATATCCTCAGGCAATCTTCCGTATGAGATAGACACTCACCTTACGGAGATAGAGACTGGCGCAATCGACTATGATTATATGAATAGTCGTTTTGACAAGTATCTGAAAGAGCTGCGCAAGGACGTTCTCGATGAAGATAGACTTCAAAAACTGCTTGACGAAGTACATAAATCGTTTGCTTTTCTTTCACAAGAAGAACAGCGTTATGCAAATCAGTTCCTCCATGATGTCCAGACAGGTAATCTGAAATATAATATATGCAAGTCATTCCACGACTACATTATTGATTACATGAACAAGGCGCAGGAAGGTAAGATTCTCGCCCTTGCTCAGAACCTCGGTCTTGATGCGGCTTTATTAAAAGAAATGGCTGACGCTCGACTTACCGAGCATAATATAGACGAGTTCGGACGTTTTACCCGTCTAAAAGCGTCGGTGAATCGTGTCCTCGCGAAAGCATATTTTCAGCAACGCGAAGGTACCACCCTTACACCACCCAGAATCAATATGAAGATCGATGAAATTCTACGTCATTTCATTCTAACCGGCGAAATAGAATAACGATTATGAGAATAATTCGTTGGTTGATATACACTGTAATTGTGGGTGCCTTACCTATTTTGGTAAGAATTTTGGTGTATCTCATAAGTAACCATCTCTCCAATGCAGTCTGTTTCAGTCCTGTTGATATCGTATTCTTCGGCCTTACCCTAAATATATCTAATATAAATGAGGTAAATAGTCTTAAATCCCGAGAGGTAAGACGAGGGGAAACTGACATTGTCTCTAATTACAAAGATGTCTTTTCTGCATTATCAACATTATTTATTATATTGTTGGCAATTCCGCTAGGAGCTTTATACATGGGTGAGTTGACAGATCATACCATAATCAATCAGTCAACTGCATTTATTGGTGCAATAGCGCTGGGAGGGCTGTCGTTAATATTTAGTTCAATTGTGATGTATAATGTATTAAAACTACAAAAACATGGGAACAATTGACATTATATATCTCATAGCCGTAGGGATTACAGTCTGCATCGGATTGTTTTTCGCAATAAGAATATTCTTAAAAATTAGAAACAATAGTATCAAAGATTTCAAACAACGTCAACAAAACAATCGTAATAAAATTAAATATGACCGACACAATTAAGTCATTTATTTATCTTGATGAGTATAAACTTGCATCTCTTTCTTCTCAACTATTTGAGGGAATGACCGACTACATCTTAAAGAGTGCAGTGGATACACATACAGAAAATGCGACCCAGAAGGGATCTTTTTTAAAAGGTTCTATGATGGGGGATGCAATAACCGCAGGAAATGCGTCAGAAGAGAAAAGATATCTTCATGATTTTGCATATACAATGTTTGAAAAAGAGCTTTTCGACCGTAAAAAGATTTATAAAATTACGGAAGAAGACACCTTAGAGACGTTATCTTCAAAGAAGATAGTTAAAATTACAGGCAAA
Organism: uncultured Porphyromonadaceae bacterium; assembly: GCA_947174305.1. Classification (GTDB taxonomy): domain Bacteria; phylum Bacteroidota; class Bacteroidia; order Bacteroidales; family Muribaculaceae; genus Lepagella. The sequence continues at coordinate 5,103 of CAMWIH010000053.1, read as the reverse complement.
GCGATCTTCGATGATTACCAAGCAATTATAGACACACTAAGTAATTTCAATTCGATAGGAGAAGCCATAGCTTATTGCTCAATGATTTCTGAAGGCCAAGACTTGAAAACATTTCTGAATACTTGCTCTCAGCATAAAGATAGAAATGCTAAAGCAAAAGCACAGGCATCCCAGAAAGTTCTCCAGCAGAAATGGAAAGAGACGTTAGAGAGCATAGGTCTAAGATTAGAAGAGGAAAAAATCAAATCTCTTATAACTCTATTGCGATTTAGCTTCAGAGGGCAAATGGCATTCAGAATCATTCAGCCGGGAGCTGGCATCGTAGCCTTAGCGAATCTCAATAAGATATACCTACGTGATCCGATAGATATACTAATTCCACGATTTTCTCGTAAAACAGAACGTGAACTATCTTTAATTGGCATTATAACCCAGTCCGGTCAGGTTCAAGCTGAAACGGTATCTTCAATAGAAGACAGCGAGAAGATGAAATTCTCTGTCCAAAATGTAATTTCACAACTTGGAGACATGGAGGAAACTTTTACCGGACGGCTTACCAATGAACTTGTAATTGAGCCTATCGCAATATATCATGAGATTTAAAGGCGAAGACAATTGAGATACGAAATAGTACGGCGGGATTCCTGATCTTTCAGATTAAGGGGACAGAGGATGGTATAGCAAACAGCAACAACCTGTCAGGATAGAGTTAGTTAAGATTTCACTCTGCGTGCTATGCATCCCGTTGGAATATAATCAGTACCTCGATTTAAGTTATAGGAATGCATGGTACTTCTGATAAATTATAGAATTTTGATAAAGTAATGGATAAGAATCTTGACATACAGATTGAGGAGGCTCTGAAGGCTTATTTGGCTTCGGGGGTGGAGGATCAGGTGGACTATCAGAAGTTCTACCTCTACTCTATCGTGACCCATTCTACCGCTATTGAGGGTTCTAATGTTACTGAGATAGAAAATCAACTTCTTTTCGATGAGGGTATAGCCGCAAAAGGGCGTTCACTTACCGAGCAGATGATGAACGTCGATCTGAAAGACGCATATCTTCATGCTTTCAAAATAACCTCCGAGAATCCAACATATACTCCGCAGCTATTGCAACAGCTCTCAGCACTTGTGATGCGTAGGACAGGTAGCGAATATTCCACTATTGCCGGACAATTCGATTCATCAAAAGGCGAGTTCCGTCTGTGCAATGTCAGTGCAGGTATCGGAGGTAGAAGCTATCTTGCATATAACAAAGTTCCACGCGCCGTGGAAGAATTCTGCAAATGGCTAAACGACGAAATTACCAATATAGACAAGACCGATATAGCAGCTTGCTACCGTCTGAGTTTTGAGGCTCACTTCCGACTCGTAACTATTCATCCTTGGGTTGATGGTAATGGACGCACCACCCGATTGGTAATGAATATGATTCAACGTCAGTTGGGTCTTGTTCCCTCTATCGTAAGAAAAGAAGACAAGGGAGAATATATCCAGTCATTGGTTGACAGCCGTGAGAATGACGATTCAACCATAGCCAAGGATGTTATGCTTCGTCACCACATCGCCAACCTCAACAGCCGTGTTATACAGTATCAAGAAAATGACACTGTAAATCTGCAAACCGACATTGTAAATGACACTGTAAATTCGCAGAATGACACTGTAAACGGATTGAAGGAAGGTCTGAAAAGGATCTATATAGCCATTCAAGACAATCCGAAAATTACCCATTCACAACTCATGGAACTCTTCAACATCTCCGAATCTACAGCCAAGCGAGCAACCAGAGATCTTAAAAAACTCGGCTATATCGAAAGAGAAGGTTCAGACAAAACCGGTCGATGGATTATTCTTAAATAAAAGTATTCTGAATATGAACGATATAAAGAAAGAGATTCAGGACTGGATTAATGCTGAGGAAAGAGCCGGACGTAGCATCGATGAAAATCATCTAAATCAGTATATCCAGTTATTGATAAGACGGCATAACAACACTCCACGCGAAGAATTCAACGGACTGTCTCCGGATGAAATGTTCCAAACAATGCACCATCCGTTCAGTGAGCGATGTGTGGTGGAGCTCAATAAACTGGATAAGGAGCATAATGCTTACGAGACACGTGTGTTTAGTCGATTGTTCTATTGGCTTGGATTAGTCGAGCAAAGACTAAACAAGCAAGTAGGCCCACCCTTTCAAGATGAATATAAGAAGACAGATCTTCTTTCAATGATTTTCTCATTCAAAAAGGTGTAACAAAGGATTTAAGAACTTTGTTACCATAGTAATAAATACTTATCCTTAACATAAATATACCATGTCAAAGACAAAACTGAAGAAGTACCTGCTATCCCTTACTAAGGAACAGGTAATAGATATGATGCTTGAACTTTATGGTGCAAGCAAAGAAGCCAATGTTTGGCTGGAATTCTATATGGAGCCAAACAGTAAAGCGGAACTCGAAAAATACAAGAAGGCAATTAGAAGCCAATTCTACGGAAGAAATGATTATCCCAAAGACCCCAGTTTCAGGGAATGCAATAAGCTTATAACAGCATTCAAAAAACTTGTGCCGGATCCAAATGCTATTGCTGACCTCATGCTCTACTATGTCGAACAGGGTTGCAGCTTGACAGCACAGTTTGGCGACTACGAAGAACCATTTTATACCGCCTTGGAGAACAACTTCAACAAGGCAGTCAAATTCATTGCAGAGAATGGGCTGATATCGGAATTTTCACCACGAATCAAGAAGATGATTGAATCTGTGGAGTGCTGCGGTTATGGTTTTCCAGACACGCTTTGGGACATGTATTACGAATTTGCCGACTAAGAATAATGAATGAAAGGTGACGCTCCTATCGTATATCTCGCCTCAAAATATGACCCCATAAAATAAATATTAACTTTATCACCACCGTAATTATTACCACGGTTACAATAATGCGAATCCTTGTTCAAGTATTAATGGCTTATTTGCTTTTGAAGAAGAGTTTATATGGAGGATGATTTATGTATTCATTAATTGTAATTTTCTGTTTAAAACGGTATCGGTTACAATACTTGCCTTTTATATTTAATATTACCGTTTTATCTTCGCACATACTTTTTCCCATAGCGCCACTATAGAGCAAATAATAAAGCTTTTCGCCAGGTGCAATATTAAGAGGAGCACTGCATAGGGATTTTAAATGTATTTTATTTTCAAAGCAATTCGGCAGCTCCTTCATAAACTCATCATTAATTTTTATAAGAACATTCCACGCATTTCTTTTCCCTATATTACTTATACATAAATATGTATGTCGATCATCTGACATTACAGAAGCATCTATCCTTGCTCTGATATCTTCATTCCTTTGATATTCTATCCTTATCTGAAAAATTATAGATATAATAATTGTAATCCCAGTCAACAATACCATACAAGCATTGCTGTTGCTCAAAAGCCAAATCCAAAATTGTTCCATTATATTGAGTCTTACATATCCTCTAAAGTAAACAGACGTGTATCTATCAAATATTTTGATAGGATGCTTGTTTTGATACAGTCAATTTTCTCCATAAATACTTTGTGGTCGTAGTTGCGTTGCTGACGCTTTACTTCGGCGACAAGAGCCGTCTTACCATCTGTTGAAAGAGCCACAATGTCAATCTCGTTGGCTTCCTTTCCCTTCTTGCGTTCCCACCATGAGCCGATATCCGAATATTTGTGACTTTCCATCATCTTAAGGCGGAACCATTTTTCAAGCGCAAGTCCGGAAAAGGTCGGATAATCTGAGAGGACGATCTGACGTAGATATTCAAAATTGTTAAGCTCTACCAAGGTCTGGTTCCGATCAAAATAGTTAAACCAGAAACGTAGGAAATTGTCATTAATCTCATACTGCACATTTTGAGATCGTGGCTTTGATAAAATCGGACGGACTCGCTTGATGAGCGAATAATCTTCTATTAGACGTTTCAAATGGCCGGCTACCGTCACTCCACCTAATGCGCTTTCAATCGCTCCTTGAGTGTTGATACCAGATGCAATACAGCTCAATACCGAGAAATATAGTCCGTAATCTTTTCCAAATTCCTCAATCAACAGGTTACGACCTTCGTTTACGAATAGGGAATTTTCCCGGACAACATAATCAAACATTCCCTCAATTGACATATCCGTGTCATCACATAGCAGCTCAATATATTTGGGTACTCCTCCAGTGATGGTATATAATGCAAGCAATTCATCGTTGGTATAGTCCGGGCGGAAATCATGCATAATCTCCTTCATGGTCTCTGTGCCGAATCCTGAGAGACGTATCATGGCATCAGCTCTGCCAAAGAGTGGTTCGTGGTAATTTTCAAAGATCTTGTGCATCATTGAATACACAGATCCCATGAGAAGCAAATTGACGTGAGTATCGTTTCGGTAAGAATCCCAGATATTCTGCATGTCACTGTAGACCGATGGATTGATATTGAAAAATTCCTGAAATTCATCAATAATCAGATTAAACTTGCGAGTCTTTGCAAGCTCCATCAACATCTGGAATAATGATTTGAACGACTTTATCTCGGACGGCACATAACAATCGAGAGACGATGAAATCAGTCCGGCAAACTCTTCGCACAATGCGGCCTCGTTTTTTCTGCTTACGAATAGATATACAGTAGGATATTCACCCTGCGTTGCACGCAAAGCAAGCGAAGTTTTGCCGATGCGACGTCGACCGGTTATGACAGTCATCCTCGACCGTGAATCAAAGGCTCGTCCTTGGATACGTCGCAGCTCCTCTATTTCTTTTGTCCGATTATAAAATTTCATGCTTTATTACCGTCGTAATTATTACCACGGTGACAAAATTAATAAAATTTCCTCCACTGACCAAATTTGAATGGGATATTTTGGGAATATTTGCCTTTTCCCCATGAAATATAATCAACCCCTCTACACTTTTTCAATCGAATAAAATAATAATCCTGCATTTTTTGGAACGACTGAGGAAAAGGACAATGGTTTTACTTTGACGGTGGATAACTTTGCCTTTGGCAAGGTGCACCTGCTTCGCAGACATGCACTAAGTTTCCACTCGCGATTTGTAATTCAGT
>CAMWIH010000052.1 GCA_947174305.1 uncultured Porphyromonadaceae bacterium | reverse complement strand
TCGAAACGAATTTATTTCACACCGATGTCGGCAAGAATCTGATCGATTTGTTCTTCAGCCTTAGCTACAGTGGCTTCATAATCCTCCTTGTTCTTGAGGTCTTCGCGAACCTCCACATAGAATTTGATTTTAGGCTCAGTTCCTGAAGGACGGATTGAAACCTTGTCGCCATTCTCAGTGAAGAACTGGAGCACATTTGAAGTTGTCGGGAAATCCATCTTCTCCACATTTCCATTCTTAAGGTCTGTGCAGTTGAGGTCGGCATAATCCTTGATGCATGTGAGAGGACTTCCGCCGAGAGTTTTGGGAGGATTCTCGCGGAAATTCTTCATCATGGCCACGATTTCCTCAGCGCCACTCTTACCGGGGCGAACCACGCTCACGCCACGCTCACGGGAGAAACCATATTTCATGTAAACGTCAACAAGGACTTCATAGAGGTTGAGGCCCTGGTCAGCCGCCCATGCAGCACACTCACAGATGAGCGAATTGGCGGAGATTGAATCCTTGTCACGGACGAATGTCTCAGCAAGGAAACCGTAGCTTTCCTCACCACCGCCGAGATAACGCATAGTGCCTTCAAGTTCACGCATCACGTTTGCAATCCACTTGAAGCCGGTGTAGCAATCGTAGCACTTCACATTGTTGGCATCGGCAATGCGCTTGATAGTCTCAGTGGTCACGATAGTCTTGACGCAATACTCGTTACCCTTCAAAAGACCGGCCTCAACATTCTTTGTGATTATATAATAAAGGAGGAGCATGCAGATCTGATTGCCATTGACAAGCTGATATTCACCCTTCTTGTCGCGGACCACCAAACCCACGCGGTCAGCATCGGGGTCTGAAGCGATAACAAGGCTTGCTCCCGTTTCCTTAGCCTTTGCCACACCCATCGCCATAGCCTCAGAGTTCTCGGGATTGGGAGAAACGACAGTTGGGAAGTTACCGCTCTGCACATCCTGCTCCTCAACGTGGATAACGTTCTCAAATCCCCATTTCTTCAAGGAATCATACATCAGGCGCAGGCCGGTGCCATGGATAGGTGTATAAACAATTTTCATATCCTTGTTGCGCTTGTCGGCCTCGGGATCAAGGGAAAGAGTGTGAATATCGTTCAGGTAATCCTGATCAAGCCTCTCACCAACCACCTCAATAAGTTCCGGTTTCCCTTCGAACTTGATCTGGTCAACCGACGTGATTGCGTTGACATACTCGATTGTCTTCACATCGTGAGGAGCGATCATCTGGGCTCCGTCACTCCAGTAAGCCTTATATCCGTTATATTCCTTTGGGTTATGACTTGCAGTGACCATCACGCCACTCTGGCAACCGAACTTGCGAATTGCGTATGACACCTCAGGCGTGGGACAGGGGCCGTCGATAAGGAAAACCTTGATACCGTTAGCTGAGAAAATGTCAGCAGCAATCTTGGCAAACTTCTCGGAATTGTTCCTCACGTCGTGACCGATGGCCACGCTAATCTGCGGAAGCTCCTTGAAGCAGTCCTTAAGATAGTTGGCCAGTCCCTGGGTTGCCGCGCCTACGGTATAAATGTTCATACGGTTGGAGCCGGCACCCATAATGCCACGCAGACCGCCTGTGCCAAACTCAAGATCCTTATAGAAAGATTCAATGAGTTCAGTCTTATCGTCGGCATCAAGCATAGCCTTCACTTCGACGCGTGTTTCCTCATCATACTGAGGACCAAGCCACTTTTCCGCTTTCTCTGTCACTGATTTCAATAACTCGTCGTTACTCATAGTAATTTCTTATTATATTATTAATGAATTTACACACTCTGCGGAAGCCACACCCCCGGCTTTGACCATAAACCGACGATAACTTCCTACAATACACTCCGGAAATCAAAGATTCGCAAAAAGAGTCCATATAAAATGATAACACAAAGATAATGATTTTTGATTAAAAATTTCTACATTTGTGCAGAAAAAACATATAAGAAAAAAGAAATGTCGAAAGTATCTTGGAAACCGGGGACAATGATCTATCCCCTGCCGGCCGCTCTTGTAACATGCGGGGCAGATAGAGAGGAATGGAATCTCATCACCATAGCTTGGCTTGGAACGATATGCACCAATCCGGCCATGTGTTATATTTCGGTTCGTCCGGAACGCCATTCCTATCCAATTTTAAAGCGATGCATGGAATTTACCATCAATCTCACCACCGTTGAAATGGCCAGTGCCACCGATTGGTGCGGAGTGAGGTCGGGGGCAGATTATAACAAATGGAAAGAGACAGGCCTGACCCCTATTCCGGGCGAGATGGTAGCCTCCCCGACAATTGAGGAGTCTCCCCTTTCGATAGAATGCAGGGTGAAATCAATCATGGGGCTGGGATCGCACGATATGTTCATAGCCGATGTCTTGAATGTGAGGGCAGACTCACGTTACATTGACCCGGAGACAGGGGCCTTCTCACTTGAAGATTCCGGTCTTTTGGCCTACAGCCACGGAAAATATTTCTCCCTTGGAGAGATAGTCGGCAAATTCGGTTTTTCGGTGAAAAAATCAAAATAAGCCCCCCGTTACCATGCTGTATCACCATTTGAAGGTATGGGCGGATGGGAAATTACGGTTTCAGCGGAAATTTTTACCTAAAAAAGGTGATTGCGGGAACAGGGATTTAATTGTAATTTTGCAACCGTAATACCAGAGTTTATTTTAGTTATTTTAGTTTTGTACTTTCCTCTCCACCCAAGTTTCGGGCGTTTCCCCGAAACAAATGGGATGAGAAATGCCGGAATTGCGGAAGAGCTCAACAAGCTCTTTCCGCATTACGTATATGGCATAGGAATTGACGACTTAAAAAAGATCTCTCACATTATATGACAAGATATTATTCACCGGAAGACAAGATGATAACGCTAATAGCCGAGGACTATCCACTGATTCAGGTCATGACCCGATTTGGCATCCGAATGGGTTTTGGCGACAAGACAGTGGCGGAGGTATGCTCGGAGGCCGGGGTTGACTGCAATACATTTCTTGCAGTAGTCAATTTTGTGGTAGAAGGTTTCACCACCTTCGACAGCAGGCGGCCGCTTTCAATCCGAAGCCTCATGCATTACTTGAAACAGAGCCACATTTACTTCCTTGACTACTGTCTTCCGATGATTCGCCGAAAACTTCTTGACGGGATTAATCTGAACACGGGAGATGTGTCGTTTCTAATACTTAAGTTCTTCGATGAGTATCACCGCGAAGTCAAGACCCACATGGAATATGAAGAGAGAACCGTGTTCAAATATATAGACTCGATGCTAAACGGTGTGTGCCCCTCGGATTACCACATCACCACATATAGCGATCACCATGAACAGGTGGCCGACAAATTAGGGGAATTGAAGAACATAATCATAAAATACTGTCCGGCTAATGCTGATGCCAATCTCCTTAATGATGCCCTTTACAGCATTTACAGGTGTGAGCGCGAGCTTGAAAACCATTGCAAGGTAGAGGACCATCTCCTTGTGCCTGAGATAGTCCGTCTCGAGAAAAGTCTAACCACATCCGAACCATAAAACGGGAGCCATGCAGGAAAACAAGATCCATATTGCAATTGCAGAAAACGCACCAATCGTGGCTGCCGGTCTGACGCATACCGTGAGTAGGTTACCCGGGATAGCGGTTCATGTCACAGAAGTGACCTCCGTAGAGGCCCTTTATGATTGCCTACGGAGCACAAGCACAGACATATTGATAATCAATCCATATTTTGGAGAAGCATTTGATGTGGCCAAACTACGCTCAATGTATCCGCAACTCAAGATCGCCGCAGTGGCAACGGCTCCCCTCGACCGTAAAAGAAGGGAGAATTTCGATGACGTGATTTCGATTGCGGATGATACCGACACATTGTGTGAAAAAATCAAGCGTTTGTCGGCCCAGCCTGAACTCTTCTCCGAATCAAAAGAACCATTGTCAAATCGTGAAAAAGAGATAATCGCCTTAGTAGTGAAAGGAATGACAAACAAGGAGATAGCCGACACTCTTTTCTTATCGGTGCATACTGTGATCACCCACCGCAGAAACATTGCGCGTAAACTTGAAATACATTCGGCCACAGGATTGACGATTTATGCCATTGTCAACAAGCTTGTTGACATTTCGGAATTGCATCTTTAAAAATCTCCGTGAAATTATAGTTCAATCGTTTTTTTTTGCTAAATTTGCAGTTCGAGCGTATTCCTCCCTCCTTCATGAAACACAGACCACACGACATGAACAGCAAAGACGGCTATAATGATACCCTCTCGCAACTTGAAGAAAAGAGAGCGAAGAGGATGCGAAGAAACCGAAATATCGTGAAATGGCTTTGGATCTCGTTCCTTGGCCTCGGACTCCTTATCTTCTTTTTCCTGCTGCTAATTTATAATGGAGTTATAGGCTACATGCCTCCGATTGAGGAACTTGAGGATCCGCACGACAAGCTTGCATCGCAAGTGTATGCTTCAGATGGAAAGACGGAGCTCGGGCGCTATTATTATGGAGCGGGCAACCGTGTATATACCGATTACGATGCTTTGTCGCCCTACGTGATCGAGGCTCTTGTAGCCACAGAAGATGTCAGGTTTGAAGAGCATTCGGGAATAGACTTCCGCGCACTGGGCCGAACCATGTTCAAGACAGTGCTGTTGGGAGACAAGTCGTCGGGAGGTGCGTCAACCATTACGCAACAGCTTGCAAAACAGCTCTACTCCACCCCGTCGAGCAATATGTTCAAGCGCGCAATCCAGAAGCCTATAGAGTGGATGATCGCCATAAAGCTTGAACGCTTCTACACCAAGGATGAGATAATCAACATGTATCTCAACCGATTTGACTTCCTCAACAATGCAGTCGGCATAAAGACAGCGGCGAATGTCTATTTCGGCAAAGAGCCCAAGGATCTGAAGGCAGAGGAGGCCGCCATGCTGATAGGAATGCTCAAAAATCCGAGCTATTACAATCCCCTCCGTCATGAAGAACGTACTCTCAACCGACGCAATACAGTGCTTGACCAGATGGTAAAAGCGGAATTCCTGACCGAAGAGGAGGCCGACTCCCTGAAGGCCCTCCCACTTGCACTGGATTATCACAAGGTGGATCATAAAGAGGGTGACGCACCTTATCTTCGTGAGGAGATCCGACGGCTGATGACAGCAAAGAAGCCTGTGCGACCGAAACGTTCTGATTACTCCTCCACCTACGCTTACAACATTGCCTGGGGTAACTATAACTCCGATTCCACAGCCTGGGAGGAGAATCCCCTTTACGGATGGATAGAGAAGAATCCCAAACCAGATGGGACACATTATGACCTCTACACGGATGGCTTGAGGATATACACCTCCATAGATGTGGCCATGCAACACTATGCAGAAGAGGCCATTTCTCAGCATCTTGGTGGCGTGCTCCAGCCGGCTTTCAATGCTGAGAAGAGAGGTGCCAAAAACGGTCCATATTCAGTGGATGCGAAAAGCGCGCAGAAACTTATCCGCAGCGCCATGAAGCAAAGCTCACATTATCGTCAGCTTAAAGAGGCCGGTATGTCGGAAACGGAGATAGAGAAGGTATTCAAGACCCCCTACGAGATGGATGTCTTTGCTTGGGTCAAGGAGACAAAAAATGGTGAGACACGCACAGTGCCCGGCACCAAAACTGTGAATATGTCGCCCTACGACTCCATCATATATATGAAATCCATCTTGCGTGCCGGCCTTATGAGCATGGATCCCGTGACAGGTTACGTGAAAGCATACGTAGGGGGCCCGGATTTCTCACATTTCCAATATGACATGGTGGCCCGTGGTAAACGCCAGGTGGGTTCAACCATCAAACCATTCCTCTATACAATAGCGATGGAGGAGGGAGATGAGCCCTGCACCACCTACTCCACTGCCCAGTTCTCGGCCGGAGGATGGGCTCCGCGCGGAGGAGCCGGCCATGGCTTCATAACGCTTCAGCAAGGATTGACCACATCGAATAACCAGATATCTGCCCGCCTCGTTGACAAGTTCGGACCCCGCCAGCTTGCCAACAAACTCAGGATGTTCGGCATCACGGGTTATATTGACGCCACCTATCCGTTATGTCTTGGGGCGGTTGACATATCTGTGGGAAACATGGTGAGTGCCTACACGGCATTCCCGGGAATGGGCGTAAGGGTCGATCCCATTTTTGTGACCAGAATTGAAGACAATCAGGGGAACGTGATTTACAATGCAGTGCCGCACCGCACAGAAGTGATGAGTGAAAACGCGGCAATGAAAATGATAACCATCATGCAGAGCGTTGTTGATAACGGCACAGGGCGTGGGCTGCGTGGGGCATACGGACTTTCCGTTCCACTCGGAGGAAAGACCGGTACGACCAACTCAAACTCCGACTGCTGGTTCATGGGCTATTCGCCGGATCTCGTGACCGGAGTATGGATTGGTGGAGAGGAGCGTTCAATCCACTTCAACAATATGGCATACGGACAAGGCGCAAAAGCCGCGTTGCCTATATTCGGCCTATACATGAAGAAAGTCTATTCCAATCCTAAGTTGCCTTACAAACAGGCGGCTAAATTCGACTTCCCCGAAGGCTATAAACCCTGCGAAGGAGATAGCTATTCCTCCTATGCAGTGACTGAAGAGGTGGAGGAGGAACCCGAAATCGTGGAGGGTGCTTTTGATTAAATCATTTCGGAAAGAGTATGGCGAAGGCATTAAAGATAAGGGACATTACGCTACGCGACGGACAACAGTCGCTCTTCTCGGCACGTCTTCCGCAGGAAACTGTAGAAGGAATCCTCCCTCTTTATCGGGAGGCCGGATTCCATATAGTGGAGTTGTGGGGAGGGAAATTACTTGATGCCTCCATGCGCCATTTAGGCGAGTCTCCATGGGAAAGGCTCAGGAGATGTTCGGAAATTCTGGACGGGACCACACTCGTAGGAGCTGTGTCGAGAGGACGGAATCTTTTCGGCTATTCCCCCTATCCTAACTACGTGTTAGAAAGTTTCTATAAGGAAGCCGTAAAGAACGGTCTCAACGTGATGCGTTTGTTCGATGCTCTCAACGATATCTGGAATCTCAAAGACTCGGTTGTGATGCTTAATGAATATGGAGCCACTCCTGATGTTGCTTTGTGTTACACAATTGATCCTCCCGAAGAAAGATTGCCTGAACCCAAAAAGAAAAATTTCTTTTCCAGGCTTTTCGGCAACACTTTCTTAGGGAATATTTTCGGGAACAGCGAGGAGATCGAGCCCCATGAAAGAGTTTTCACTGATGAATACTATGTGAATAAGGCAAAGGAGATAGAGGCATCAGGAGCCGGAATCTTCACGTTGAAGGATATGGCAGGACTCATCACCCCTGCACGGCTTTATACCCTTATGCCAAAACTCAAGCACGCCATAAAGATACCCGTTGACCTACACACGCATTGCAACGCAGGATATGGACTCGCGTCTGCACTGACAGCGATATTGAAGGGAGTGGATATTGTTGACACAGCAATCTGGTGGTTTGCCGGAGGCACTTCGGCCCCGGCCATTGAGCTTATCTGGATATTCTGCAAGAAGCTGGATATAGACAGTGCGGTGAATATGGAGGCTGTGAGCAAGATTAGGGGAAAACTCAAGGAAGCCCGTAAAAGTCTTTCCGATTTTGACCGGAACAGGGATCACCTCCCCCATGATTTTGAGGAATATTACAGTAATATGCCTGCAGAAATCGATTCTGAATTTGATAGAGCAATTCAAGCGGCCTCAGACAATAATGAAAAGGAGTTGCTGGATGCCTGTAGGAAGATTGAATCATATTTCGGTTTTCCCGAGCCTGACCGAAAGATTCAGAACCCGGATATGCCATACGGAATGTATTCGGATATAACTGAAGATTTATGGAGGCTAAATGTGGAAGATATGCTTGAGGAGACGATGGCATTGATTCCGAAAGTGAGACGAGATGCGGGGTTCGTGCCCCTTGTGGCTCCCGCGAGCAGAATCATAGGGAAACAAGCAGTGGCACTCGCTCTTGACAGAAGGAATGGAGAAGCGGATTATACGAGATTGGATAACCGTTTCGTGGCGCTAATAAAAGGGGAATATGGACATACCCCGAAAGAGATCGACCCCTTCTTTCGTGAAGAGATCACCGGGTCTCAAGAAGAGGAACCGTATGACATCTCCACATTTAGTGAGCCGGCTAATCCTGAACTTCCGGAATTTGGAGGCATGAAGCTGGCACAAAATGACGAGGAATATCTTCTTCTTGAACTTATGCCCGAATTGGCGGAAACATATCTTAAAAAACGGAGGGAGATGGATTTCAAAGATAAAACCCGGGAATAAAATTTATATCAGGAGCATATTTTTCTTGTGCAATTCAATATTTTTTGGTAATTTTGCAAGCCATTTAGCGGGATCGCGACCTGCTAAGAAAAATAATTAAAGTTTAACTGCAGTAGTAAAAAAATGAAAAAAGACATTCATCCTAAGGAATACCGTGAGGTAGTGTTTAAAGATATGTCGAACGATGAGGTGTTCATCACCCGTTCCACAGTGGCTTCACGCGAGACTATCGAAATCGATGGCAAAGAGTATCCTCTCGTAAAGCTTGAAATTACCTCAGCTTCACACCCTTTCTTCACCGGTAAGCAGAAGCTTGTTGACACAGCAGGACGTGTGGACAAATTCCGCAGCCGCTATGGTAACCGTGTTAAGAAATAAGGATTGGTTCCTTTTAAGCATTGAAAATAAAAACGCTTCGGAAATTCCGAAGCGTTTTTATTTTTTTGCAAAAGCCGAGCTTTTGAACGGAACGGCTTCGCGAGGATTATGAAAAGCAGAGCTTTAAGCGGGAACTGCTTCGCGATAATTATTTATTTTTCCATCAGTTTTGCAAGGATATTGAAAAAGGCAGGATCCTCACCCACAGTGATGTTAGCAATTTTCCCTTCGGGAGAGACGATGACTTTTGTTGGGAATCCCTGAACGGCATATTCTTCATAAAGCTTCTCTGCTTCCGCGCCTCCATTATAAACTTGAACCCATGGCAATTCATAACGTTTAACAGCCGTGCGCCAGGCTTCTTCGGAATCCCTGCAGTCAATTCCTATTATCTCGAGCTTGCCTGCATATTTTGCATAGGCCTCTTTGAGGGAGGGGAACCCTTTTATGCACCATGGACACCATGATCCCCAGAAATCGAGGATAACCCATTTCCCCTTGAAATCAGATAGGGAAACATCTTTACCTTCAAGATTCTTCAATGTGAAGAGTGGAGCATCGACGTTGCCGCTCTGCAGAGCCTCCATCCGTTTTTCAGCTTCTATATTCTTCTCCACACGTGCCTTCTTGTTAATTGCCAAGGGATAAAGAATGGAGGAACGGGCACTTTCGGGAAGAGTCTTAAACAGATCGAGATAACCCTGGCCATCAAGTTCGAGTAGAGCATAAACGGCGGCAGGATCTGAAGGATTCTGCTTTATATAATCGGCAAAGATCACATCATATCTGTTAGAAAGTTCCTCGAGCTTACTTTCATCCGGCTTCCCGCTGCGCGCAATGGCAAAGTATTCCTTTTTAATCTCGTTTCCTTTTGCATCGAGGGTGGTTATGGTTTCCATAAGAGGAGAACCCTTCACTGTATATTCAAGCGGTTCCACAGAGCTGACTTGTACCACCAACTCCTCTCCCGGTAATGAATAAAGGAGAATCCCCTCTCTTTCGGAGGTATAAAGCATCGATTGGGAAGCACCGTCGGCCACGGGAGTGAAGGTCACTTTCCCATCTTTAACCGAGAGTTGTTTGACAACAGGCGCTTTCCTCTCTCCACGGGGTTTCACCACCTCTGAGATAAGTTGCGATTCAACTTCATATTCTCCCGAAGTTCCTTCGGGAAAAAGAACCGTGACATCTGCATTGGCCATCATTGATGCTCCAAAGAGAGCAAATGCCGGTAAGATCATTTTCTTCATATTCGTTTTGTTTTCTGTTTATATAATAATTCTTATTTATTCTTCCTTTTTACCAAGGAAGTTATTCCATATCCGGATAAATTATCATATTACCTGATGAGTGGGGCCGGAATAACCTTCACCTTTTAAACGGTTCAAAAGGAGATTGGTAAATTCATAATTCTTTATACCCCATTTTGGAGCAATCACCTTCTCCGGGGGAGAGGAAGCAAGGAAACGCTCAATGGCAATTTCACGCGGTACAATATTAATAATTTTAACGCATAAATCCAAATAACCCTGCAACGTGAAAGGGGAAACTGCAATCTTACCGTTTTCCATTGAAACATGAAGCGGGGTTGAACGAATCACTTGCAGATGGTGAAGTTTAATTGAATCTATTGGCAACCTGCACGCCCTCTCCACGCTTTGCAGCATCATCCCCTCCGTTTCACCCGGCAATCCGCATATCAGATGCAAACCAACACGAATGCCCTCATCAGTGAGCCGGCCTACTGCATCAGTGGTCTGACTCCAGAGATGCCCACGGTTGATCAACATCAGAGTCTCATCATGCGATGTCTCCGCACCTAATTCAACAAACACAGGATATTCCCGGTTCAGGCGCGACAGCATCTCAACCACATCAGGAGGGAAACAGTCGGGACGGGAACCGATTATGATGCCAATCACATCCTCCTCTGCCAGCGCTTCCCTATATAATTCTTCCAGCAACGAAACCGTATCGTGAGAGCCGGAGGATGTGCCAGCAAAAGTATTCGTGAAAGACTGGAAGTAGGCTAAAAACTTCATTGAGGGGTATTTTCGCGCAAAAAAACGCTTACCCGCCTCAATCTGCTCCTTGACGGAACCGGGCTCAAAACAATACGAGGGGGTGAAGGTGGTGTTATCACAATATATGCACCCTCCCCTACCTATCGTGCCGTCGCGATTGGGGCAGGAAAAGCCGGCATTCACCGAAAGTTTCTGAACCTTCAGGCCGGGGAAAATTTCTCCAAGATACTCGCTATAGTCTTTATAATATGGATTCATTTTTTATGGTTTAGGCGCGGTAGGCAGGATGGGCGGATTAGGCGAGGTAGGCGCAATGGGCGGATTAGGCGGGATGGGCACGACCTTACTTCATTCCTTTAATCAAATCAGCTATGGTGAGGAGGGCCATGGCCTCGACGACTGCCACTCCTCTTATGGCCACACAAGGATCATGACGGCCTTTAGGGGGGATGACAACGGGGTTCCCGGCAGTATCATAGGATGGGAGTTCTCTCATCAAAGTGGGTGTGGGTTTGAAATAAACCTTAAAATTCACCGGCATCCCATTTGATATTCCACCCTGCACACCTCCAGAATGATTTGAGGTGAAGAGGTATTCTCCGGGACGATCCGGGTCCGGGCACATATAATCGGCAGAGTCAGAACCTAAGGATGAAGCAGCGGCAAAACCGTCGCCATACTCAAATCCCTTGGCGGCGTTTATTCCCATCATAGCGGCAGCCAACCGGCTATGAAGTTTACCGAACACCGGCTCGCCAACCCCAACAGGAAGCCCTGTGATCAGACCTTCAACAATTCCACCTGTTGAATCGCCCGCTGAAGCGGCCTGCTCCACAGAGTTAGTCTCAATGAAACGGGCACTTACCGTCACACCCTTCTCCGCAAGCCATTGGCGGCATAAGGCTCCGCCAACAACCCAAGAGACAGTTTCCCTGGCACTTGCCCGGCCACCGCCGGCAAATTCATTTATGCCATATTTTTTATAGTAGGTATAGTCGGCATGGTTAGGGCGAAACCTTCCCTGATAGCCGTCGTAGTCACCCGAACGCTGATCCTTGTTACGCACTATGAATCCAATCGGAGTTCCCAAAGTGATTCCATCTTTATTAAACCCCGAAAGGAACTCCACTTCATCGGGTTCTTTGCGAGGAGAGGTGAAGGCCTGCCTACCGGGGGCACGCCTGGCAAGATCCTCCTTCACTTTATCAAAATCTATTTTAACCAAAGAGGGAAATCCGTCAAGAATCCCTCCCATGGCCGGGCCGTGGCTCTCGCCAAAGGTAGTGAGACGAATATTTCTTCCAAATGTATTCATGGGAAAAATACGTTAGTATAGGGTGAATTGATTTGTGAAACAGGCGGTCGGTCCCTTAGGAACCACCGCCTGTTTCCTTATTTGAATTAAACTGATTATTTATCCATCGTTACAAGAAGCTCCTCGTTTGTTCGGGTCATCTCCATACGCTTCTTGATAAACTCCATTGCTTCCATAGAGGTCATATCGGCGAGATAATTACGGAGAATCCACATTCTGTTGAGGGTTTCCTTGCTCACAAGGAGATCGTCGCGACGAGTTGATGATGCAATTATGTCAACAGCGGGGAATACGCGCTTGTTGGAGAGCTTGCGGTCGAGCTGCAACTCCATATTGCCGGTACCTTTGAACTCCTCGAAAATCACTTCATCCATCTTAGATGAGGTTTCGGTAAGCGCAGTGGCAATAATGGTCAGCGACCCCCCATTCTCTATGTTACGGGCAGCTCCGAAGAAGCGTTTCGGACGTTGAAGTGCATTTGCATCGACACCACCTGAAAGTATTTTGCCGGAGGCGGGCGACACGGTGTTATATGCACGAGCAAGACGAGTGATAGAATCGAGCATAATCACGACATCATGACCGCTCTCCACAAGACGTTTCGCCTTTTCAAGCACAATACCGGCAATCTTCACGTGACGTTCAGCCGGTTCATCAAATGTTGAAGCGATCACCTCGGCATTCACACTCCGAGCCATATCTGTCACCTCCTCAGGACGTTCATCAATAAGAAGCATTATGATGTAGGTGTCGGGATGATTCTCGGCTATAGCATTGGCAATATCCTTCAGGAGGATTGTCTTACCGGTCTTAGGAGGAGCCACGATAAGTGCGCGCTGGCCCTTACCGATTGGGGCGAACATATCGACCACACGGGTGGAAAGATTATTTGAGCGTCCTTTGGTGAGGTCGAACTTCTCATCGGGGAACAAAGGGACAAGATGCTCAAAAGGCACACGGTCGCGAATCACTTCAGGAGAGAGACCGTTGATAGAGACGATACGGCACAACGGGAAATACTTTTCTCCCTGACGAGGTGGACGGATACCTCCTTCAACCACATCACCTGTCTTGAGACCATAATCCTTGATCTGCTGCTGCGAAACATAGACATCATCCGGGCTGCCAAGATAGTTATAGTCGCTGGAACGAAGGAAACCATAACCGTCGGGCATTACTTCCAAGACTCCGTATGTGGTAAGGATACCACTGAAATCAAAGCTCGTCTCAGGCTGCTTCTGCTGCTGTTGCTGCTGAAGCTGTCGCTGTTGCTGACGCTGTTTCTTGGTGAGATGCTTCTGCTGTTTTGTGGTGAGCTGACGAGGCACATTCGGCTCGGCAATAATTATCGGGGAAACAGCAGCGGCAATTGCTGCTTCTTCAATCTGCTGTTTGGTGCGTCGCGTGAAGGTTTTTCCCTTTGAATTGCCAAAGAAAGCTCCGAGTGAAGGGTTTGCATCAGGCTTATGGGTGAACATGAGTTTCCTTTCTCCGGACTTATCTGCATCCTCGGGATTGTCGTCGGGAAGAGGCTCGGCCACATCTTTAGCAGAGTCAGGCTGAGTCTCAGTCTCTTTTTTTGCGTCCTCATCATTCTCTTGGGGCGCCAGAAGGTCCTGAGGTCCCTCCTGAGCCGGAAGAGCATTGAAAAGGCCCGGGGCTTCAGCTACCATCGGTTCAGTTGGAACGTCTGTCACCTCCGGCTCTTTAGTTTCTACTTCAACATTATCTTCTGAGGCAGGTTTTTCAGCCTTAGCCTTAACTTTTCTTGTGCGTTTCTTTGGAGCGGGTTTCTCAGCCTCCGGCACTTCAGCGGCAGCCGTCTCATGTTCGGAATTCTCGGAGGCGGCAGGTTGCTCAGCAGCTTCAGGCGCAGGAGTGGCCACGGCCTTTTTAGTGTTACGTTTTGCACGTGGAGCTTTCTCAGCCTTTGCTTTAGTACCTTTGGCGACAGCTTTTTTAGCAGTAGCCTCCGATTCATTGTCAATAATAAAGTATGCATTTTCCTCCTTGTTGTCAGAAGGCTTCTTCATACCCATAGATTCGGCGATGTTTTTTAACTGGTCATCGTCCATTGCCATTAAATCATCAAGAGTGTACATATCTCAGTTTTCTTGTAATTTCATTTTCCATCCAGTTTCCAAGTGCTCTCACAAGCACATACACATCAACAAAATCCAGTGAAGGATACAGAAAAATTGAAAAATTGCGGAAACGGGAAAGGTGTTTCGATAATAATAGATAGAATTTCCATAAGCTCATCCTCTCAAAGAGGGGCATGACTGCATGGAGACCGATAAAACGGTTAATAAAATATTGGTTTATAGGTGGAATGCCAGACCGAAATCATAAAATTACCAATTAAATTTATGCAAAGCATCCGATGTCGATCTGAAAAGATATTGCAAATTTAACAAATACTTTTCTATTTTCCTAACTTTTTTAAATTTTCTTTTCTACCGAGACGCCATACATATTCGTCACCGATAGTAATAAGGTCTTTTGACGATCTCCGCAAATTCTCCACCCACAGAATCTCACCGGAATCAATATAGCCCGCAACAGCCAGTCCCCTTTTCTGTTGCGCGGTGAGACCTGAATCGCTTATAATGTCGCTTACGAGCTTGCTTCCAGTCATTCCCAAAGGTTTCATGCGGTCGCCATCCATCCGGGTGCGAATGAAAACTCTTGCAGGGTCAGCAGGAATCCACAGATAGCGGTTTGAACGGTCTTTCATAATCTCCTCCATCAGGACCGGATCGTTGCTGAACCTCACCCACTCAAACGCTTCGGAAATGTCAGTGCCATCGGGCAACGGGAACCCTTTAATCCATTCCAAGCCAAGAGGCCCGAAAATAAATTCCCCTTTACCACCATTCCACCTTGCACCTTTGCGGATTTTCCCTTTTGTCAATGATGTCCAGATCTCCTCAACAATTTCATCCGTTCCTCCTTTTGAGATTACATAACGTCGAAGCAGCCATTTACCTGATTCAGGATTCAATAACAGACTGTATGATATGACAGGCTGATCCAGAATAGCCGAGGTAAAGCCATTAATCCCCTCCTCTTCAATGCGCATTATTGAGGCTGTCTTGTTCAAGGAATCTTTCACGGCAGGCCATTCCCTTTCAATAAGGGGGATAACCTCGTTTCTAAGGAAATTGCGGCGATAATCTGAAGAGAGGTTGGAAGAATCAATAATAAAGGGCTGCTGCAGGGCATCGAGATACGCCTCAATCTCCTTTCGGCTTACCTCAAGAAGAGGACGTATCACATTGTCGGTATCAGGGCGCATGGCCCTTAACCCCGCTATACCTGCCCCTCGGAAAAGATTAAGGAGGAGAGTCTCTGCATTATCGTCGGAATTGTGGGCCACCGCTATCCTATCAGCTCCCTCCGACCTCCTTTTCTCCTCAAAAAAGGCGTAACGCAGTTCGCGGCACGCCATCTCCACAGAACCTCCGTTGGCACGCCGGTATGACTCCACATCAAAATCGACAACTTCAAGGTCGATATTTTGCTCCCGGCATAGATCCTCCACAAAACGACAGTCTCGGTCGCTCTCCTCTCCCCTAAGATGAAAATTACAATGCACGGCCTTGATTTCCATGCCAATATTTTTAAGGGCGAGCAAAAGAGCAACACTGTCGGCACCCCCGCTCACTCCCACAATAACCCGGGTTATGGCCCGGGAGGAAAGGAAGCTCTCGACTGCGG
>CAMWIH010000051.1 GCA_947174305.1 uncultured Porphyromonadaceae bacterium | reverse complement strand
TAAATAAAATTTTTTAATTAATATATATGACTCTATATGCTTAATTGTTAATCTTTGTTAAACAAGATATCACAATATCGGTGCCACAAGCCTTACTATCGACTCCATTGTTCGCTGAAGGCGCGGTCGTTTATGCCAGTTGCTGTATCGTAGTTTCTCACATTTTTTTAGGTCTTCAAAGAAGATGTCGCGCATCTTCCTGTTGGTTGCATAATCATAGATCATCAGGTTAGCCTCGAAATTATTCTCGAAACTGCGGAAATCAAAATTGGTGGAACCGGCTGTCACCAACCCTTCATCCACAATCATTGCTTTGGCGTGGAGCATGCCGGGATTATATAGATAAACCTTGATCCCTGCTTTCAGACACTGCGTCACGTATGAAAATGAGGCATATTGCAACATTTTGGAGTCGCTCTTTCGCGGAATCATTATCCTCACGTCAACATTTGCCAAGGCGGCCGCCTCCAGGGCATGAAGCAAGCCATCGGTTGGAAGGAAATAAGGGGTCTGGATATATATCGATTTCGTGGCCGCCGAGATGGCTTTCTGGAAACAGAGCGCTATGTTGTTGTAACTGCTCATCGGCCCTGAAGTGATAAGCTGCATGCCCACATGATTATGCAACTCACACTCCTTGGGTTTTGGATAATCTATGAGCGCTTCCGGATTACGGAAATACCAGTCGATCAGGAAAGAATAAACGAGCGAACTGACAATATCCCCCTTTAATCGGAAATGTGTATCGCGCCATGCTGAACCGTCGGCCGCCCCCCGTTCATAACGATCGGCGATATTCATTCCCCCGATGTATCCTATCTCATTGTCGATCACCACTATCTTACGGTGATTGCGCCAATTGATGCGGTTGGCGAGCTGAGGGAAGGTGACCTTGAAGAATGGATGGGTTTCCACTCCATTCTCATTCATTCTCTTGAAAAAACGGTTGCGCGCCGAAAAGCTTCCCACGTGGTCATAGATAACCCTTACTTTCACTCCCTCACGGGCCTTTGTCATGAGTATGTCGGCAATCTCTTTCCCGAGGGTATCGTCGGAAAAGATATAATATTGCAAATAGATACTCTCACGGGCATTGCGCAGGTCGCGCTTCAGGGATTCAAATTTCTTGTGGCCGATTGTAAAAATCTCTATCTCATTATTGGAGGTATAGAAAGAGGAGCAAAGGTTTCGGGCCAATTTCACAAGTGTCTTCTCCTCTGCCGAGAGAGGTTCTTCTTCTAAGTTCACCGCCCGGTTATACATCCGGTTCATCAATTTCCGCTTATTGCGCCGGCTGATGATGTGCTGCCCTTTCAGGCTCCTGCCGAAAAAAAGATAAAATATCAAACCGACTCCGGGCAGGAAAAGGAGCGAAAGAACCCAGGCTATTGAACGGATCGGGTTGCGGTTTTCCGACAGCACGACAACGACCATACTTATTATCGTCACGCTGTAAGCGATCAGTATTATAAGTGTGACCCATGCATTAAAGCCTATCCATAACAATTCCACGGATGCTGTCATTTCAATCGTTTGGTTCCGCTAATTTAATGAAATAATAGCTATCTTGCAAGAATTTTTCCTTATTGCTTCTATTCCTACTCAAAACACTCTCTTGAAATAATAAAGCGCGGTAATTTCACAATCACCGCGCTCTTTTTGGCTTAACTAAATAAATTCTTACATGTTAGGATCATAGTATCAATGCGCAAAATTAATAATTAATTTTGTTCTGACCTAACATTTTCAGAAATATTTAGGAAAATATTTAACCAATTAAATCAACTTTTACTTCTTAACCATTTTTTTGCCTCCTACAACATAAATGCCGGCAGGAAGAGCATCAATCTGTGCTTTGGTTGCGTCATGAAGCATACGGACACCTGTAGTGGTGAAAACATCCACTCCGGAGTTCTGACCCATAACATCACCGACAGTTGCGAGCGAGTCTTTCTTGACAGAAATCTTCTTATCACCATCCAACACAACCACATATTTGCCCTCTTCATTTGCATTAAGGAGCTCGCCTTCCTCCTCACCTGCACGCGTAAGATCGTTCTGAGGAGAAGAGATGAAGATGCTCAATGATTTACCCTCAGCCGGAACAATCTCAATCTCCGTGTCCTCAAGGTCGGCGAGAGGGCTGGAAAGGTCTTCCACCTTCACAATCCTGTCTTTGATAACAGTGAATTCCACATCTTCATCACCGGCGATATCTGCTGTAAAGGTGCGCGGTTCCTTGGTGATATAGCACTTTACTACTGAACCATCCTTCAAATCATTCAATTCCCAGCTTGAACTTGAATATTTATCCTGAAGCTCTCCATCAACATAACAAGCACCGCTTGTAAAGTTATCCTTCTCGTCGCTGCTATAAACCGAGAATGACCAGTAATAAGGGAGATAAACATCTGCAAAATCAAAGATGGTGTAACCGGGCTTCATCTTATCTGAGTAGCTGCCTCCGGCATTGGGAGAATAGAAGGAGAAGCTTCCGAATGAATAGCCTGTATTGAATTTGGTCATTGTCTCCTCATCTGTGTCGAAATAAACCACAAACTGCTTGTCAACCTTAAGGGGAGTAACGCGGACAATAACCTTTGTGTAAGAGTCGTCCATACGGAGTTCCCATTCATCCTCCGGATCCTCTATCTCTGTTGTGACACCATCTTTAACCACTGCAAAATAGTCGTAGGTTGCGCCCAGGAGTTTCTTAATCTGCAAGCGGTTGTTGGAAGAGGTATAGGTGATTTTATTCTCACCCTCCTTTATCTCAACAGGAGTGTAATTCTGTCGAACATTAACTGCATCAGGATTATCGATGTCAAGGATAAGGGTATTGATAGGCTTCTTCTCTACAGTCACTGTGATTGTGGCATCACCGGTAACTTTGTAGGTATATGACTCGCCTACATACTCACCTTCCAAGTCAACCTCCTTTTCATCAATGGTTATACCCTTAAGGTCATAGTAATCGGTATTGAAATTCAGTTTAATCTTCTTACCGTTACGGACAGTGAAATCACCTGTCTGGTGATCCACCTCCTCGTCGTTAACTAAAACTGTATGGATGAAGGGAGCGCAATCTTCAGGAACGACATTAACGGTAACAGTATAATCGATCGCTTCGGGATAAACCTGTATGTCAAGTTCATCACCATCTTTCAGAGTACCGTTATAGCTTGAATATCCCATTTTCACCGGAGTTCCATTAAGGGTGACTTTATACACCTCTTCTCTCCAGTTAGTATGGCTAACTGAATATTCAGTCTCATAGTTCGGTAATTCCACCTCGTTCCACTCATTTGCCACAAGATCCTTCACGGCATCATAACCAAACTTTATGGAAGCGTCATTAGGTTCATCAACCCTGATCTTCACCTTCGGCATGTCAAACTCCGATGCAGGAACCAATGTATAGGAGAACACATCATTATCCTTATAGCCTGAATAACTAATCCTTGAATAAGAGAACTTGCTTACTTCGCATTCCTTCTCCTGAGTCTCATTATATACACGGGTCAACTTATAAGCGTTTGGATCAGCTACTGAAATATAGAAGCTGTCATATTCTCCAAGAGCAAATCTATTCTCTCCGGCTGTGGCTTCAAGAGGATCGGCATCTGAGGAATCGATTGTGAACTTCATTATCGAAGGATCTTCAACCATCACCTTCAAATAACGTGGAACGGAAAGCTGAATTGTTATTGTCTCTCCATCTTCCAATTCATCCATGGTATAGAAACAGCTTTGATCCACTATCTCTTTTTCAATCACACCTCCTTTATTGGTAGAGACAAATAGTTTCCCGTCAGGATTAGTGCAATGAATCCAGAGGCCATTCTCAAAAGTTAAGGAAGGATACCAACCACTTACGTCCGGTGTAATTAATGCTCCATCGGCACCGCCATCGCGGAATTCCATCATCGCAAGCTTGTTTTCATTTGTGAGCGTTATCTTCACTGTTTTTGAAGCAAACGACTGCCCGATGCAGAGAAGCATCAAGGTCAACAAAAGGTAAATTTTCTTCATCTGTTATATGGTTTTAGTTTTAGTTTTTAAAAGAGGGGGTGCAGAATCCGATTAAATTAGTTCATCCACGCCACAATGGGATTCCGCACCCCCTCTCATATCATTATTTATTGTTTACTTCACAGAGTCTGTTACTTATTTCACAAACACTGTTTTTGAAACTGATCCGACTTTCACTATATAAATTCCGGTTTCCAGTTCCACTGAAGTGTTCCCCTCTTCACTCGAAGTGTAAAGCACCTTACCATCGCCGGAAGTAATGATGATAACCTCCCCGGTAGGATTGGAAACCTCCACTGCGTGATTCCTGACAGTTATTTTTGTGATCTCACGGCTAAGTTCAGAAACCCCGTTGGTCTGGTAGAGAACAGTGACAACGTTCGAACCGCTCGATTCTCCTTCAGAATAAACTGCCGTCACAACATAGCTGTAAGTCGTTTCCTCCTTAACATCGCTATCCACATATTCATTCTCTTCAAGTAGTTCTTTGTTGATCTTCACTCCATCGCGATAAACATTATATCCTTCGATGGTGTAATCATCCTTAACTTCAGGGATATATGTCACATCGTCAATGAGAAGCATGAATGAATCTGATGCGCAGCTACGGATGGCGAACCTCTTGGTGCCCTGAGGGAGCTTCACTTCATAAAGTGTCCACTCTTCGGGAACCACTCCGCCTACGTCGGGAACCTTGATGAAGTCTTTCACCTCTGTGCCGCCGGTTGAGTAATACACTTCAATCGTCTCGGGATATCCATCGTGATAGCTTCGGGCATAGAACGACACGGTCTGTTCCCTTCCGTCGAGTGCGGGCGAGATGGCCCAATCGTCGCTCTGACCTGAATCTGCCCTGTAGAGAGCAAAGAGATATTTATAACCTGAATGCGCCGCGAATGATCCGTTGCCAACCTGCGACTGATCCCAGATCCAGAATGATCCCTTGGTAGCACCCGGCTCGATTCCCGGCATTTCGGTCTCTTCGAATCCACCGACTGCAGCTTTATCCTCATCTGCAAAAATCCAATTTCCATATTCCGAGGCAAAAGCATCACCATCTTCAAAATCATCCGTAACTGGCACACCACTCTGTGTAAGTTCAGGCTCACTCCAAGTGAGGGTGACATTGCCATCACCGCATTTACCGCTCAGATCGGAAACCACCGGCAATTTTGACGGACGCGGGCTGACTGTTACCGTAGCTGTCCGGTTATTATCCTCATATTCGTCAAGCTCATATCTGATAACTGCATAATAGCTTACGGCTTCCTCTGCAATTGGCGACATGGTGCGCTCAAACGATACCATGATGCGCGCCTCGGGCAATACATCTTCCACTGTTTTGGTCTCTACAAGCGTACCGTTCTCATAAAGGTCGATGAATGCCTTATCCGCCTTGGAAATACCCACATTCTGAGCCGTCACATTCACTTTATATGTCTCGCCTGTTGCTACGCTTCCGGGAGCGCTGATGTCGAGTGCATTCATATCATAGTTCAACAAGGATGCGATGCGGAGGTTGTCAATCAAGACGTAAGCAAAATTGACAGTCTCACCTTCAAGACTAACCTGGATCACTTTGTCGGCATATCCCTGGAGATCTATGATAATCTTATTCCAACCGCTGTTTCCATCAGTCAATTCCTCTATTGTGCCGGCAAGCACCTCCTCATATTCCTGACCCTCCTCACGGATGCTCACGCGGATGATGTTTTCATCGGGAGTTCCGGCTTCTCCGGTAAGGTTGAAGGTATAGAATGTGAATCCGGGATTCTCCATCCCCTTGAGCGATACGAGACCTGAGAAGATTCTGCCGGTATCACCGTTTGCATAACCGGTCAGACCCATGAATCCGTTATCGCTATCCTGGGAGCTGAGGGTGTTCCTGTCGGTGAAGAGACCCCAGGAGGCATTACCCTCCGAACCTACTCCCCAGATATAATGTATCTGCCCGTCGGCAAAAGATTCGATGAGTCCAGCGTATGGAGTTCCGATAGGAAGCATCGTGGTCAAGGCACCGCTTCCATAACCTCCCTCTGTTTTGGCAAATACGGCACACTGCACAAACTCTTGCGTCCCGGGCTCCACGGCCTGATAGGTGTATGAAGTAGTCTTAAGGTCGCTTGCTATCTCAACCTGCTCCCCGCCTTTGATTCGGAATACAGTATAGGTGACGAGATCTGAATTGATGGGGTTCCCATTTTGGTCAGTGGATACGACATCCCAAACCAACGACACCTCCCCTACATTCTGCGTGGCCGACATCACGAGGTTGGCAGGCACTGCAGGCTTATCAAGTCCGATATATGAGGAGATTGTGGCGGCAACGCCGGCTCCGATTGAATTGTAGCATACCACGCTGTATTCGTAGGTGCCGGCTTTCTCCTCGGCAACCTCGCAAGACAGTTCAGCACCGGGTTCAGGATTTTCAAAGGTATGAACCACCTTTTCCTCCCTGTTCAGAACCTCTATCTTCGTGATTTCCGTGAGAGGTTTCTCTCCCATCGTCACTGTCGGGGCCTTGAACGAAAGTTTACCGATAAGTGCCCCTGATGGATCGGGAGTGACTGCAAGATCCGTAACTGTGCCGGGGAGTGCTGACCTCATAGGCGCGGAGATGCTGATATCGCCAACCCACAATGCTGATTTATCCTTAGGCGAAATGCCATGAACACCTATATAGTAAAGACCATCTTCTTCAGGTGAAATGTAAGCGGAAATTGTTATTTCCGGCTCTGTGAGTGAATTTTCAATATCTGTAGGTTCAACTATTGTGGTGGTCATTCCCTCAACCGTGGGAGCCTTGCCCCATTTAACCTCAAGACGCTCAGTATTGACTCTTGAGCTGGAATATGCCGGGAAGCTCACTTCGTATGATTCCCCCGCCTTGAGCATCACGGGAGGGGTGATCAACCAGTCATCCATATCCATTGTGGAATTCCAACGGATGCGGGCGTAGCCGTATGAAAGGTTCTGCTCCCAGGTGTAGCCATCATTGTTAGCATCGATGATTGTATAGCCGGTGAATCCTGTCGGCGAAGAGAAATCTGCCTTGTAGGGAGGAACGATCGTACCGAGTGAAATGGCATTGGAAACTGCCTCTGCCGATACCATTCCTTCATATTCCGCCCTGACACCATAGCTATAGGCTGTCTGCTTTTCAGGAGTCTCGAGTGTTTCTTCAAACTCTGTCTCCTTTATGTTCTTGGCCACGACCACATTGTCGGGATAACGGGTCACTGTATATGTCACATCCTCAGGATTCATATACCCTCCGTTGACTGTCTCAGTCACCTTAAGCCAGCTCACCATCATCTTGCCATTATCCTCCTTGAGGGTCACGGTAGTGGCAACCGGAGTGTCAAATCCTATGTATCGGTCATCAACTCTCTCCTTCGGTCCCTTGCCGGCGGCATTTTCTGCATAAACAAGGAAATTGTAGTAGCCTGATGCTTGCAAAGTGACAGGAATGGTCACTGAAGCTCCATAGGTTGTTTCAGTCGAGGCCACCTCTTTCCCGTTTGCAAGGACGTGAAGCGTAACCTTTCCTGTAGCAGACTCTCCGTTGAATAAAGCTGAGGGTGCGTCACACTTGATTTCACCTGTCAACGAACCTTCATTGAATTCTGCAGTAAGGTTAGCCACTGCACCCGGAGCCGCTGCCACTGCGGCGGGAACAGGTGCATACATTCCGCACACCTCCTCACCGTCGGGGAAAGTATATATTATGGAAGCCTCACCCGTGGCCTTATCCACTTCACAGATATATCCCGATTCCTGGTCAGATACTGCCCAGAACATCCTTCCGCTTGTCGGGTCAATACATCCGCCGGAAAGATAGACCGGGAATTTTCCCGTGGTTCCAACCTCTGTCACGGCTCCGTTATTGCGGTCAATCTTACAAAGGGTTGATCCGACAAGATAGGTGCCATCCTCGATGAACTGATAATCTTTACGGATGCCATAGAACTGTCCGTCACTATCGATCATGAAGGTATTCCATGTTTCCGGAAGGTCGGCAATCTTGGTCCATTCGGGGGTCTTGTTATAGACTATCTTGGCAAGCATCTGACCCGACACCTCTTCATTATAGACAATTCCATAAATTTCATCGGTGATTGGGTCAAGGGCAAGTCCCATTGCAATCAGCGGGCCTACGGTTGTGTCTTCACTATAGGAATAGACCACCATACCGGTAGAAAGGTCATAGCCGGTGATCGTGGTGTTCACGTCCGACATATTGTTTTTGTAATTGGTGGCATAATATATTCCATCCTTATACACACCGCCATAGTTGGCTGCCGGACCTTTAATTATGGTTTGGAAAATCTCTCCCGAAGCTAATGGAAGGTCATAAAGCCCGCGGCTGAGATAGATATTGTCGGAATATACAACAGATCCGTAAAGCTTCGGTAATTCCCCTCCAACCGATGTGGAAGATGCAAAGGAGGGGATGCGGGGAACGGCAAACTTCTGATTCATCGCTTTGGCGAATCCCTCCCCACTTTTGCCACGGGCTACAGGAATCTCCAACTTCGAGACTTGCTGTCCACGGTCTTTAAGACTAATACTTTTTCGCGACATCTCATCACCGGAATGCGCACGCCGGTCTTTCTGAGCCACTCCTGAAACCGTAACCAATCCCAGGAGCAGGGTCACTGAAAACATTTCTGCTACCAATCTTTTCATAAAAAACTTATTTTATGATTATTAATCTCTTTATCTCAAACCTTATAACCTAACCTTCCCGGTCGTTCCCAAAGAAGGCACCTTGATTATCCTGACTCCCTTTCCGGGAATTGTCACGGCACCACTGCCTCGGTTAAGGAGTAAACCAAGAGTGTCGTATATGAATATCTCTTCATTACCTGAGGCGATGATCATGTCGCCCTCTATTCGCAAGCCTTTCTCGCCTTCAATAAGACCTACTTTACTTTCCGATAATGTGGAAACCATAATCTCCTCAGAGGATTCCGATCTGTATTTACTGTCGCTTGCCACAACCTTATAATAATAAGCGGTCTCAGGCTTCAGTCCGCTAACCTTGAACTGCAATACATTTCCAACCTGTTTATTTTCAAATCCTTCAAGCCAATCAGGTATCAGGTTTTCCCCGTGACCCAAGACTATATCATCAATAGCCACAGACCCTTTCTCTCCTTTCCTGTCGAATCGGATTCTTATTGCCACAGCATCCTCAGGAAGCTTATCTATGGTGGTGGTTTTCCCGCCCTTTTCTGTAAGGATATCAACACTTTCAATAACGGTCCACTTCTCTCCGTCGTAGCAACTTATCTCAAGTGCATCCCCTTCGGATGTGGAATTGCCACGGTGCCAGAATGAGAAATAATGCAGTCTGTCGTCATACTCTGCCGTGGTGAGGAAGTCATCTTTCTGAGCCATACGCAAGGAGGGAGCCGATTCACCGCAGTAGGATGCCATGCTGTAGCTTTGACGGCTGGTGGAGGTCCAGCCGGAAGGTAATTCTTCTGCTCCTCCGTCAAACCCGCAGAGGGTTTCCATCGGGTCGCCACCCTTTTTTGTATATACTGAAAGAAGATATTCAGTTGCTCCTTCGGTTGGCTGCCAATGGGCTGTAAAGGAATCCGAACTGATGTCGGAAGCCTCATCGGCAATAACTTTCTCATATTCGAGTGTCCTCTCCTTGGTAATCACACTGTTTGAATAAACTTCATGACTGTAATCAAGACGGTCGGTGGCGACAACGGTGAATAGATATTCGGTTTTTTCCGACAGACCACCCACACGGAAACTACTCTGCTTACCGATATTGCGGTAACGGTATTCCGGCAGCCAAGCAACTTCCTCCCCTTCTCCGGGAATACCCACTGAGAGAAGATATTCATAATCACCTTCTCCCCGCTCCCAAGCGGCAGTAAAGGAGTCGGCCTTTACATTTTCTGCATTCAGATTGCATGCATCAGGAAGGCTCTCCCCTCCCCCTTTCACTTTAAAGCGGATGATACCTTCAGAATCCTCCGTTATATCGGTGAGAGGAAGACCCAATGACAATCCTTTCCAGGTTTTCATTGAGGGCACGGTCTGGTCGGTGAATGAAGTAATTCCGCTTTCTCCGGGGAAAGCGTCGCCGCCTATATTGTCGTACGATGCCATTCCGTCAGCCTCCTCTATGTCTATGTATTGATGATAAGGGAGATTGTTGACGTGATTACCGGTCCAAACGTCAGGCTGGTAATCGATATGCCATATCAACATTCCGTGGCCGGGAATAAACTTATCCCATCCCTTCTGCTGCCGATTCTCCAAAATGAAGTATTCATTAGGCAAATCGGTTTTTATTATGCCTGCCACGTTATGGGATATATCGGGCAACACAACATTGCGTGAATCCTTAATCTCTACAGGATCAATCCAGCCCAAAGCATAACGTTCAAAAGCACTGAACAATGGTGGCGTCCTACCTTCGTTATTGTATGGCCCCACATCCATTGCAGACCACGCGCCGGGGGTGAAGGCACCCGTATAGCTTGTGGAATATAGGTCGGGCAACCCAAGCACATGGCTGAACTCATGCACGAATGTTCCGATTCCGCAAGGACTCTCGTCGGTCCACTCATTTGAACAGGCATATCTATCGATCTTTACACCATCCAAAACAGGGCTCATCGTACCTTCAGATACATTCCATGCGTGAGGCCATATACATTCCGCGCCACCCCCGGAGGCTTCGCTCAAGCCGGCGTAATAGACATAAACATTATCTACAACCCTGTCGCCATCCCTGTCGTAGAGACTGAAGTCAACTTCACCGTCGAGCAGGGTGCACGCTTCCGCCACCATCTGTGCGGGACGCACATCGTTACCGTTCAAATCATTCCCTCCGTAATATTCAAGATTATGTGGCAATTGAACCGGACCCACAACATCAAAGTCGGGAGTGAATATTCCATTGGAGCTCTCCATAAAGTAATCTCTTGCCGAACCGGTGGCTCCATATTCTGAGAATCCGGGGGAATTGAGCATATCATGGAAATACTCTTTAGGATTGTCAACCCTGAATCTTACATCTTTGAACTCCACCAGCACCACCAACGATTTTTGAGCCCCGTAGGCAGGGAAGGTTGTGCCGGGACACGTGCCCGGTCCCTGAGGATAAGGGGTAATGGTTTCATTAGCACTCTTGATACCCATGGAAGATGCGTTTGATGATCTTGAGGAACGTTTCATGATTCCGGACATTGATTCCTGATAAGCCATGAATCGAGCTTCGATAGAATTTCTATCTACCTTCCCAAGCCATGAACGCGCCGCGCCATCTCGTTTTTCCGGTGCAACCGCTTTTATGCCGGAATCCTCTATCCGACCCGACGGGGTGAATCTGCAATAGGTGAAACCCTCCTTCTTCTCCAAAAGGGGATAGCCATCTTCCGAAAAATAAAAATGGAATCTTTCATCTCCGACTAACCTCACTTTGATTGTCTCTCCATTCCCATTTTTCACATCGATCAGACCGGGCTTCGCCGGTATGGAATAAACAGGGAAAGTCAACATTCCCAATACAAGGGGGAGCAGATGATGGTATCTCCTTTTCTGTTTCATATAGACACTGTATTATGGATGATTAGAGCATTCGCTTGTTTTTCGCAGTTTTATTGTGATTGTTCTTTTCTCCTGTGCCCCTGCGTCGGCAATTTAGGATTCTGGCAATTTGCTATCCTATGGCGCGAAATTAGATAATAATTCTTTTAAGCAAAATTTTTCACAACACAAATGTGTGCGATTTCGTGAAATCGCACACATTGACAAGGTAAATTACGGTAAATCAGGGTTATTGTTCCTTTGGATGCAGAAATTTTATAACGATAAATCAGGGGCGATGTTCCTTCTGTCGAAGAAATTCTGTGGTGGTCAGTCCGGTCACTGTTTTGAATGTACGCGAGAAATGGGAGCGTGACCGGTAGCCCACTCTCTCCGCAACCTGTTCTATGGTCGGCCGGATGCCGGGGGTGTCTTCCAACAATATCCGGCACGCTTCGCGTATCCTGTATTCGCTCAGGAAGAGTGAAAAGTTTTTGGCGGAATGAAGATTTATGGCTCGTGAAATCTGTCTGACCGACAATCCAAGCGTCTCACTCATTTGCTCAATTGAGAAACCCGGTTCATAAATCTCCTTGCTTTCATCCATAAAATCGCATATCGTCCCAAAGATAGCTGACAGGGATTCCGTCTCATTATCCGCCAGTTCCTTTATGGCCTCTTTCTCTGCACCGGCTTCGGGTGCATCCTTTTCGGTCTGGGCGTGTTTCCTCTTTTCTAAAGATAAATCCACATCTTTTCTTATAAGGTCGTAACGCGCTTCATTGAGTCTCCTCCCTTTTACAATCAAAGTCAACAAAAGCGTGATTATTATTATGGCTGTTATGCCAATGATTACTATAACCACCCTCTGACGCTTATTCTTCTCCTGAAGAACCTCCTGCCTTAGCTGCGATTCCCGTAATTCGGCAGTATATTTGGTTGTGACCATATCCTGCTCCAAATCCGATATGGTGGTCATATTGCGTGCGCTATACAATGAATCGCGCAACTCATATTCGCGCAATTCGCATTCACGGGCAAGGTCTTCACGCCCGATTGTCCCGTAGTAACGCGCCTTAATCTTTATAAGAAATTCGTTCCCGTTTAATTCATTATATCCGTCCAAAATCCTTTCAGCCTCGTCAATGGTTTTCCTGGCCAACTCAGTATCGTTAGCTCGCAAATAGGTGTCGGCCAACATCAGCTTTGTCATAGCAAGATAAATCTCCTTGTCGAAATCGGCATCTATATGTTTGGTTGATTCCTCAAGATGCCGGGAGGCTGTGGCATAATCTCCCTCAAGATAGGCTTCGGCCGCCTTGGTGTGCTCCACATTGACCTGATATAGCTTCCCGCCTTTAAGGCCGGGTGACTTTTTAAATTCCTGCATCACAGGCCGAATCTCCGACAGCATATCTGCCTCCCACGCCATTAGCAGAAGCTGGGAATAGATGTATCCCCCTCTTTTAGGCTCTGAGCTCTCCTGCGATTTCTTAAGTCCTTTCTCAAGATGACGCAAAGCGCGTTTCGTGTCATTGAAGTTGGCATAAAGATGTGCCATATTGGTATAAGCCCCGACCACCAGCAATCCATCATCCTTATATTTTTCCATCAGTTCAAGCGACTGCCTGAGAAGTGGATATGCCTGCACCGGGTCGTTCTTATCAAATATCAGATAGGTGGCATAGTTGGAATATCCTCGCGCCATGGTTTTCTCATCATCTGCCGACAACGGGACCATAGCTCTCTGCATGAGTTCCTTGTATAATATCTCTGCCTTTTCTCTTATCTCAGCTTTTGAATCGGCCGGGAAATATAAGGAGTCAGCCCATATTTTAAGTTCCTTTATGGTTAATGATTCGGCATAACGCTTTATCTCTTTTTCCGGCATACTCTTTATGTCGGGAAAAGTTCTCTCAGCCTTGCACGCAAACACGGCTACTATGGCAATGAGCAACAGAATTATATTTTTTTGAAGGGTTCTCATTAAGATCTTGAAGTCTAATCCTCCATTTTCTGTTGCCTTAGCCATTCCTTTGCTGTTTTGTCAAGTTCTTCATACCATTCCTTACCGAATTTTCTTATCAATGGTTCTTTAAGAAATTCGTATGCCCGAATTCTCTTCTTTCGTCCGAGTATCTCGGCACATTTACATATTTTCCAATGGTGCATATTGACGGCTGTAAAACCGGAATATTCTTTGAGCCGCACGGGATAAAGATGACACGACTCAGGCTTAAAGAAGGGTATCTTACCTTCCCTATGAGCTTTTTCAAGGGCACAAAGGCATAGTCCTCCGGGGGCATAAGTGGTGAACACGCAGTCGCGCCCATCCACAATAGAGGTGACCAGGTCACCCTCTTCATCATAGTATGCGGGTCCCTGTTCCTCCACTACCCGTTGCGCGGCAGGGGTGAGGAGCGGATAAACCTCCGGCAGAAGCTCACAAAGTTTCTCATATTCCTCTTCTGTCAACGGTGCGCCGGCATCTCCTTCTATGCAACAGGCCCCGAGACAACTGTCGAGATCGCAATGAAAATAATTTTCCACGAGGTCGAGCGATACTATCTTATCTTCAATCTGAATCATTTTCAATTATTGGAATAAATTGTGGTGTAACCTATCAGACGGTCATATCTATCTCCCGGCTTACGGAGATATACATAGATATTGTATTCGTTCTCCGTCTCATATTTATCGCCTTCTATACGGGAAGTGGGAAATATGCCATTCTCGTCGTCCGGAATCGTCACATACTGATAATTATATGCCCCCTGTTTCAAAGGTATCTGAAGTTCATAGCCTCCTTTCATCCCATTATATATCATCCTGTTGAAGTCTCCGCATTTCCCATGGGTGAACTCTCCATCCACATAAACCTCCTTCCCTATGATTCTATCCATATCGAGGAAGAAATGAACCGTTATATAATCCGCACCTATATTGGAATCTGTCGAATTATATTCTTTTACAAGGAAACGCCCATGTTGTGTCCGGTCGTATTCATAGTTATGATCATTACGCGGATAATCTACATTAACCCAGGTGTGATAGTTGCTCCCCATATATTTGGTGGAGTCAACCCTCATTCCGGGAAAACGCACACTTGTCGATTCAAACCGGCGGTATTCATTTGAGGCAGGAAAAATAAGCTCGGGAGAGTGTTCATAAAAAATAGTCGATCCCTCAACCCGTAGAGGTGCCTTGAGGAAACGGGAAGTAACTTCACTACCGTTCTGCATTATCTCAACTTTTATATCTTGATAGGGATTCCCTATATCCGTGCCTTCTCCATCAATCCGGAGACCGACCTGCTGCCATTTTCCGTTTATTCCCCTGTCGGTTTTTGCCGTGCTTTGGGCGGAGATGGAAACAAGCGGTTCAACCACCCTGAAACGACTCTGTAATATTACTTCCGAAGGCTCATCTCTATCATAAACCTGCAGAAGATAGTTGCCCGAGACTAACGGATTCAACGTCTCATTAGGAATCTCCAGTATATAATTCACATAATGAACGAAAGTATTGGAAGAAAAGGCATAGTCCTCTATATCCATCGTGTTGAAACTGTCAAGGTATTCTGATTCCACAAGTGATGAGGGCTGCCAGTCGGCATTGCAGTGGATAAGTCTTGCCGAAAGATAACGGTTATCTTCTGCAATTTCATCAAAACTTACCTCCAGTCGCTCTCCGCTCCCAAGCCGGATCACTGGAACTGACATAAAATTGTCGGATACCCCGGTCTTTAATGTCCTGAACGAGCTTGAAAAAACTCCAGTTTGAGTATCCTCAGCCCTTAAGGCCCCTAAAAGGCCGAACATTATTCCCCAAATTAAAATCAATCCCCTTTTTACCATTTTATCTCCTCTTTTCCTTTACTTTTCAAGTATGCGTTTGCTTTTGTGAAATGATGGTTTCCAAAAAAACCACGGCTTGCCGATAACGGAGAGGGATGCACGGACTGAAGCACAAGATGTTTGTCTCTATCAACCACACTCCCTCTTCTGATTGCATCTGATCCCCACAACAGGAACACAACGTTCTCACAATTGTCGTTGACCGCCTTTACCACTGCATCTGCAAATTTCTCCCATCCCAATCCGGAATGTGACTTGGGCTGATGTTCCCTTACAGTAAGCGAAGAGTTGAGAAGCAACACTCCTTGTCTTGCCCACCGCGTCAAATCCCCGTTCTGCGGGAAAGGAACTCCCGTATCCTCACTCACCTCTTTGAAAATATTTCTCAGCGATGGTGGGAGGGTGACTCCCGGATTAACCGAGAAACAGAGGCCGTTTGCCTGTCCCGGACCGTGATATGGATCCTGACCGATTATAACGACTTTCACATTTTCATACGGACAATTGTCAAATGCCGCAAAGATTTTGGAAGCAGGCGGATAAACTACATTTCCGGGAGTGGAATATTCACGCCTCACATCACTTGTAAGCCGCTTAAAATAATCCTTTTCAAACTCTTCGGATAGCACTTTCTTCCATCCGGCCTCTATGCGTACGTCCATAATCCTTTTTCTTAATGAAACAAGACCAATACGGGTTGTATTGGTCTTCTTCTGGTATCTCCATAGGGAGTCGAACCCTAATCGTCGGAACCGGAATCCGATATTCTATCCATTG
>CAMWIH010000050.1 GCA_947174305.1 uncultured Porphyromonadaceae bacterium | reverse complement strand
TTGTGAGATTGGGGTTCTTTATTGGGTAATTATCCAAATCTCTAACTAAGAGATAATTATTTTGGTAGCAAAGATAACTAATTTTCTGCAAATGAGCACTGCAGACACTCGAAATTTTACAGTTTTGTAACAATTTAGTTTCATTGTGAACAATTGTTGAGCAAAGCAGATAAAATAAAGATTATTATCAATTAAAAATAAGAGTTTTAGCTATCATCCAAATCTCTTAGTTAGAGATAATTAAAATATAGTAAAGAATGACACATAAACCATCCTCGGATTCATATTGAATAAGTCCATTTCAGAAAGATTTGTGGTCATGTTTACTTCAAAATCATCTAATTCTCTTTTCAAAAGATTCTTATAAAAATTATCAAAAATTAATAATAACTCGCATCCAATGAAACCAATTAGCTTCCATTTCGTGTTTGTGTCCCTGATCTTGGTGACACTTGAAATTCTATGTCCGCAATCAGTCTCTGCCACTGGCGCAACTTCAACAGAGATTAACAACGCAATCGTTTTAAATGGCTCAATACCCTTGACATGGGAAAATGATGCCTCATATCCCTGGATTGTTGATAATGGTAGAATGAAAAGTGGTAATGGAGGCATTAAGAATTCGTCATCTTCTCTAAAGTTTAAATACAGTAGTACATGTGTCACGAATATTTCGTTTAAATACCAAAATAACGATTATAACGCTTCCACACACACTGTTGAAGTCTTGGTTGATGGAGTCGTTAAATATAATTCCAATAATAGTGAGTATGAATTAACCGTACAATTTAGGTTGCCAATAGGAAATCATTCTGTTGAAATACGTAATGCAATTGGTAATAGTACCTCCTCCGCTTATTACGCATTATTGCGAAATGTCAGCGTAACGGAAACCCAACCAGCCAGCACAGCTTCGCTCAATAAATTAGTTTTAGATGGATCGACAAATATAACATGGATCAATGACACTAAATATCCATGGACCATTGAAAACGAATATGCGAAAAGCGGAAACTTCGGTTTGAATAATACCAAATCTGAACTTAAGTTTTCTTATATTACTGAAAATACATCTCAACTTACTTTCAAATATCAAAATAACGACTATAATTCATCGAATCATTTTGTATGGGTTTACATTGATGGTGAACTTAAATATGAATCTAATACCAGTGAAACAATTAAATCTGTTGACCTATATTTTTCCAAAGGGAAACATGAGGTTGCTCTTGTTGACTCGATAGCTAATTCAGACTCATATAATTATTTTATGAAGGTCTGGGATATAAAAGCGTATGCTTTTGAAAGTCTGGAGTCATCCATTCTCAATCCAACCTCATTACCCCTTAAGCTCAGCGACGTCGGCTCTCAACCTTGGTATATAGAAGATGGATGTGCAAAATCATCAAACTATGTGTATCAAAACTCTAATTCAATAATTGAAAGCGAAATAAGTCTTGATAAGCCATCTGTACTCTCTTTTAAAACAATGTCGGGTTATAACACTTCCGGTCATACATTTGAATTTTGGATAAATGAAGATTGTTATTACATATCAAACAATAATGATTGGAATTATGTATCTGTTGTGTTACAACCCGGACCATACAAATTAAGATGGAAAGAGGGGAACCAGAATTCAGGAACTCGCTACTATTCACTAATTAAGGACATCAATTTACGACAAAATACTGTTGATGTGTCAATCACTCCGGGGATGCTTGGAGTTGAGGTATTGTATAAAGTCAATGTTCTTACGGATGTTGAGCTTCTTAAAGTAAAAGGGACCCTTAATGAAGCTGATTGGAATGCCATCAAGATGATGACAAATCTTAAATCGCTTGATTTTAGTGAAGCCAATTTTTCAGAAATCGCTGAAAATCAATTCAAGTTATTACCTTATTTGAATACCGTCAAATTGCCGAATTCTGTTAAGCAAATTGGAAAGAGTGCTTTTGAGGGTACAAATCTCTATTATTTGACCATACCTGCATCTGTTGAAAAAATTGGAGAGTCAGCTTTCTATCGCACTCCTCTTACAACAATTGATTTTGCCCCCAATTCAAAACTTTCAAGTATTGGATATGACGCATTCTATGGATGCACGCGTCTTAAAGAATTTATCATACCTAACAGTGTAAAAACACTTGAAACAATTGGCGACGTTGCGAGAACTTTTTATGGATGTTCCGATCTCAAAAAATTAATCTTATCTGATGGTCTGACAGTTCTTCCCGGATACACGTGTTATGGGAACAGTGCACTTGAAGAGATTCATTTTCCAAAAGATCTTGTTGAGATAGGGGACGGCTGTCTGTATGAGGCAAATAATCTAAAGGAATTATATTTACCGGAAACTGTAAGAAGTATTGGTAGTAGTGCATTTACCGGTCTAAATCAAGTTGAACATCTTACACTACCTGCGAAAGTCAATTCTATCGGAAGTAGTGCATTCCGCGATTGTAAAAAATTGAAGATAATAGAATTACCTTCAGGCGTTGGTTCTTATGAAAACACTTTTAACGGCTGTTCCAACATAGAGAAGGTGGTATGTCGTGCCGCGACACCTCCTTCCGTTCCCTTTGATGCTTTCAGTTCCATAAAAAAGGGGAATATAACATTGGAAGTCCCAGCATTTGCTGTGGCATCATATAAATTGGATCCATATTGGTATCAGTTTGGCAATATCGTAGAAGGAGAACCAACAGATTATTGTCGTATCATAGGCGATTTGAAACTTATTAATAATCGTAGAATGGAGGGTAAACCGGACATTGATCTTTATTATAACGGCAAACTCACAATCGGCGGTGACGCACCTTTGCCTATTGGTAAATTTGACATATACACTTCTGATGGAAGTCCGTCAAGTCTTGTGACTGATTACACGAATATTACAGCAGATGAGATTAATACAATATATCATGTAGAGGGTAACAAATGGTATTTCATCACTCCAATGATAGATATCGATCTCCGTCAGGTAAATGTAACCGGCACATCAAATTACGTATTTAGATACTACGATGGTGCCTCTCGTGCAGACATTGGTTCCGGATCAAGCTGGAAAAATGTAGATGATATGACTCTTAAGTCGGGTATAGGTTATATTTTCCAATGCAATGCGGCAAGTGACGTGATTTTCCCGGTTCCGGTTTCGATGAATTCCAAGATATTGACCACCGAAGCCGTAACATTACCATTAGTGCCTCATCCCTCAGATAATGCAGCCAATAAGGGATGGAACTATGTGGGCAATCCGTTCCCAAGCTACTTTGATATCTTTTATATGGACTTCACAGCTCCGATAACTGTGTGGACCGGTAGCACATATAAAGCATACTCAATTACTGATGATGATTTTGTTCTGCGCCCTATGCAAGGATTCTTTGTGCAGAAGCCTGATGCTGTTGACAACATAATACTCCGACCCGCAGGGCGACAGGTAGAATCTTCAGTGAAACATGTGAATAAAATCGCGCCGTGGTCTCGTGGACACGTTTCAAATCGTTCTTTCTTCAACTTGGAAATCTCCGGCAACAATTCTTCAGATGAGACTCGAATTGTCCTTAACGAAGCGGCCTCTTTAAACTATGAGATTGAATGTGATGCCTCAAAATTTATGTCGATAGATGAAACTGTTCCGCAGTTATACACACTTGATGATAAGGATAATCGCCTCGCCATAAATGAAAGACCTGAAGATACCGGCGAAATTGCTTTAGGAATATGTATACCTTCATCTCATGAGACTTATTCAATTTCTGCAAACAGAATTGATGGAGAGGCATACCTGCGCGACATGAAAACAGGAGTAATTCACGACTTATCATCAGGTGAATATAACTTCACGAATGAGGCTGGTGAAACCGATAATCGTTTTAAGATTATTCTTAAATCCGGAGTTACTACGTCAGTAGATGAAATTAACAGAGACTCTGATATTGTAGTTTCATCATCTAAAAATAATATATCAATTCAGGGTGCAAGTGGCGGGATGATACAAATTTTTAGTCTTGATGGAAGGTTGGTGCATGAAGAAAAGACTGAATCCATAGACCTCAACATACCCTTTTCAACCGGTCTTTATTTGGTTGTAGTTGCAGACAAAACATTCAAGGTCTTGGTAAAATAGGATATAGAGGATGAAAATACATAAAATTCTGTTTATTGCAGTAATGCTCGTTATGGGCATTACTGCATTTGGGCAATATAACCCGAGCAATCCTTCAGAACCAGGGGTATATTATACGTTGAATCTAAAAAGTAGTCCTGAAGGTGCGGGATCTTTCAATATTGCAAACACCACGACTCAATCTCAAGGAGTTGGTGTTAATCTTCGTGCATATAATAATACAGGATTCCGATTTGTAGCTTGGGAGGAGAATGGGAAACAAATTTCTACCGATGCGTCATTTGTTTTTACGATGAAGGGTTGCAATACCACTCTCGTAGCAAAATATGAATATGATCCCAATAACCCGAGTGAACCGATCCAGCCCAATCTCCCTAAATATGTTGCGTTAACTGTAGGTGTGACGCCCGATAATAGTGGCAGCCTGAATATAAACTCCGGCAATAAATACGAGGTCGGGTCATCTGTTAAATTACAGGCATACAATAACAGCAATTTTTCTTTTGTCAATTGGACACAGGATGGAGAGATTATATCCACATCCACTTCCTTCAATTATGTAGTAAAGGGGATAAATGCTCCAATAGTCGCCAACTTTAACTACACCCCGAATAATCCGGGAGAACCAGGCAAACCGATTTTCCAAAGAAGATTATATCTTGAAAGTAACCCCTCCGCGGCAGGATATTTTAATATCAGTAGTGGTAATCAGTATGGGAGCGGGTCAAACGTATCATTAATAGCGTACTCAAATAAGGACTATACATTCAGAAACTGGACAAAAGATGGGGTGATAATATCAGATAATTATTCTATCAGTTATACGATTCCTGATATAGATTCACACTTGGTGGCAAATTACGATTATGTCTATTCACCTAACAATCCAAGTGAACCTGACAGTCCAAATGATAAATCGATTAGCATTTCCGGTATGACCGAGAAAATGTTTCCGGGGCAGACTATAAATTATCCGGTCTATCTTAATAATAGTCAACCTGTCTATGGTATGATTATTGATGTCAAAATACCGGATGGTTTTACACCGGAATTAGATAGACTCTCAATTTCAAGTCGGGGAAATGGTCATGAAGTCAGTTATGAGTATGTTGAGGATGGCTATATCCGATTCACACTCATTGGAACAAGTCCTTTTGCTAGTGATAACGGAAAAATAATTGAAATCCCTTTGACCGCCTCAGAAAGCATCATAGGAAACAAAGAATACCCTATTGACATGATTCATGGGGTGGCAATTCTGAATAATGGTATTCAGATTCCTGTACAATGTAGAAATGGAGCAATTTTGGTTGAGTATTCTGCCGAAGGCACTGTTTATTCAAGGTTTTCCTATGACAAATTCCAAAATCGAGTGAAGTTTACCAATCAGTCTGCAAAAGAGGCAATCTCGTTTGATTGGGATTTCGGAGACGGAACCATCAGTAGTGAGAAGAATCCACTCCATGTTTATCCATCCCCCGGCACATATATCGTGAAACTTACAGTTTCAAATGGTATAGGAAATGTGACCCATGAGCAGAATGTACTAATAAATGATGAAAGTACATGGACTGCTAACGGTAATTTTTATTTAAGTGAAGATGATAATGGTGTCCGTTATTTTTCAACGTTTGATGACCTCCTTACAATGCTTGGAAAATCAAAAATTGATGGAGATCTAATAATAAATGTTGAAAGTGGCAAGACATTTAAATCTTCATTGTCTTCAGAACAGGTGGGTCAACTGAGACAGATTCTAAAAACATTTGAAAACAACCATTATTCATGGATATTTCAGAAGCTGGGAAATTCAAGTAATCCCATATTGTCCTTCGGATCAGCCATCCCTTCATCGTTTGACAAGTCAACAGTCGATTTATTTGTTGAATTAGGCAAATATCAGCAATATAACGGCATTGAAGTCAAGTTGTGGACTATTGCTTTCAATCCAACTTTTATACATCAAATCAGCAGTCAAGATATTTGCACAGGTATCAAATCGGAACCGGTGGATTTTTCCAAGATAAGTACAGACTTACAGTTTAGATGGTCGAATGTTCAAGATAATTATCAGGGATTAACCGGCTATGTAAAGTCGGGCACTCAATCCATCCCTTCAATGAATATAATGAATGAGGGTCATGGTGACGCTAACCTGCAATATGATGTCGTTGCATCATATAATGAGAAAGATTTTGTATCATTCCCGATATATATAACGGCACATCCGGCTCTTATTGGTCTGTTCACCTCGTTGGAACCACGAGATGGAAGTCAATTTGAGAATAACAAAGTGACATTAACATGGAATAACATAGATAATGCCGTATATGATGTGTATCTTTGGAATGCCAATAGCACTGGAACAACAGAGCCGATAATAGAATCGACAACAAATCTGAGTGCTAACCTTTCAAAATACTGCTCCAATGGTAATAAATATTATTGGCAAATCCGGGCATATAACAACTGCCACGAGATTTATAGTGACACCCTCTCTTTCCAAATAGGCTCGCTCCCTGATCTCCACGTTTCTAAACTTGAAGTTGGCGATGCAATTGCCGGAAAGGAGATGGTTGTTTCCTGGACTGTTTCAAATGACGGTGTTGGTTCTACCGGCAATGTAGAGTGGAATGACAATGTGTGGCTTGTGCCGGATGTTTATGTCGGCACGAGTTCAGTATATCTCCAAACGCAAAAGTTTCATCCCAAGCTTCTCAAAACAGTTGGTAATATAAAAGCCCTTGCTCCCGGGGAGTCTTACAATAACAGTGTAACTGTTGAGATGGAGGAACGCGTTTATGGTGATTATTGGATAATAGTTACCACCGATATGCACGACGTAAAGAATATTAAATGGCAAGCGGTCAATAACGCAGTCCCCAATCCATATAAACCTTCGGCTTCAGGCACCCCGTATCCATATTTATATGCGGAAACGACAGCCTCTTATAACAAGGTTTCTGAAGCTAATGAAACTGCAACGACCAGTGATAATTTCAATTATGCCAAGATTCAGATTGCAGTCCCCGGCCTTGTGGATCTGACTGTTTCTGATGTCGTGGCTGTAGTCGATAATACTCCCGGCACTGTCACCACCAGTATGGGAACCATACGTGTTGAACCCACTCCTCACACCACATGTGGATTGGCTGAATCCAAAGATTTCTATTCCGGAAAACATTTGCGTGTGACAGCTACTATTAGAAACTCCGGAGCGCTTAAACTGGAAAGGACAACGTTTACAAATGCTCTATACATTTCACATTCTCCTAATCTCGAGAATATTGAAGATTTAGTGGCTGTTGCAGCCAAAAGTCACACAACATTCCTTGACCCCAATGGCACTACGAATGTCACTTTTGAAATCCAAATGCCTTATGAATGGTATGGGGATACATATTTCTATGTATGTGCAGATGTGAACGACGATATTTACGAGTTAGCGTCCAAGCAAAATAACTGGGGGCAGAGTGGAAAGTATAACTTTAAACTTACTCCCGGGGCGGATTTCCTGCCTTCAAATTTGAAAACGTCCGAGACAATAGCTCCTCAGATACCCTTTACCATTTCGTATGATGTAAAAAATATCGGTCCTAATATACCTACAAATTCGGC
This sequence comes from uncultured Porphyromonadaceae bacterium, assembly GCA_947174305.1. Lineage (GTDB taxonomy): Bacteria > Bacteroidota > Bacteroidia > Bacteroidales > Muribaculaceae > Lepagella. Next base: position 8,493 of record CAMWIH010000050.1, on the reverse strand, counting down.
ATGGACTGACTTTTTTTATTTAAGTAAGAAAGAGAATTTTGACGAAAGCGCCACATTGATTGGCAAAGCACCGCAACATGGGTTGTTTAATTATACCGTTGTTGGGAATCCGGGCGGGGCTGTTGTGATTCCTGCATCAAAGTATAAGTATTCCGGTGATAATTATAGTGTAACCACGTCAGTTACGGTTAACAAGGTTGAAGAAGGAGACTATTATTTATTTGTTAAGGTGGATGGTTCAGATATTGTCCTTGAAGATGGTGGAGAAAGCAACAACATAATCCGTTCCGAGATGATTGCTTGCCGTATGCCCGATTTGCAGATTGAACTTATCTCCATTGAGAATGATACTATTGTCACAGGCAACCCCGTTGCTATATCTTGGAAAATTAAAAACAGAGGAAAAGGGATAGTGAAAAATTTAAAAACTTCCGACTTATTCTATGCCTCTAAAAACCAAAACGGTGCAGATGCAATTCTTCTTGCTTCATTGGAAAATGAATTGTTTATAAACCCCGGCGAGGAGCAGGTTCTTCGTGCCAACGTAACTATTCCGCAAGATGCGCGACTTGACGGTGTTCAATATATCTTCATGAAAACTAATACTCAAAAGAACATTCTTGAGACTGATTACGACAATAATCAAACCCCAATGATAAGAAGGTGGTTTAAATATTATCAAGAGAAACCGACAGTCATAAAGGGCACAAACGTCGGAATAGCTAATCTTTCAGCCCCTTTGGCAGCAAACCCCAAAGAAATTATTACTATAACCTATTCTTTGACAAATGATGGCAATAAAAAGGTAGATACAGAGATTTCACAAGAAGTATATGTTTCAACCAAACGGGAATTTGATGATTCAGCCGTCAAATGTAATGTCATTTCTCAGCAAGGTTCATCTGTAAATTTGGGAGCAGAAGATAAAACAACTGTTACGCTGCAAGTTGAGATACCGGAGAATATTATTGGTGGTAAAAAGTGTATGATATTGATGCTTGACCGTCAGAACGCATTGAATGAAACATACACAAAAGACAATTACACGAATTGGGACTTTAATATAACCGGTAATCTTCCGCAACTGGAGATATCCAATTTAATTATTCCTGACTCAATAACAACCTCTTCAGATGTAAATGTTTCATGGAAGCTTACGAACACCGGTCAATGGAATGCCTCTTCCTTTAAAGTAGGAATCTATCGATCATCGGATGACAAATGGGATAAAGATGATGAGATACTTGCGTCGTTAACAATCACAGATCTTGCCAAAGGTGCATATTTAAATCAGATAGCAACAATAAATATTCCGGATAGGGATAATGGTAAATGGAACATTATTGTCAAGCCGGATTATGAGGATAAGCTTACGATGCTGACCGATAAGGATAATTTTGCAATTAAGCCCGTTCTTGTTGAGTTGGCGCCTCTCCCGGATCTTTGTATAACCTCCTTTCAGGCGGAAAGCACAGCATGGAGTGGCCAGAAGATTGCATTAACAACAAAATTTGCGAACCAAGGTGTATTCAAAACTCGTCAGACGAAATGGGCAGAGGATTATTATCTCGCGCAAAGCAATATCCTCAATGTCAATACTGCAACCAAGATCGGAAGTCGTGTCCATAACGGGACATTGAACCCTGGAGCTGAATATACCTCATCCATGAGCGTGACAGTTCCGCCGGATCTGGAGGGTAACTATGTGATTTTTGCCGTGGTTGATGGAGGTGATGTGATATATGAAAGTGACGAGAACAATAATTATAGATCTATTCCGATATTCATAAATGGAAAAAATGGGCGTGCCACAGACTTGACTGTTTCTAATATCTCATCTCCAAGTCATATTTATGCGGGTGAAACCTTTTCCTTAAGCTATAAAATAAAAAATCAGGGAGAATATGAGGCTAAGGGTACATGTCGCGAGGTAGTTTACCTGTCTAAAGATAATATCTTTGATGCCGACGATATAATGGTTGGAACGGTTGCCGGTGATATTAACATTGCTCCCGGAGGTGTTATCACACGTACTGCAACTGGACGTATAACAAATGTTCCCGAAGGGGAATATTATTTGATCATAAAGACTAATTCAACACGCTCCATTGCGGAAACTGATGATGAAAACAACATATCGGTTTTGAACTCAAAAGTGTCGGTCTCATTCACAAACTTAAATTTAAATAGCCCTGCTTCGTTCAAAACATCAGGATACTATAAACTGAATATTCCTGCCGGGCATGAGAACAATACAATAGGTTTCTATCTGGATCAGTCAAAAGAAGATACAGGAGGCTTGTATGTGGCATACGAATCAGTTCCAACAACAGCTTCTTACGACGAATGCTCAACCAGGCCAAGGGTAAGCAAACAGGAAGTTATTATTTCAAATGTAAAGCAAGGGAATTATTACATTCTTGCACAAGACAACGCATCGGTAATAAATACCGATAATTTCGCTTTTTCACTATCAGGTTTGGAGAAAACCAAACAGGTGCCATTAATCCTTTCTGCAAAAGAATTGCAATTTGGAGCCACCTCGTTAAGTGTCAGTCAAGGAGGAAATGGAGGCTGGTTATCTACAAATATCAAGGGCGCGCTTTTGGATTCCATAATGGATTTCCGTCTTGTAAATAAAGATGTGACTATACCTGTGGAGGTGTTGCATTATAAAAACTCCACTTCAACAGTAGCCACCTTTAACTTAAACAATGTGGATCTCGGGCAATATGATGTGGTGTCTGAACTTCCTGATGGAACAACGGCTACCCTTAAAAACGGATTTTCCGTTGTCCCTGCAACATCAGTGAATGTGGAGGTAAAACTTGACGGTCCCAGCACTTATCGTTTGTACTCGTATGCCCCCATGTCATTGGCATACTTTAATAATGGAACAAATGATGTGGAACTGTATGAGTTGATGCTGACTATTGATGACGGTTATATAGCCGCAACATACGATGATCTTGACCGAAATAGACAGAAAGTTTTGCATTTCCGTCCGGATTATGAAAGAAACAGCAGGGGATTTATTTCCCTGCCTCCGGGAGAACGTTGCGTTTTGACTTTCTTTATCAAGACGGGGGGAAGTATGGAGAACAATGTTTCTGTTTTTGTAGTAAAATGAGAAGAGCAGTATGAACAAGATAGAATCAATCGCAATCGCATTTGCAACGGCCTGTACCGGATTGTTGCCTGTGGGTGCACAGAATATTATTCGACCTAAGATTTCGGGTCCGAACGACACATGGGTTAACAGCTATAATGGCGTCCTCTTCTTTGGTCGCACTGATATGGAAACCCGCAATTCCGTTATGCCATTGCAGCTTCGGTTTTATTATAATAGTTCGGCCAATGAGACCGACTATGGTTATGGACTTGGTTTCTCATTAGGATATGAGATGCGGTATTCACTCGATGCGGAAGGGAACGTAACAATAGAAACAGGCGATGGACGTTTTGACACCTTCACTCGGTTCGGGAAAGAATATCAGGCACCTGCCGGAGTGTTTAGCACTCTTATAAAAGAGGACGGTATATATATTCTTAAAGAAAAGACCGGTGAACAATATGTTTTTGCTGATTCGACATATCGTTGCGTCACAGGAATTCTTGACAGGTATGAAAATCAAACCACATTTACATATCAAGATAGTTTGCTAATACGGATTTCTGACGTAGCCAATCATGTTATAGAGTTAAGTTACTCAAACGGATTGCTCACCTCATCACGCGCATCATTTCAGTCGGGTTCATATTCTTACGACTATGATGCTTCGAGAAGGCTAAGAAAGATAACAGACCCTATGGGCCACACAACTCTATATGGGTATTCCCGTGAAGGGCGATTGAATGAGATTACCAATGCCAACGGCCATAAAACCATAATTGGTTATAATAACTCCGGCATGGTTAGCCGTCTGAAAACAAACGTATCAGACAAGTCAATCCGCTACGACGGCGACAAAACAGTATTTATTGATTATACCTATCCCTCTAATCAGTATTCCTATTATCGATGGGACGAAAAGGGTCGTGTGGTGGAGAAAGTCGGTCTATGTTGCGGCATGCAGTCAACCATAGAATATGATATTTATGATAATGTCATAAAGATGACCGATGGCAATAATCATTCCACTGAATACACTTATGATAAAGCCGGCAATATGCTTTCTTTGACAGATCCTCTCGGTGCGACAGAGAGATTTACTTATGAGCCGCTCTTTAATCAGGTTATAACTTATGCAGACAAAAACGGCAATTCGTACATATTTGGATATGATGCACATGGCAGTCTCACTTCCTTGTCAGGACCGCTCGGCTACTCCCAAAAAAACACGTATGATGCCCACGGGTGGCCATTGACCTCAACTGATGCCAATGGAAATGTAACGACAACAACTTATAATGTTGATGGAACTAAGGCATCTGTAATGGATGCGGCCGGAAATACCACTCGTTATGAATATGACAAGTACGAAAATATTATTTCTGTCACAGATCCGTTAGGACGTTCTACAAAATATGCATACGACGCCATGGGCCGTGTTACGTCAATTACTGATGCTCTTGGCGGAACCACTACCATCAGTTACGACAAATTAGGCAACATTGTTCGGGTAAAAGATCCCTTGAATCATATCACTGCCTACTCTTATGATGCCGTCGGCAATGTACTCTCCAAGACAGATGCAACGGGTGGTCTCTATTCTTTGGAATATGACGGTAAAGGAAATGTTATTAATGTGCGAAATCCATTAGGTCAGATGCAAAAAATGACCTATAATGACCGTAACAAGCTCACTTCAATTACAAATCCGGCAGGAGAAACAACTGCTTACGACTATGACATTGTTGGTAATCTTCTTTCGGTATCGTTACCGAACGGCAATATTATTTCCTACGACTACGATGATGCCAACCGTGTAATCGCTATAGATGATAATATTGGAATTATAGCGGAATATAGCTATGACGCAAACGGTAACAAACTTTCGGAAACTGATGGAGAAGAACGTGTCATCACTTATGTTTATGATGCCCTGAACCGCAAGATAAGCGAAACATTACCATCGGGGACGCGCACTCAATATTCATACGATAATAACTCAAATCTCTTGAGTGTTGTGGATGCATTGGGCAATACCACTCAGTACACTTATAGTTCGCTCGATCAACAATTGAGTCATATAGACGCTCTTAATGCTAAAACGACTTTTGAGTATGATGCTATCGGTAATCTTGTCAAAGCTACAGATGCCAATGGGAATTCAACTTCATGGAGCTACGATGCACTCAACCGAAATACGCATATCACGTTTGCTGACGGCCTGTCACGTCAATATGGTTATGATGCTGTTGGCAATATGATTTCAAGCATTGATCGTGCCGGGAATAAGTTTGCATATACATATAATGCACTCGGCAAGTTATTGTCGAAGTCTTATCCCGACAATACTCAGGATCGCTTTACTTACGATTCCATCGGTAGGATGCTCTCTGCCGTAAACGCCGATGCCAATGTGACTTTTACATACGATGGTGCAGGAAGATTAACACGCGAGACCCTAAACGGGAAGATTACATCTTATTCTTATGACATTGCAGGATGTAAGCGCACACTTACATATCCCGGCGGAATGAAGATTGTAGAGCATCTCAATGCCCGAGACTTGATTACTTCCATACTTCAGAATGGAACCGAAATCGTGACCATGCAATATGATGACTCGGGACGTAAATCAACAATGACATACGCCAACGGAACTGCCACAAAATACTCATATAATGCCAACGGCTGGCTATCTCAAATCAATGTGCCTGAAAAAGTGTTAGACCTTGCTTTCATATTTGATGCATCCGGAAACATTACCAGGCGACAAAACAGGAATGATGATTCTCTCACAGAGTCGTACGGTTATGATGCCATTTCACAATTAATATCTTTTAAACGAGGCAATACCGTTGACAATACATATCAGTTCGACCCACTTGGCAACCGCGTTAAAGTGACAGAGAATGGTGTAACGACAAATTATAACTCTAACCGAATAAATGCCTATACTTCTATTAGCGGTGGATTATCATTTTCCCCTAAATATGATGCTAATGGCAATCTGCTTAATGATGCCGACCACCAATATAAGTATAATTTCAACAACAAGCTCGTTAGTGCAGATAATGGTCTCGTTGCGTTTGCGTATGATGCGCTTGGCCGGCGCATCTCAAAGACCACGCCGTCAGGCATAATCTCATATTTTTATGCCGGGGATCAGATGGTGGAAGAATATACGGGAAAGAACTTGACAGCAAGTTATGTTTATGGCAACAATATTGACGAAACTTTACAGATGAAGCGTGGCAATAACACTTACTATTATCATGCAAATCAACTTGGTTCTATAATGGCATTGACTGATAAAGATGGTAAAATCTCTGAGCGAGTTGAGTATGATGCCTATGGTACACCAATGTTTATTAGCGCCTCCGGCTCCGAAATCGCAGAATCCGCTGTTGGTAATAACATCCTGTTTACAGGACGGGAGTACGATTCAGATACAAATACTTATTATTTTCGTGCCCGTACCCAACACCCGATGATAGGGCGGTTTATGCAAAAGGACCCCCTCCTATATTATGATTGGTTTAATGACTATGTTTATGTACTAAATTCACCATTTATCTTAATTGATCCTAGTGGGATGATTGGCATTGAACCAGTGTCAAATATAAGTAAGTTATTACCATTACAAGACTGTACTAAAAGAGCCTTGTCCGGAGCTTTGAAAAAGGCAATTTCATCTCCATCTATCAGGGTGGCGGCATTTAGTCCTGCTGGAAGAATGGTAATAGGTTTAGGTGTAGCAGGATTAGTAGGATATGTTGGTGGATGGGCTCAGGGAAAAAGCGATTCAGGAAATCATCCAATATTACACGGATTAGGGACTGTTGCAGGAGGTGTCGCTGTTGGTGCCGCTGTTGGTGCGGGAACCGCAGCATTAAGTGGTGTTGATCTACGGGTTGGTGCTATTGCAGGTGCTATAGTAGGTGGCATCGGTGCTGGGATTGGCTATAGTATTGGAATTAAATGAATAAAAATATGAAACGACAACTTCTTATATTACTGTTTAGTACACTTATATATAGTTTACAACTAGCAGAAGCAATTCCAACTGATCCATGTGATGGTAAAGGAAATTGCATTCCTTTACCGATTCCAAACCCGCAAGCTGGTTTTGGTGATATTGCATCTATGGTTTTGCGACAGGCGGTTGACCCTAACGAGCTTGAGGGGCCAATGGGGGTTGATTCGGTGCGTTGGGTGAGCAAAAATGACGAACTAAGTTATACGGTGTTCTTTGAGAATGATCCGGAGTTTGCTACTGCTCATGCACAGGTTATAGATGTTCGTATTGATATGCCCGATACGCGTCTGCTCAATGATTTCAAACTCGGCACATATACATTTGCCAACCGATCGTATGAGATGCCTAATGAATCTAATTTCTATTCAATGCGTCTTGACTGTCGTGATTCTCTGGATATCTATGTTGATGTATTGGCAGGTATGGATGTCGAAAAAAATCAAGCTTTTTGGCACTTATCATCCATAGATCCCGAATCAGGCCACGCGCCTTGGCAAGTTGATAAGGGTATTTTACCGGTTAATGATTCTACCCATGTAGGAGAAGGGTTTGTTACGTTCAGAATAAAACCATTTCAAGAAATGGTTACCGGGGATACCATCTCTTTCTTTGCCAACATTCTTTTTGATGCTAATGATACCATTCCCACAAATCGCTGGTGTAATATGATTGATGCCGGAGCACCGACATCAAAAGTTATTGCCAAAGTTGACCAAAAAGATTTTTCACATTACCGTCTCTCATTTGAAGCGGAAGATGATAAAGGTGGCAGTGGAATGAATCGGATTTTCTTGTATCTGGCAGATAATTTAGGCACATATCAGGAATATGCAATCTGTCCAGTTGACTCTCTTCTTGACTTTTATGTTGAGAAAGGTAAACAGTATAATTTCATGACTATTGGTGAAGACCGTGTTGGCAACAGAGAAGAACTTAAGAGTAAGCCTGACTTGTGTCTTAACTTCAATGAGCCTCCCTCCGATCTGATTCTTTCAAATACGGTATTTCAAGATGACATTCCTCTTGATGGATTTATTGGAGAACTATCGACTATTGACACGGAAGGAGAAACGGAATTTATATATTCCTTAGCCGAGGGGGAGGGTGCAATCCATAATGATATGTTTGCAGTGGTTGGCAATAGACTTCAGGCAAATGACTGCTTCAAATGTTCCGACATAAATAAATACAGCATTCGCTTATCAACTACTGATGCAGGAGGCCTGACATTCTCAAAGGCTTTCCAATTGGATTTAAGGCGTGTGCTTGAAGAGCCGGAGCCGGAGATCCTTGATGTTGAGATATGCGAAGGTGACAGGTATGAATTTCGCGGTGAGATCTACAC
>CAMWIH010000049.1 GCA_947174305.1 uncultured Porphyromonadaceae bacterium | reverse complement strand
TTGCAAATAGAAATTGCACAAAATAAGGTTTCATTCGAATCTACTCAAAATGGCTCTACCTTTCAGTTAGATGAACTGAAGAGAATTGGATATGAGGTTATTCATCAAACAGGAATTAAACTTCCATACACCGCAATTCCTAAATTCTTCATAACCTCTGATCACATATATTTTTCCACACAGTCTGAAGAGGAGAAAATTTATTCCATTTATACCTCGGCAGGAGACTTGGTAGCTAAAAATAAATTTATTACCGAAGGCCATATTGACCTTTCATCTTTTAATCAAGGAATATACATTATTAAAATAGGAGCTTACCCTTCTTTTAAATTTGCAGTTAAATGAAAAAGATACTTTATAATTTATTATTCCTTTTCATCCATGGTTGTGCGTTATGTCAGGCTCAAAATAACCTATCAATCTTTAGGAACGATCGGGACTTTAGTCAAATAAAATTGACAGATGAGACCAAATTAACACACACCATTAAAGGCGATAGTGCTTTTTTGAATTTTACAGACTGGGTTAAGGGGAAATCATCCGTTAATATTGCTTCTATTGACTCGTGCATACTACGTCAATCTGACATACCCGTTTTACGACTAACTTTCCAAGACTATCCTGAAGCAGACTGCTTATGGGATAAGGAATTATTTCTACATACCCTTCTTGACATTGAAGGGAATGGTTATACTGATGACATGTCGGGGCTCTCCTTGCAAGTCAAAGGCAGAGGAAATTCTACATGGGGGATGCCAAAGAAACCTATGAGACTGAAATTCTCAAAAAAGACATCGATATGCGGATTTAAAAAAGCTAAGAATTTCGTTCTCCTGAACAACTACCTTGACCCGACACTAATGAGAAATGCTATTGCTATGTGGTTGGCAAAACGACTCGGTGTGCCCTACGCTAATACGATTGTTCCTTGTCACGTATTCATAAATGGTCACTACGCAGGGGCATATACCTTGACTGAGAAAGTAGGAATAAATAGCGGAAGCGTTGATATAGATGAAAATGAAGGAATCCTCTTTGAATTGAGCTTAGAATTTGATGAAAAATATAAATTCCGGTCAGCTTTGGGAGATGAGCCGGTAATGGTAAAAGATCCGGATTTTGACGAACTTTATGAAGACAATCCTAAAGGCCTTTCTCCCGAAGAAAGGTTGGAACTGTGGGAAAAGGATTTTAATAACGCTGAAGAGCTAACGTATAGTGGAAAAGGAGCCGAAGCATTTGATATAGAAAGTGCAGTTAATTACATATTATTGTATCAGTTTGTACTAAATAATGAAATAGGATTTCCTAAGAGCCTTTATATCCATAAAAAATCGCTGAATGAGGGAGAGAAATATTATCTTGGACCTGCATGGGATTTTGACGTCGCTTATAACTTTGCGGTACCAACTGAGGAAGGTTTCAAAAAGAACTCCCCAGAAGAAGGACGATGGCCATGGGTAACAAAATTACTTTCCTCCTTAATGGAAACCGAAGAATTTAAAGTACTGTATGAAAAAAGATGGGAGGAGTTTATGAATTATATTTTACCGGAGCTAATGGAGTACTTTGATTATTATGCCGCTCTTATTGAACCCTCGGCAAAACTAAATGGCATCCGTTGGTCTGATCAAGGCCCCCGAGGAGGGTGGGCTTACCTTCAGTCCTCTTTCGATTTCAAAGCCCATGCACAAGAACTAAGAGAGTGGTTAGTGTCTCGAATAAATTTCTTAAATAAGAAACCTGTTTTTTGAATATTAGTCGCTATCATGGTTAATCTTTATGGTGATTGATGATTATTAGAAGAAGGCTCTCCAAAAGGTCAACCTCTTGAATTAATATAATTCTTAAATTGTATGGGATAGTCCGTAAAATACTCAGGGCAACCGCATCAAAATTTGGCGTTAAGAAGCATATCCTTTAGATAGTCATTTGACAGACTGGCCTTGAAGCGCCTTTTCTTCAAACTGCTCTTGTCGATATGCTCTTTGATTATTTGCATGGCTAACTTTCTGATTGTCGATAGATTGACCGCAGCAAAGCCTTTTCTGGCGCGGCAAGCGTCCTCAAGGAAGTTGACATCAAGATTCCAGTGTAACTGGTTCTCGATAGACCAGTGTCCTCTAGCCAACATATTGAAGTATGCCGCTTTAGGATAATCTTCGTCACTTATATAACGCCTGGCGGTTGTGGCGACATGGTTGCCGTAATCGACGGTAGATATGACCTCAACCAAAGTCTTCAGACCGGGCCAGCGGCTCATTACCTCCTTGTCCTCGATTGAGTCGGCATTGAGTATGCGGCAGTCACGGGTTTCGATGCGACCGTGGTCAGCGTCCATTTGAGTTGCGGTATCAACGGGTTTATTATAGCGGAAAGCATCGATTAGTTGCTCGTTCAGGGCTCCCTGATTATCTTTAACCGCAAGAAAGTAATGGGCATCTTTGTCAAGGATATGCTGTGCGATACTTACCTGTGTGCCGATGGCATCGATTGAGATTATCGCCCCCTCTATATCCAGTTTGTCAAGAAGTTGCGGTATTGCGACAATCTCATTTTCCTTGTCCTGAAGCCGTTGCTGACCTACCACTATGTGATTTTCACTGACATAGGCGATCATGATGTAATCTCCCTTTGTCCCTCGTTGCTTAGGGGAAGTTCCCCTTAGTTTCTTACCGTCAATGACAACCTGTTTTTCGGCAAGTGTGTCAAGGAATTTACGGCCATGTTCAATCAGACACCGCTCTATTTCATCGGGTTCAACGGCACTCATCAGCCGTTCGAAAGTATCAGGGGATGGACTGCATTGGGGGCAATCGGCAAGAAGCCCGAAGTCACGTGCACGATAGTAGGCGAACTCGCTCATGTCGACATAATCCTCGCCTCCGCAAATGTACGTCAGCAGAGCGATTGTCAATAAGTCTGAGAGAGCGTATGTACAACGCCCTGTAACACGGTGATCGGGAACTGTCATAAAGATTGCGTTAAGCATACTTTTAGTGTCTATATTATTGATTTCCAACTATAAAGATATTAAAAAAACGCTGCATTATCCAAAAATAAAGCACTAAAAATCAAGACATTGCTATCATTTTAGTGCAGTAAAATTACTAAATTTATATGACTTGGAGTGTAAACCTTATTGCTACATTCTGATCAGCGGACAAACCGATTCAATTACTAACCAACCAAATTTTGATGCGGTTGCCCTGGTAAAATACTTAAGCGTTTTTGATTTTAGTATTTTTTTATTATTTTTGCAACGAATTTCTCTCTTCGCAAACATAATGAAATCAGCAAAACATATCCTTGTTTATTCGCATAAGCTGAAAGGCATTGCTGCGAGCACAAAAAATAACATGAAAAAGATTTACTACTGGCTTGGTTTATCATTTATATTCCTTGCCTCATGTTCAACTCCTAAAAACATCACATACTTTCAGGATCTTCAGAACGGTCAGACCATCGAGCCCCAGAACGTATATGCAATCAAGGTGCGTCCGGGCGACAAGCTTTCGATAATGGTAAATACACAGGATCCCCTTCTCTCATCAATGTTCAACCTTGTTGAGAGCCAGAACCGGCTACTTTCTTCAGGTGTCTCTACTGGGAAAGCATCCAATATTTCTAACGAAGGACGCACCGGTTATTATACCGTTGATTCCAAAGGCGACATCAAATTCCCCATTTTAGGAGAGCTTCACATTGGTGGGATGAAGCGCGAAGAGGTAGCCTCCTACATAGAACATCAGTTAATCTCACAAAATCTTGTCAAAGAGCCGGTGGTGACTGTGGAGTTTGCCAATACAGGAGTAGCCGTGCTGGGAGAGGTTGCAAAACCCGGACGCTACGAATTCAACGAGGATAAGATGACCATCCTTCAAGCCCTTTCCTATGCCGGAGACCTCAAGAACACCGGCGAGCGAACCAATGTGCTCGTGATACGGAAGCAAGACGGAAAGGAGACAGCATATCGTGTTGACCTCACAAAAGCTTCTGAGCTAATGACCTCACCCGCCTATTATCTCCAGCAAGACGATATGGTTTATGTAGAGCCAAATGCCAAAGCCAAGCGTGAGACCACCTCAGCCGGTAATGCCGCCTACTCCCCCTCCTTCTGGATTTCGGTAGGCTCTGTCGGACTGACAGTGGCAACACTTATTGTAACATTAACAAAGAAATAAACCACTGACCTAATAAAGAAATGCAACAAGAGAAACCTTATATCTCAACCAACTCAAATAATAATTCACCCTCAAAACAAGGTGGAGTCCCTCTGCTTTCTATTTTATATTCCACTCTAAGAAATTGGCCATGGTTACTGTTATCGGTAATCGTGTGTTGCGGTTTAGGTTTATTATATATTCTTCATACCCCAAACACTTATGAGCAATCTGCTATGCTCGTAATAAAAGATGAGGATGAAGGGGGATCAGTTTCAAAAGATTTGTCTCAAATAGGCATATTCCAAAATAATTCAAACCTTCAAAATGAAGTTGCCACATTAAAATCCCCAGATCTGATAGCAGAGGTTGTGCAAAGACTTAACCTTGAATACAACTATCTTATTCCTGGATTATTCCATAGCAAAGTTGCTTATGGTCCGAATCTTCCAATATCCATATCCATCCCCGCTTTGTCAGATAAAGTCTCTGCAAGATTTGAGATAAAAGTCGCAAAAAACGGGGATATTCAAGTTTCAAATTTTGAGACACGCGAAAAAGATATAAAGAAGCAATCTGAAAAGGTTTATAAAGGCAAACTCAATGTGCCATTTGAGACTTTCCTCGGCACTATGACCGTTATCCCCAGCAAATATTATAACAAAAATGAAGAGATATCCATGGACGTGGAGAAATGGACTCTCTTCGGTGTAGTGGAATACTACATGAAAAAATTATCGGTGACTCCTGACGAGGACGGAGGCACAGTAATCACACTTAAATTAACAAGCCCTTCAGTTAGCCGAGCAGATGATTTTCTAAACACAATGGTAAAAGTTTACCGTGAAAATTGGATTGAAGAAAAGAACCAGATGGCAATTGCCACCTCTAATTTCATTAACGAACGCCTAAATGTGATTGAAAGGGAACTGGGCAATGTTGACTCAGATATCTCTGAGTACAAAAGCGCTCACATGCTCCCGAGTGTTGAACGAGCTGCTGAGACCTATATGACACAGAACCAGCAACTATCGGATGAAATACTCACTCTTTCAAGCGAATTGCAGATTACGCGTTATTTGCGAGATTATATGACATCTCCCGCAAACCAGGAGGCTTTATTACCTTCTAATATAGGATTGACCAAAACTAATTATAATACTGCAATTGAAAATTATAATTCAAAACTTATAGAGAGGAATAATCTGGCCTCAAAGTCGTCTGACAAGAATCCTATTGTTGAAAATTTAGATCAGGATTTAAATGGAATGCGTAATGCCATTCTTCAAAACATTGATAATTCAATTCTCAACCTTAAGACTCAGATAAATAATCTTCAAGGGGCACGAGGAGAAACCAGAGAAAAAATTGCCTCCAACCCCTCCCAAGCTAAATATCTGCTCTCCGTATAACGTCAGCAAAAAGTTAAGGATAATATTTATCTCTTCCTTCTGCAGAAAAGGGAAGATAATGAAATCTCTCAATCTTTCACTGCACAAAACTTTCGTTTAATCCAAAAGCCGGGAGGTAGCGATAATCCTGTGGCTCCTAATAAAAAAATCATTATGATTGGAGCATTTTTATTAGGTTTATTTTTACCTTTCGGATTCCAATATTTTAAAATTACCTCAGATACAAAAGTACATACTAAGGCGGATTGCCAAGTGCTCACAATGCCTCTTCTTGGAGAAATTCCACTATATAAAGGAAAAAAAGATCCTCAAAAAGAAATACTGGTAAAGCCTGCAAAGCGAGATGTGCTTAACGAATCTTTCCGAGTGCTTCGAACAAATATAGACTTTGTAAAACCGGAAAAACAGGGTGAAGCATTCGTATTGGCCATCACATCTATAAATCCGGGATCCGGCAAATCTTTTATAGCTGTTAATATCGGAACGGCGATAGCTATACGTAATAATCGTGTTCTTGTGATAGATGCCGATTTGCGTCGTGGGTCAAGTTCTGCCTATGGGAATTCTCCCGAAAAAGGCTTGTCTGACTATCTTGCGGGAAAAATAACTAACCTTAAATCACTCATAGTAAAACCATTAGGAAAAGAAGGTCCAGATCTTCTTCCAATAGGCAACATTCCACCCAACCCTACTGAGTTAATTGAATCGCCATTATTTGGAGAAATGATGGAGGAGCTTAAGAAAGAATATGATTATATTATTTGCGACTGTCCTCCGATCGACATTGTGGCCGACACGCGTATCATTGACAAATACGTTGATAGAACTATCTTTATCGTCAGGGCCGGATTGCTCGAAAAAAATTTCCTTCCAGAAATCGAAAATCTGTATCAGAAAAAGCAGTACAGCAATATGGTATATATCCTTAATGGCACCCGCACTTCCGGTGGTTATGGAAAAGGATATGGATCGTATGGTTATGGTTATGGCTACGGTTACGGATATGGTAGCGGAAACAAAGACAAAAAATAAATCTTTATCTATGACTCTTTGAAAATCCCTTTTTATGGCTTTTCGTCACCTGATATCATTGGTTAAATCCCCAGCCTCGCTATACGTGGTATTAAGATATGTGACTTATGCTCTCCAATTCATTAATTCCATCCTATTGGTGAATGTCTTAGGTGATTTCTCTTATGGTATCTATGGTTTTATTCTTATGTTCACCGTATATTTTATTTACCTGAACTTGGGAATAAATGATGCGTTAAATGCGGAATATGCAATTAATAAAAGTAACACTGTAATTAGGAAAGGACTATGGGACAATGCTATAAGTTTATGTCTGGTGTGGTATTCAATAATTTTGATTTCCTCCATTATTATTCTACACATATACCCTTCTCTATTTTCTAAATACAATTTTAGCGCCTATAGCATACTTCTAATCCTTGCATGCATAATTCATAATTTCTCAATTCTTTTTGCCACATTATATAAGATTCATGGTAAAACACTGAAAGTTAATATCGAACAACTTCTCCCACAGTTAGGTATCCTGCTCCTAATTATGGGAGGTAAGAAAGTTGCTTCCATCAACACTATCGTGATGGTGATTTTAGGGTCAAATGTAGTGTCTTTTATTCTTTATTGCAGACGACCACCGGAAAAATACTTCTTTTCCCTTAAATTCGGTATAATCAAAAGACTCCTAAAGAGAGGAATTTCCTTACTATTGTATAATCTCAGCTTTCAACTACTCACTATGTTAGCCTTAGGAGTTGTGAGTTACCTTTATAGCGTAGAGCAAATGGGATGTTATTCATTAGCCAACAGTATCACCAACGGAGTTTTAATGGCTGGAGGCGCATTTTTGTTTATCTTTTTCCCAAAGATTATCAACAGGATGTCTGAATCCAGGGAGGGAGCCTCTAAGCTTATCACAAAATTTGAAAATATATATATAGTCTTTATCGATTGTGTATCAATTGTGTCAATTATTTGTGTATGGGGTCTCAGCTTTGCATATCCTTCATACGGATCAACATTCGTGAAACTATATATTTTTTTAATTATTGCAAGAATTATTAATAACAGTGCAATCGGGTTCTCAACTTATCTCATATCCATTAAGAAGGAAACATATCTTGTGATCTGTGGACTCTCCTCCTTGCTTTTATCTGCTGTAGGATATTGGTTTATTAATTTATACACCCTTCCCATTGTCTGCATTCCACAGGTTATCATACTCGCTTGCATATGCTTCTCATGTGCAGTAATCTGTATTGGACAAAGAGAACTATATGGTAAATTAAAAAAAATTCAATTATTGAATCTCATTTTAGGACAGTCAAAATGGATAATTCTCACAACAGGCATCATATATTTAGCAGTCTGGGACAATTATATTGTACTCCTCTCGGGAATTGCCGCTTATTTTATAATTAATTCGCAAAAAATAATCTATTCAGTAAGAAAAGGATATAAAATAGTAGCAGATAAGTCAGCTTTAAATTTTTAGAAATCCCTTAAAAAATAAACCGGGAAATATAAAGCAAATTTAATGAATGAGTTTTCATAATTCTTTTTTCAATTAACACCAAGCCAATTATTCAATGCAAAATACTACCATATACCGATTATTAATAATTGATGTCATTGTAATGATATTTGGAATCTTTTTTCCCATATCCAACTATAATGGGATCATTAATGGCTTTTATACTATTATCCTATTATATTGCCTTCGAGATAAAGGTGCTTTCTGGGTATTTTCTATTGGCTCAGGCATTTTTTTCTATTTTGTTTCAAATAATTTATTGTACGTAGTATTCGACTTCTTTACTGTAGTCTCTACAATAGGTATGCTCATTGCATTCTTCTCTTTTTCCATAAGCATAGATAAACTGAAAAAAATTCAAAATATCTTCCTCTCATTTTATATCCTCAATCTCGTAATGGCTCTATTTCCTGCATATTATCATTTAGGTGAAGGAACCATCCGCTTTCTTGGAATATTCCGAACCCCTAATCTATCTGTAAGTGTCATGACAATCATAGGCTTGGCTATTTGGGAAATAGAAAAAATGATAAAAAGAAAGCCCAGAATTAAAATAATGATTATCAACCTAATCGGTTTGATAATACTAATTTTCGCAACCCGAACAAGAACTGTGCTGTTCATAATACCTTATTGGATACTACAAGCTTATAATTATTTTAATCGTAGAATGTTTACCTTTACGGCTCTTGTTGCCCTTGCAACATTCGGCCAGATTATTTATGAGTCAATCAGCGTCCGAATGAATTTTAATGGAGATGAGTCAACTGCTACAAGAGCAATCATATATGATTCGTTAATTAAAAAAATCCTTAGCAACCATATAGTCATACCATACGGCTCAAATGAATCCTATCTATTTATTCAGAAGCTCACTCATAACCCAAAGTTCTCCTCCCATAATGATTTCCTGAGATATATTTATGACTGGGGAGCTTATTTCTTTATCTTTTTAGTTTATATCATAACGTTGATTAAAAAGAATGTAAAATTCAGTTTTAAACTTGCTTTGATTATAATTGCTTATGCTCCTTTTGCTCTGCATAATCTTCTTTTTCTTCCCATTGTTTGGATTCCTTTCTGTCTCATTCTTTATACAAATTTAAAAAACATAGAGAGAGAGCCTAAGCAACCCATTATTTGGAAAGAAAATAATATCAATTATTAAGAATGTTTATCATTTACACAATATTATTATGCTACTGGTAATTGCCCGAAAATTCAACGATATTTATTATTCAATGTCAATACCTGAATGGATGGAAGAAACAGAAAGACATCTATTCATCATTTCTAATGGAATACCAAAAGAATCATTCCCGAATCAAGAGGCTTTTGATAAAGTTGATTATATCCGCTATGAGGGAGAATCCATTAAAAATATTTTAGCTATATTGAAAAAAATTAATTCATTCAATATTCCTAAAGCTGATGTTGTTATACTATCGAATCCAATATTGGTTACTAATCAATATTTGATTAAGAAAATAAAACCAAGCAAATTAATTTTTATTGAAGACGGAAGCATGAATTACTCCTCTTTTGTCCCTTCAAAAAGTATTGCTAAGAAATTACTTCAATTATCTTTAGGTATAAACCAGGCTAAGATTTTTAATGCCATTAACTTCACTTATCTATTTTATCCTGAGAAAAGCACATTCTTTTTTGGAAAAACAAAGAAGTTAAATTTATGCAAAGATATTTTCCCCAGAAAAGAGAACGATGAGGTTGTAAATAATAAACGAATCCTCGTCGGGCAACCCTTATATCACGGAGGCTTCATGTCACTTGAGCGTTACAATGAAATAATGAATAAAGCCATCGCAAAGTTTAATATTGATTTCTATATTCCTCATGCATTTGCTTCCGACCAAGAACGAATACAATGCCCGATAATTAATCTTGCAGAATTGAACACCACACTAGAAGGCTTGGCTTCGAACCATACTTTCCATATCTTTTCTCTTGGCTCAACTGTCCTTTACTCATGTAAAACTGTCAATCCTAAAGTCAAATCATCTTTATTAACAGTTAGTGATGAGGGAATGAGGGCATTAGACACATCGTTTGTAAAGTCATTCTGTGATGAAATTCTTAAAATAGATTAACGATATATTTCACTAAGTTTTAACTTATTTATTGAAAATTCCGATTTTTATTGTAAATTTGTATTTTCAATATAAATTATTTTAGTCCGCTTACACTTGAATATAAATTTTTCAGCTACGGCCTAAACCCTAATTTACTCTATTTCATGACAATTAAGGAGTTTATCACAAAAATCTATTGTTCGGCTTCAAAATACCCGGATGAAATTTTCTCAACCCGAGGGAAAATATATACTTGTGTAAATTCTTTTTCTTATCATATCTTTAGGAAAAATCCTGAGCTTTACAAGGATATGGATGGTCTTTTTGTGGATGGAATGACAATGTGCTGGTGGATTAAGGCATTGTGGAGCCACCGGGTACCTCGGCTCAGTTTTGATATGACTGGCATTGCCGTGGATCTATTTGCCAAACTAAATCAAAGCGATGAATCCATCTATTTCATCGGCACTCATCCCAAATATATTGAGAACACGATAAAGCAAATTCAATCGGCCTACCCGGGGATGAATATCAGTGGGTTCCGTAACGGATATTTTAATTCAGAGAAAGAAAGAGAGGATGAAATAAAGAATATTATAAGATTGAAACCGGATTTCACTATTGTAGGCATGGGGTTATCCTTGCAAGAGAATTTCGCATCCGACTTAAGGAAGGCGGGATATAAAGGGGTGGTTTTCACATGCGGAGGTTTCCTGCATCAGACCGCATCAAACATAAATTATTATCCTGAATGGATTAATAAATACAACCTTCGTGCCTTCTATCGCCTTTATAAAGAGAAAGGTCTTTTAAAGAGATTATACTATGTTCTTTTGGAATTCCCCCTGACTTTTACCTATGATTCATTAAAATCAAAGTTTACCTCATAAGGTTTATTACTCTGAAAACAAATAGATTTAGAGAACTGTCTTTATTGAAATTAAATTTAAGAACTATATAATCCCTTAATATAATGACGGCATCGGAACATACGTATATCATAGGAGAAATTGGACAGAATCATAATGGATCGGTAGATATTGCAAAGCTAATTGTAGATCTTGTGGCTCGTCCTGTGAAAGATGAGGCTTTTAATCTCAATCTCCGGCCAATGGATGCGGTGAAACTTACCAAACGAGACTTAAAGGAGGAACTTGCAGCCGAACAGATGAACCGACCCTATAATTCCCCACATTCTTTTGGAAAAACGTACGGGGAGCATCGAGCTTACCTCGAACTCTCGGATGATGAACATTTTGCCGTCTATCGTCACGCAAAAGGATTGGGACTTGACTTTGTAGAAACCTTATGTTCCCCCGGTTGTCTGTCTCTTTTGAAGCTCTTTACTCCCGATAGGCTTAAGGTTGCAAGCCGTGACCTGACCAATCTACCGCTTCTTGAAGCTATGGCCGAGACGCGCATTCCTATTATCCTTTCCACAGGTATGGCCGGGAGGAAGGAATTGGATGAGGCGCTGGATGTCATCACTCGATATCATTCCGACATAGCGATTCTTCACTGTGTGAGCCAGTATCCCACTCACCCGGACAATCTTAACCTTCGTTCCATATCCTACCTTTTGAGAAATTACCCCCAATATACCATCGGTTTCTCCGATCATACTATCGGGATAACTGCTCCAGCAGTAGCTGTGGGAATGGGAGCAAAGATAATAGAGAAGCATATAACCATTGACCGACACATGAAAGGCACTGATCAGAAAGGTTCGCTCGGACCTGAGGGAGTGAACAGAATGGTTCGTGATATTAGGATGGCGGAACGATGGCTTGGACGTGATGACATGTATATCGATCCTGCAGTAGAAGACGCTAAGATTAAACTGGAACGTTCTATTGCAACTCGATGTGAACTTCCAGCAGGTCATGTAATTTCTGAAGATGATATTCATCTGCTGTCTCCGGGTGATGGGTTTAAATGGAGTCAAAAATCTGAAGTAATAGGTAAGGTTGTGAAGACTCCTATGAAAGCTGATGAGATAATATATCCTAAGAATATGGAATAACCTTCTCCATCCATTCCCACACCGTCGCCTTCGCCGTGCAGATATGCTGCTGAATGACTGTGCTCGATGATAAGTTGGGCGTTTATGACTTAAACTCGGTACTGATCGGAACGGATATCACTGGCTCACTCCTCCATCTTCTCTATCTTCCAATCCTCTATGCATCGCGTTGAGGAGGAGAAGGAGGCTCCGATCAAGATAATTTCTCGGTTGTCGTTATGCCACGGCCGGGCATATTGCTTATCCTTTATCTGTTACAAAGCTTCTTCGGCCGTATGATCATATTTGAGTTCTATGATATAGATATAATCCTCCCTCTCGACTTTCATATCTATGCTTCCGTCGGAAGTATGAACCTCTGTCTCGGTGTCAAGCCCTATCAAATCCATCAGAAGGTAGAAATCTTGCTCCCCGATGCCATAACGTGGATTATTTTCTTTTTCTGATACCATATTTTCCTCTTTTCAGCAAAGATAATACATTTTACACGATTTTACAATTCTACTAAATTACGCCATGCTTTCACCTTCAGTAGATACGATTTTTCTCCTTTGTATCGTTAAGGAGATATATGCGTGCTTCAGTTCCTAATACCAACTCTTTCTCTATCCGTTCCTATCCGGCCATCTTCGCTGTGATGATGGTGTTAGTCATGACTGTGCTCGACGGCACGATTGTGAATGTGGCTTTGCCGGTCTTAGCTTCTGAATTTGGAGTGTCTGATTCAAACGCTGTATGGATAGTCACCATCTATCAGCTTATCATCACAATGCTTCTTATCCCTGTATCCGCGATAGGCGACAAGGGTAGCTATCGGTTAACTTTCCTGACGGGTACATTAATTTTTACAGTTGCTTCAATAGGTTGTGCGCTTTCTCCCAATTTCGAATGGGTTTTGACCACCAGAGCATTGCAAGGGGTCGGGGCGGCTTGCGTAATGGGAGTAAACATAGCTTTGACCAGGTTGATATATCCCAAGAAAGTTCTTGGACGCGGACTCGCTCTTAACGCCATGGTGATTGCAATATCAACGGCAGCCGGACCCACAATTGCCGGATCCGTCCTATCTGTGGCTTCCTGGCATTGGCTTTTCCTTATCAATATACCTTTTGGAATAGCGGCTTTCCTTATCGGCAAGGCTAAATTGCCGGAAAATCCCCAAAACGATAAGGAATCATACGGCAAAAGGGGGTTTGACTGGATAAGCGCATTGGAGAATATGGTAGTGTTCGGACTGCTTTTCTATGCATTGGGCATGTTCTCAAGGAAAGGGAATCCATGGCTCGCCACCGCATTATTGACAATAGGTCTGGTGGTGGGTGTAGCCTACATCAAACGCCAATTGGGTCTCAAAGATCCGATGCTGCCTGTAGATCTTTTCCGAAGCAAGCTTTTTTCACTCAGCATCCTAACATCGGTTGGCTCGTTCATAGCCCAGAATATAGCCATGATCTCCCTCCCTTTTCTTTTTCACGACAGGTATGGGTTCTCGGAAATAACCACCGGCTTGCTGATGACACCCTGGTCGTTGGCCACAATGGCTGTGTCTCCAATCGCCGCCCGCTTCGTGGAGAAACATAATCCTGAGAAGACGGCCGCTTTCGGGATGGGCGTTTATGCTGTCGGCATAATCCTCTTGCTCCTGCTCCCCGCCTCAGGTGCTTCAGCGTGGCAAATTGCCTGGAGAATGGCGCTTTGCGGAATCGGATTCGGGATGTTCCAGACTCCTAACAACATTGTGATGGTTATTGCTACTCCCATAAGACGCTCCGGAAGTGCCGGAGGAATGCAAAGCACGGCCAGGCTCGTGGGCCAGACGCTTGGGGCAACTATTGTTACCATGGTGTTCGCAGTGTGTGCTTTTGAGGTCTCCATCTCCTGCTGTCTTTACACGGCCATGACTTTCGCCATTTTGGCCGGGGCGTTCAGCATTTCGAGGAAATCATCTGAACATCTTCTGTAGCTGGACAAGCTTTTTGTTTAAGGAATGCTCCTCTTCGTCGCCATATTCGTTCCTGTAGGTCAGCAGCCTCTTGAGGTCACTTTTGGTCAAGCGGAATATTGTGCGGCGTCCCTGAATCATCCTTCTCTGGAACATTCCCAATATCTCTGATTCCGCTTTCGACAGATCGCCAACCTCCACTTTCCCTATGAGCTGACGTGTATCCTCCGGCTCCTTTCTCTTAAAAAGGATTTTATATACTCCCCCCTCTCCTTTATACACATGAATCCATCCGTGAGCTTTCCGTCGCTCGTAGGCATCTTTAGCAATTGCAAAATCCTCCTGAAACCTATCCATCGCCTTAACGAATCCCTCTTCTGTCTTTTCTGAATAGGGATTACCCGGAATCATTGAAGCAAGTTCGTTGAAACATTTAAGCGTAACAAGCGTATCTTCGGAAGCTGAGTGGGCCCCTTTCTCCCCGAACGACACTCCCAACATCTCAGCCACTCTCGTCAGCCCCGGTATTGCATAGAAATCGTAATCCCTTTCTATTCCTACATAAAGCCAGAAGAGATGCTTGATGTCGATAATTTTTTTCTTGTCAAGTCCGCGGATACCGCTTTTGGTGAGATGGGCAATATCTCCGGAAGTGGCAAAGCCTACGATATATTCTGCTTTATCAAAAATAGACTGAATCTCTTTGCGACATTTCCCGAAGGGCTCACAATCCTTTACATCTTCGGGACTGATGTGATGCACCCCTTCCGATATGGGCCATTCATCTATCCCTTCCGGCCTGAAAAAACGATGATATACTTCCTTCCCGTCGTGACTCCACACAGAAAGCTCTATCACCTCCTGATTATCCACAAACTCAGCATCTATAAATAATATCATCTTTAAAAATCATATTGAAAATTCCGCCCATATCGGCTATCACTTCACTATCCCCTTCTCAAGATATTCAGCAAGATTGAGCCTGACCTTCTCTCCCGCTTTTTCCACAGCAACCTTGGCCAGGTCGGCATCAACCATCAGATTGACAAGCTCCTCAAAGCTCGTTTTCTTTTTAGGATCCCAGCCAAGCTCTTTCCTGGCTTTGGTCGGGTCGCCCCAGAGGTTAACCACATCGGTAGGACGGTAAAAATCGGGCGACACCTCCACGAGCACCTTCCCCGTCTTGACATCTATACCCTTTTCATTTTCACCCTCTCCCTCAAATCGCAGCTCTATCCCGGCCCGGCGAAAAGCCAAAAGACAGAACTCCCTTACGGAATGCTGTTCACCGGTGGCAATGACGTAATCATCCGGTTTTGGTTGCTGAAGTATAAGCCACATGCACTCCACATAATCCCGTGCATACCCCCAGTCGCGTAATGATGAGAGGTTGCCTAAATAAAGTTTCTCCTGTTTCCCCTGAGATATGCGTGCGGCGGCAAGGGTTATCTTACGGGTAACAAAAGTCTCGCCACGCCGTTCGCTCTCATGGTTGAAAAGTATCCCAGAACAGCAATACATGTTGTATGCCTCCCTGTATTCCTTCACAATCCAGAAGCCGTAGAGCTTCGCCACAGCGTATGGAGAATAGGGATAAAAAGGTGTCTTTTCATTCTGCGGAACCTCCGTAACCTTGCCATATAATTCAGAGGTGGAGGCCTGATAAATGCGGCACGTCTCTGTCAATCCGCACAATCTCACAGCTTCCAGGATCCGGAGCACACCCGTGGCATCAACATTAGCCGTGAATTCCGGACAGTCGAAACTTACCTGCACATGACTCTGAGCCGCCAGATTGTAAATCTCATCAGGCTTGACTTTGGAAATCAACTGCATGATCGACATCGAATCGCCCATATCCCCATAATGGAGATGGAAATTCTCATGGCCCTCAAGATGGGCAATCCGCTCACGGTAATCTACCGACGAACGCCGGATCATGCCATGCACATCATAACCTTTCTCCAGTAAAAACTCGGCGAGGAAGGATCCATCCTGGCCCGTAACTCCTGTGATTAAAGCTCTTTTCATCTCGGATTATTTTCTTTTCCGCAAATTTAACTATTAAATGCCAATTTCCCAAAACATAGTGAATTTCGCGCCAAAATGCCTATCACGCCCACCTCGCCCATCACATCCCATCACGCCC
>CAMWIH010000048.1 GCA_947174305.1 uncultured Porphyromonadaceae bacterium | reverse complement strand
GAGGGGGTAGTGGCCGTTTTGGCCGTGTGAGTTCGAGTCTCATCCTGGACACTGAGAGATATTCAATTAATTGAATATCTCTTTTTATTTTGACAAATCTCCCCTCTTTTGATTTCTTTTGTGGCGATCCCGAAATATTTCAATCTTTTCTATTTTCAATTTTGTTTATAAAAATATAATTGCTTAAAAATAGAAGACTATGAAAAATGAATTGGAAATCGAAACACATCCTTGGGAACCATTCATTCCCCACGGGGCGAAAATTTTGATTATGGGTACTTTCCCTCCTCAAGAAAAGAGATGGAATATGGATTTCTATTATCCAAACCGCACAAATGACTTTTGGAAAATAATGGGTCTTATTTTCCTGGGGGATAAGGATGCGCTTCTTTTACCTGGACAAAAGGATTATAATTTAAAAGCCATTATTAAGTTAATGACCGAAAAGAGAATTGCTTTAAACGACACCGTGAGGAAAGCTCGCAGGCTCAAGGGAAATGCCTCTGACAAGTTTTTGGATATCGTGGAGCCGGTGCCACTATTCAATCTACTTGAAGAGATGCCACAATGCCATTCCATAGCCACGACAGGGGAAAAGGCAGCCTCTGTGGTGGCGGAAATCACATCAACAAAGATTCCTTCAATGGGTGAAAGGATTACAGCAGATAATATAATCAACGGCGAACCATTAAATATTTACCGAATGCCCTCCACCTCCCGGGCTTATCCTCTCCAACTTGAGAAAAAAGCTGAATATTATAGGGAAATGTTCAAGGAAGTTGGAATTTTATGAGAAATCAAATTCTTCACAATCGGAAAGAGAGATGCTGTCTCCCTTGTAAAATCCCCATTCCCGAGATGTACCTCCTATATTCTCTACATCATACAGAGTTTCAGGCAAATCATTGAGGAAATAAAGTTTGGATGCTTCGAACGAGAACATATCGGATGCGTCTATAACTTGAGCAGCCTTATGACTCCTGTATATCACAAGCTTGTCTTTGGCACGAGTCAAGGCTACATAAAGACATCTCCTGTCCTCCTCTATTGCATCTTCACCGTTAGCGACAGCCTTTGAGGAGGGATATTGATTGAAATTGACATTGATTAGGTAACAATTTCGCGCTTCAAGACCTTTGGCTGAATGAATTGTGGTCAATATCACACAATCCTCCGGGTCGGACTCCCCTTTCACCCCTGTTCCCAAGGATGGATCGAGTATGTAGTCCGACAGAAAAGCCGTGAGACTCTCCGATGCGGCTCCGATTCTCTCCAATAGAGTGATATCCTTTTTCCTTCGGTTCCAATCATCCTTATACTTATGAGCCAACACCTTCTGTAGTCCTCGCATCGCGGCCTCAATAGCTCTGTTGACTTCAATTTCGAGCATCTTTATGTTGAGAAGAGTGGTTGCGATATCCGGATCCAGGCCCTTCTCCCCCTCCAAAATTTCAAGACACTCTTCAAGCGAATCCTTGTCGATAATCTTATCAATAATCTTGGCAGCGGTGATCTCACCTATTCTCGGGAAAAGGCAAAGATATCGCTCCCATGCAAGTTCATCGCGAGGATTTGCCACGACCCGCAAAGCAGAAACTATATCCCTGACATGAGCGGAGGCCATAATTGAGGTGCCTCCATAAACTGTGTATGGAATCTGGGCTTCTATAAGACAGGCCTCGACTGATTTAAGACCCCAGTTGGAACGAGAAAGAACCATATTTTCCTTATACGGGCACTTCTCCTCCCCTTGAGAATTTTTTATTCTCATCACTATATCCCGCGCCATATCCCATTCCTGATGAAAATGACATATAACCGGTTTTATTCCCTTTCCTCTTTCCGCAATCAATTTCTTATCGTAATTCAAGGGGGAACGTTCAAGAACCCAGTTAGATAGGTCGAGAATTTCTTGTGTGGACCGATAGTTGATAGTGAGCTTCTTGACGTTTGAATCAGGCACTACTAAGGGAAAGTAATGTATAGACTTGAAGTCGGCACCGCGAAATCCATAGATTGACTGTGCATCGTCACCAACACAAAAGAGATTACACCTTGTCCAGAAAGACTCAAGCAAAAGGTATTGCAGGGGGTTGGTGTCCTGCATCTCATCAATTAGTATGTGATCAAAAGATCCGGCAATAAAGTCGGCCGCGGCTGGATTCTTTTTCAGGCCCAACGCAACTTTCTGCAGGATATCGTCATAATCAAGATAATGTCTTTCCGCCTTAAAGGCCATATATTTTTTTATCACTTCTTGATAAACGGGAAGTTTACGAAGAATCTTTTCTTTTGTTTCCTCATCCATCCTGCCATTAAAAAGGCGGTGGCTCAAGGCAGTGGTAAGATTACATCGGGCATTGACCACATACGAATATACCTCGGCCAGCTGTTTAGGCTCAATAAAATTGCTTTTCTTGAAATGACGGCCACATACAAGCCTGAAGGCACTCTCCCTGTCTTCTTCATCAATCACGGTAAATTTACCGAAATTGAACACCCCGGGATTTTGTTCGATAATCTCCATACACCAGGAATGGAACGTCTGGCCTTTCAAAGCCTGAGTGTCGCCTTGGGTGCTTGACTGTAAACGAGCAACAATCTCCTTCGCGGATTTACGGGTAAAAGAAAGGATTAGCAGTCTCGAAGGCCTCACTCCTTTGTCGAGGAGATATTTGGCACGCGCAATTATGGTGCGTGTCTTGCCCGTGCCTGCACCGGCAAGCACAAGAAGATTCCTACCTTCATAGCTGGCCGCATCCCTTTGCTGTGGATTCAATTCCTCAAAATTCATTTATTTTCTCTTGTGTAGTGCTGAAAGCAATTTTTCAAGTTCGTTACGCGTCTCTGTCAGACTTTCTATAATATCCACCCGTTTTGAAATATTCTTTCTGTTAGAACGCATTTGCTCTTTGGCCGCCTCAATTTTGAGGCCCTTAACCTTAAGCAAATAATTAATCATTCTTAGAGTCTCGATATCTTTCGGAGTGTAATAGCGAATATTAGTATTGCTCCTTCTTGGAGCGCATTCAGGAAATTCCTTTTCCCAATATCGTAAGGAGGAAGTGGGTACTCCAAGCAGTTCCGACACATCCTTTATCTTGTAATATTTTTTATCAAATTCTTCCAATTGCTCAAAAATTAAATTTCTCTTCAAAAAAAATCAATCCATAACATGGCCTGCATTCTCTGCCAGGCGAATCATATCGGAATATTCCTCCGGGCCAAGATCCATAAAATAATAGTTCACCGGATTTTGCGGTTCATCTTTGAATCTCACCTCATAATGAAGATGCGGACCGGTTGATTTTCCCGTTGACCCGACACGCCCTATCATTTCTCCCCTCTTGACGTTTTTACCGGCTTCCACCAGTATCTCGCTCAAATGACTGTAGCGGGTAGAGTAATTATATCCGTGCGTGAGATCGATGCAATTTCCATATCCACCTTTCCAACCCGACTCCTCCACAATGCCGTCGGCAGTGGCAAAAACAGGAGTTCCCATTGGAGCTGCGAAATCAAGTCCGGAATGAAACATTGATGTTCCATAAATTGGGTCGTTCCTGTATCCGTAGCCGGAAGCCATAGTGTAATCTTTCACATCTATTGGCATAATAGACGGTATATGGGCCAACTTCTCTTTCTGTTCACCGGCCGCGGCACGCAATTGGTCAAAAGATAACGATTGGGCAAAAAGCTGGCGTTCAAAAAGATCCAGCCTCTGGGTAAGTAACTTTACCAAATCGGCATCAGGCAGTTTCTCTATTTCCCTATATCTTTTCTCATTGTCAAGACCGGCGTAGCGCTGGCCGAGACTCATCGGGTCAAGCTGAAGCATTACACGATAGAAATTATCATCCCTGTTGCGGATATCTTCCATCACTTTCAGAGAATTATCCAAGCGCTTGTTGATGACATTATAATGGCTTCTCAACTGCGAATTTTCTTTTCGCAAGGCTTTCTCCGTGGGAGAATCAAATAGATGTATATATAGAAAAAAAATAATCACCCCCATCCCTATCGACAGCAACAAAAACCTTATCACCTTCCATAAACGTTCTCCTCCGGAAGGGAAAAACCGCTCGAAGTTGTCCGTTTCAGGATTATATGTGTAAAAGATTCGTCGTTTCATAATTGAACCTGGTGGCGTAGAAAGGAGTTTAGACCAATAATTTAATTGCAAAAATAGCTAAATTTTATTAATTTTGCAATCTATAATGCAAGTCAGGCACCAACGTTGCAGCCTGATGCCTGAATTAATAATATATATTCGATGTTGACTTCAAAAGAAATCAGAGAGTCTTTCAAGAATTTTTTTAAAGAGAAAGGCCATAAAATCGTTCCCTCGGCTCCGATGGTCATAAAAGATGACCCGACACTGATGTTTACGAATGCCGGCATGAACCAGTTCAAAGACATTATCCTTGGTAATCGTCCTGCCGAAAGCAAGCGAGTGACCGACAGCCAGAAGTGTCTCCGGGTTTCAGGAAAACATAATGACCTTGAAGAGGTAGGTCATGACACCTATCATCACACTATGTTTGAGATGCTTGGCAACTGGAGTTTCGGCGATTATTTCAAGAAAGAAGCCATCGACTGGGCATGGGAATATCTTGTGGAGGTCCTGAAGCTAAATCCTGATCGTCTCTATGCCACAGTGTTTGAGGGCTATGCTCCCGAAGGGCTCGAACGCGACAATGAAGCTGCCGGATATTGGGAGAAACATCTTCCGGCTTCTCACATCATAAACGGTAACCGTCACGATAATTTCTGGGAAATGGGTGAAACCGGCCCATGCGGACCCTGTTCGGAAATTCATATCGACCTCAGAAGTGATGAAGAACGTGCAAAAGTGGATGGCGCCACTCTTGTGAATAAAGACAATCCTCAGGTTATTGAGATATGGAATCTTGTCTTTATGCAATATAACCGAATGGCCGATGGTCATCTCGAACCCCTCCCTGCAAAAGTGATTGATACAGGTATGGGTTTTGAGCGCTTGTGTATGGCCCTTCAGGGTAAAACATCTAACTATGATACAGATGTCTTTACACCGCTCATTTCGAAAATTAGCGAACTCTCAGGGAAAAAGTATGGAGAAGAGGAGAAGATTGACGTGGCTATGCGCGTTGCTGCAGATCACGTTCGCACCATCGCTTTCTCAATTGCCGACTCTCAGCTTCCATCAAATGCTAAGGCCGGTTATGTGATCCGGCGAATCTTGCGCAGGGCCGTGAGATATGTTTACACATTCCTTGACCAAAAAGAGGCATTCCTTTATAAGCTCATCGATACGCTTGTGGATCAGATGGGTGAAGCATATCCGGAACTTCCAGCTCAGAAGGAATTAATTAAGAAGGTTATTAAGGAGGAGGAAGAGTCTTTCTTACGCACCCTTGACAATGGAATACGACTTCTCGATTCTTTCGTAAAGAAAGCAAAAGAAAATGGCAGCAACGTCCTTTCAGGCGAGGATGCCTTTGTGCTTTATGATACTTACGGATTCCCACTCGACCTAACGGAGCTGATTCTCCGCGAACAAGGGATGGAAATTGACCATAAGGGTTTCGATGCTCAGATGAAAAAGCAGAAAGACCGTGCCAGGAATGCGGCCGCGGTTGAAACCGGCGACTGGGTTGAAGTTAATGAAGGGGAAGAGAAATTTGTGGGATATGATAAAGTTTCTTCTCCTACCCGTATCCTGCGCTATAGGAAAGTCAAGCAGAAAGGAAAAGAATATTACCAGATCATACTTTCTGAAACTCCTTTCTATGCAGAAATGGGTGGTCAGGTTGGCGACAAAGGGCGCCTCGTTGGTTCAAATGGAGAAGTGATCGAAATTTTCGACACAAAGAAGGAAAACAATATAGGGGTTCATCTCTCCTATTCCATCCCGACTGAACCGGAAGGGGAATTTACGGCAGAAATAGATGAGGAAGCTCGTGCAGCCACTTCTGCAAATCACACTGCCACTCACCTCATTCACGAAGCGCTCAGAGAGGTTCTGGGAACTCACGTAGAACAGAAGGGTTCTTTCGTTTCGCCTGATATTCTCCGTTTTGACTTCTCTCATTTCCAGAAAGTGACACCGGAGGAAATTAGAAAGGTTGAACATCTCGTAAATTCACGCATCAGAAAGTCTATTCCTCTTGATGAACATCGCGATATGCCGATTGATGAGGCACGTAACCTTGGTGCAATGGCTCTTTTCGGTGAGAAATATGGTGACAAGGTACGTGTTGTAAAATATGGCTCCTCTATTGAATTATGCGGTGGTACACACGTTGCTAACACAGGCAATATCGGTATGGTACGTATTCTCAACGAAAGCTCTATAGCCGCCGGTATCCGAAGAATTGAAGCTGTCAGCGGAGCCAAAGTTGAATATATGCTTGATGATCTGCAGGATTCCGTGAAGGAGATAATGACTCTTCTGGGTGGCTCTGCCGACATACGCACTGCTGTGAAGAGAGCTATTGGAGAAAATGCCGATCTTCGTCAACAGGTGGATGAATTTGTGGCAGAACGCACAGCTAATCTTTCTCGCCAGCTCCTTGAAAATGCTAAGGAATGCAATGGAGTAAAAATTGTATCCCTCAATGGAGTCCGCCTACCGGATGTTGTGAAGAATGTGGCCTTTACCATTCGTAAGTCTTCTCCCGATGCTACTGTTTTCATTGGTGCCACCGTCAATGAAAACAAACCTCTGCTTACCGTCATGATATCTGATGATCTGGTTAAAAAAGGACTTAATGCATCGCAAATTGTAAGGGAAGCCGCCAAACTCATCAAGGGAGGTGGAGGCGGTCAGCCATTCTTTGCACAGGCAGGAGGAAAGAATGTTGATGGCTTATCTGCGGCATACGATAAAATTCTCGAACTTCTTAACCTGAATTGAATATAAGAAGGGCTTACTGAAATTCTGCGGGAGTGTCGGATTAAATTTATTTGACACTCCCTTTTAGTTTTCCCTGCAATGAAGTTACTTAAACTTCATTAATTAATAGTTTCTGGCATAATAATTGTATATATTTTTATTCCGGATCAGTTTGAGGGCCACTGCGCTTCTATGACCCAAGTGAAATCCGGAATAAAAGATAAATATGGAAAATAAATATATCAACATAAAAGGTGCCAGGGTCAATAATCTGAAGAACATTGACCTTCAGGTTCCACTCAATAAATTTATTGTCGTGACAGGTGTGAGCGGTTCCGGCAAATCATCTCTTGCCTTCGATACTCTTTATGCCGAAGGACAACGGCGTTATGTGGAGAGCCTTTCGGCTTATGCACGGCAGTTCCTTGGCAGAATGTCGAAACCTGAATGTGACTACATCAAGGGCCTCCCACCTGCCATAGCCATAGAACAGAAAGTCAATACCCGAAATCCGCGAAGCACGGTTGGGACTGCAACAGAGATTTATGATTACCTCAGGATGCTTTTTGCACGTGCCGGTCACACCTTCTCCCCTATTTCCGGCGAGGAGGTGAAGAAACATGGAATTGAAGATATTGTGAAAACCGTTTTATCATTTCCTGAAGGAACCCGATTGGCGGTTCTGATTGACATACACCTTCCGGAAGGGAGAAATTTCACCGATCAGCTTACTATCCTCATGAAAGAGGGTTTTTCCCGTCTTGAGAAGGATGGTGTGTTCTATGACATTTCAGACATCTTGGAACAAAAACCTGAAACCAATTCAGAAGGTTATCGACTCCTTATTGATAGGCTTGCGGTGTCTGATGAAAAAGATGAAATCTCCCGGCTAACAGACTCTGTGGAGACTGCATATTATGAAGGCCACGAGGAATGTATAATAAAACTATGGCTGGAAGATGGGACCAAGGAATTTCCCTTTTCCAAGAAATTCACGGCCGACGGAATGGAATTCCGTGAACCGAACGATTTGATGTTCAATTTCAACAACCCATACGGTGCGTGCCCTACATGTGAAGGTTTCGGAAAGATTCTCGGCGTTAGCGAGGAACTCGTGATTCCCAATAAAACGCTATCCGTTTATCAGGATGCCGTGAAGTGTTGGAACGGGGAGAAGATGAGCGAATGGAAAAAGGCTTTCATTAAGATTGCTTCTAAAAAAGGTTTCCCCATTCACGAGGCATACATGAACCTCACTCAAGAACAGAAGGACTATCTCTGGCATGGTGACGAAGAATGGAGTGGCATTGACGGGTTCTTTGCGTGGCTGGATCAACGTCAGGATAAGATGCAATTCCGGGTGCTCAAAGCAAGGTATCGCGGCAAAACCACTTGTCCCGACTGCCATGGGTCGCGTCTGCGTCCTGATGTGGAATATGTGAAGATAGGCGGCAAATCAATTACAGAACTTGTGAGGATGCCCGTATCTGCCTTATCCGAATTTTTCCATTCTCTAAAGCTTAACGAAACTGATGTGAGGATATCTGAAAGGCTTCTTACAGAAATACGCCAACGCCTAAGCTTTCTTGAAGAAGTAGGCCTGGGGTATCTCACCCTTGATCGTCTCTCTTCCACCCTTTCGGGAGGAGAGAGCCAACGCATCAATCTCGCCACCTCTTTAGGAAGTTCACTTGTCGGGTCATTATACATTCTTGACGAACCAAGCATCGGACTCCATTCAAGAGATACGGACCGGCTGGTAAAAGTTTTACGCAATCTTCAGCAGATTGGTAATACTGTGGTGGTTGTGGAGCATGATGAGGATATAATGCTTGCCGCCGATGAAATTATCGACATTGGCCCGAATGCAGGCAGGCTCGGAGGGGAAGTGGTTTTTGAAGGAAATGTAAAGGAGATGCTTCAAGGAGGTGATTCCAATGGTTCCTATACTGTTGATTACTTACGGGGCGACAGGAAAATTGAATATCCTTCCGTGCGACGACCTTGGAAGAAAGCTATAGAAGTTCTCGGGGCTGCAGAAAACAATCTCAAGAGTATTGATGTCAAATTCCCTCTCGGTGTCATGACAGTTGTGACCGGCGTAAGCGGATCCGGAAAGTCAACACTTGTCAGGGAGGTGCTATATAAAGCTTTGGTAAGAGCGATTGGCGAGGCCGGAGATATTCCCGGCGCTCATAAAAAGCTTCAGGGAGATATCCGTGATATCAAGGCTATTGAATTTGTTGATCAGAATCCGATCGGAACATCTTCACGCTCAAATCCGGCTACCTACCTTAAGGCATACGATGAGATCAGAAAGCTCTTTTCAGATCAACAGCTTTCAAAACAGATGGGGTTCACTCCTGCTTTTTTCTCATTCAATACCGATGGTGGAAGATGTGAAGAGTGCAAGGGGGAAGGCACGATCACTATCCCTATGCAGTTTATGGCCGATATTGAGATTGTATGCGATGCCTGTCATGGCAAACGCTTCAAGCAGGAAGTGCTTGATGTGGAATATAGGGGAAAGAATATATATGATTTCCTTGAAATGACCGTTAATCAGGCAATCGAATTTTTAAGTGAAGTCAATGGTTCACAAGAAAAGAAAATAATAAAGAAACTGAAGCCCCTTCAGGATGTCGGACTTGGATATATCAAGCTCGGCCAATCATCATCCACCCTTTCCGGAGGTGAGAACCAGCGCGTAAAGTTAGCTTACTATCTCTCTCTTGACAAGACTGACCATACGCTCTTCATTTTCGACGAGCCCACCACCGGACTTCATTTCCACGACATCTCGACGCTTCTTAAATCTCTCAACCAGCTTATCGACAAGGGACATTCAGTTATCATTATTGAGCATAACCTGGATGTAATTAAGTCGGCTGACTGGGTTATTGACATTGGCCCCGAGGGTGGAGATGCAGGTGGTTATATTGTGGCCGAGGGCACACCAGAGACGATAGCAGCTTGTGAGAAATCATATACCGGTAAATTTCTCAAAAATAAATTGAAGAAATGAATAATTTTAAAAGGATAGGCAGCACGAGATGGGTTAACCGAATCTTTCCCGTCTCCATACTCATTTGCTTAATCTCCTTATCTGCATGTAACAAACCTGTGGATAATTCTAAAAGGATTAATGCGTCTGAACTATACCAAAAGAGTGTAAGGCTTTTAAAGCTTTACACTGACAGTTTTGCGAGGGCAACCGATTCTGTCACCCTTCTGGGGTTGAATGAACGGTTCAGCTCTTCTCTTACGGCCCTAAATTTTAAATATCCTTCCGAGACCTGCCTTGAGATTTCAGAAGGAGAGAACGACACCCTGACAAATCTCACCGAGAGAATCATTTATCTTCGTGATTCCCTTCTCTATGTTTATGCACATCCGGTGGTTTCTGATTCTCTTGTATCCGATTCCACATTATTAAACGATAAGATTTCGGAATGAATCTAATAAATCCGGTATGAATTTAAAGTTTCGGAATGAATCTAAATTATAAAGCCTTATGCTGATCGTTATTCTAATCGCTATAATTATCCTTATAGGTTTTTCAATCGTAACTTTCCTCTTCAACAGGAGCAAGTGGGAGGAAGTAATGCGTCGCCTAAACAGGGATGAAAGAAACGACATAGAATCTGAGACAACTGAAAATGATGCAGGGAGTGCCGAGGAAATCTCTGATGAAGGGGTATCGACACATAACAATAATACTGATGAACGGGAAGAATCAAACAGAAGCCATCTCATGGACCTTCTTGAGGATATGGGGTGCCATCCTTCGCTGAACGAGGATAGAAATTTAAGTTTCTCATATCAGGGGGAGAATTTCCTGATTATGTTTAACGGAGCTTTCTTAAGGATTTGGGATTTGTCCTGGCTGAGTATGAAAAATACTGATGACAACTTTACCCTCTTTAAGGATGCCACCAATTATGCAAATTTCTCTTTTGGCCCCACAGTTGTGCTTCATTCTCCGGATGAAAATGGCAACATTATATTTAGCAGTCGTCTTGATATTCCGTATGCCGCGAATATGAACGACGGTAAGGGTTACATCACTGCTTTGCTTGATTCTTTTTTCGGTTTAAAAAACAGTCTTCACCGTGAAATCAATCGTTTGAAGGATGACCCGCACGATCGGACTTTACACGATAATCCAATCGGATTCGATACAGCCTCACTCTCCGACCCCTCTTCCCCACAAGCTAATTAATCAATCTAACAAAAAGGCTAAATCAGCAGTGTCTTAGCCTTGATGCACAACATTCATTTCACATCTCTTGCAATCAAAATCAAGACGGAATACATTCGGGCCTGTCGCTATCGTAAGTGGTTCTGACAGTCGTCCGAATAATTTTTTATTGACAGGCGACTTTTTGCAACACCCCAATTCGCGACGCAAGCAGTATCGGGATGTCATGACAATCTCTTCCTTTCCTTTCAACCCTGATGCCGACTTGACTTCCATTGCTTTTTCAATCTTCTTCACCCCGTGTTGACGATAAAAGGAATCGGCAAGGCTGTTGGCTACATTATCTCTTGAATCAAGAGCATCTGAGGGATACATTGCACTCTCATCCTCTTTCCTCCTGTATTCAAATGGATAAACAGCTTCATTGGCTTCATCAAGCCTTTTGACCAAATCCCTCCTCAGTTGCGTCAATATTGATGCAGGAATGAATGTCTCGGGTAAAAGATTGTTATTGAAGTCTTCTAATGAATATATTGTACCACCTAACTTTTCAAATATGTGCCTGATCTCCATAGGCTTCCTGGCAACCATCTTTTCAACATTCAATGGCAAAATAACCCTGATTCCCCTTTCATCAATGGCAGTTATTCCGGTTTCATCAATAGAAATGTCCAACTTTAATTTTCTTTCAGCAGTTTGACCAGAAAGTGCTTTTTGCCACTCCACATCGTATGTTCGCCTAATTTCAGCATCAACCGGAATCTTTATCCCTTTGGCACTCCTTATTTTCCCATTTTCTATCTTGTTCACCCTAACCCCGTCGTATGCACCGGTAGTTTTATTATAAAAACTTATGCCATCACCATTGTTAAGCTGGGATATGGAGATAATTTTTTCTCCCAAAGATTTGGGTGTGATAAATGAAGCCATCTTCCTTGAACCTCTCCTATTGAGGAAATAGTCTGTGAAGCCACGGTTAAAACTTTTGTCAAGTGCAGGAGTAAATGATATTTCTGACCGTCCGAAAGATGAACGACAATATTTATCCGGATAAGCTCTGATAATCTCATCTATAATCTTTCTATAAGCAGCAGTTACGTTCTTGACATAATCCGCATCCTTCAGCCGCCCTTCGATCTTAAATGACGACACGCCTGCTTCTATCAATTCCTCTATATGTTCGGAAGCATTGAAGTCTGCAAGAGAAAGGAGATACTTATCTTTCAATATTATTTCACCCTTCCCGTTTTTTAGGGTGTAAGGCATACGGCACATTTGGCCACATTCCCCTCTGTTGGCACTTCTACCAAGACATCTTTCGCTTGCCTGGCATCTACCCGAATAACTTACACACAAAGCCCCGTGAATGAAACATTCCACCGGCACTGTTACCCTTTCACAGATTTCCTTAATCTCCGTGAGGGAAAGTTCCCGGGCGAGAACAAGTTGCGAAAAACCTACCTTTTCAAGAAATTTAGCTTTTTCTACACTTCTCGTGTCGCATTGCGTGCTTGCGTGCAACTGAATCGGAGGAAGATTCATTCTCAATAATGACATATCTTGCACAATCAGTGCATCAACCCCAACTCTATATAGATCACGCACTAATCGCTCTACATCATTTATCTCCTCCTCATATACGAGTGTATTAACCGTGACATATACCTTGGCACGATATTGATGGGCAAAAGCGACTGTCCATGCTATATCTTCAATTGAATTTGCAGCCTTACGCCGTGCGCCGTGACTCGACGCACCCATATACACAGCATCAGCTCCATGCAAAATTGCTTCACGTGCAACTTCCTTATTGGCCGCCGGGGATAATAACTCAAGCTTACGCATTTATATCACTTCTTAAACATACGGTCGATGTTCCGTTTATCCTCACGCTCCCTGATCGATTGACGTTTGTCATATTGTTTCTTGCCTCGGCCTATTCCAATCTGCATCTTTGCAAGTCCACGTTCATTAATGAACACCTTCAATGGAACAATGGTGAAACCTGTATCGTCGGCCGCTTTCTGAAGTTTTGCAATCTCCTTTTTATTTAGAAGCAACTTCCTGTCGCGACGGGCCGCATGATTATTATAGGAGCCGTAAAAGTATTCCGAGATATTCATCCCCTTCACCCAGACTTCCCCATTTTCTACCATACAATATGTATCGGTCAATGAGGCCTTCCCTTCGCGAATGGACTTTATTTCCGTGCCTGTTAGAACTATGCCCGCAATGAAAGTGTCAGAAATTTCATAATCGAATCTCGCACGTTTGTTCTTTATATTAACTTGATCTGCCTTCATAAATAACCATAATTATTGTGTTATCTCAAAAAAAAGTTCCATAAGCCAGCTCCATAAAACGGGAGCCCCTACTATTAAAAAAGTAAGCAGTATTTTGGTTCGCGTCTCAACACTTTCGGGAATACGCAAAATCCTGACCCCTTTATAAATTAGATAGATTGTCCATATCGGCAGAAAAACAAGAACGTAATATATCATAGGAAACAAATTGATGGCCGTAAAGAATAGAGCCAGGGTTGACATGTTCACCATTATAAACTCCTTTCCAATGGACGTTTTCATGATTCCTTTTGAAGCTTTTGGAAGGATTCCTCCGCATAACAGTAAAACCGTGAAATACCCGAAAAAAAAGGATATGAAGGCTACCAGAGCGTTCATAAGGCACTCCCCGACTCCAATTGTTGTATAAATCATCCCGGCAAATTCCGAGAGGGATGCCATGGCAACCGTTGGATAAAACAAGCCTGATGCAACCTCTTCAGCAGGATAACGACGTCTTTTCAATTCTTTCCATCCTTCCACGGGGGTTGACATTATTTTAAAAAGAAGGGAAAACTTACCACTCCTTGTTTCAGTGCCTTCATCATTCTCCTCTTCATCCGCCTCATCCTCTTCTTCCTCTTCTTCAGATTCAAGGGATCCTTCATTTTCAAATGCTCCGTGATCATCAGGGTCAACACCATCTTCACTTTCTGATTCCCCAGAGTCTTCCGGCAATGAATAGAGGTTATCGGTTTCCTCAGTCTCTATATTGTACAGGGTATCGGAATCAACAGGCTGCGATTCTTTTCCCCCTTCGGCATAATATGATTTATTATCTGACATTAATTCCCTTCACTATCTATCGTGGAATGGGAGCGAAGACAAAATAGTCTCCGCTCCCCTTTATATCACAATTTCGGACTCAACTATTATTCCGCGCGATCCTCATTAAGGATACGGATCATTTCAATGGCACTCTTTGGAATGCGTGTGCCGGGGCCGAAGATTGCGGCCACACCCGCTTTATAAAGGAAGTCATAGTCCTGAGCCGGAATAACACCGCCTGCAGTGACAATGATATCCTCACGGCCAAGCTTCTTGAGTTCCTCAATCACCTGGGGCACCAGAGTCTTGTGACCGGCGGCAAGAGAAGATACTCCAAGGATGTGAACATCGTTCTCCACAGCCTGACGTGCAGCTTCAGCGGGAGTCTGGAACAATGGACCCATATCTACGTCGAAACCGCAGTCTGCATAACCGGTGGCAACAACTTTTGCACCGCGGTCGTGACCATCCTGACCCATCTTGGCAATCATGATACGAGGCTGACGGCCTTCGCGTTTAGCAAAATCTGCAACCATCTTGCGGGCTTCCTCAAATTCAGGATCACCCTTTTCTTCATTTGAATACACGCCTGATATTGTTTTGATTACTGCCTTATATCGACCAACAACGGCTTCACAAGCATCTGAAATCTCTCCCAAAGATGCTCGCAGACCGGCAGCTTTCACTGCAAGGTCAAGAAGGTTACCCTTGCTCGGATCTTTAACACATTCAGTGATTGCTTCAAGAGCTTTCTTAACAGCCTCTTCATCACGATCCTTTCGGAGATCTTCAAGACGTGCACACTGTTCTTTACGAACCTCCGTGTTATCAACCTCAAGAATATCGATAGGATCTTCATGATCAAGACGATATTTATTGATACCCACAATGGTCTGTTTGCCTGAGTCGATGCGAGCCTGTGTGCGAGCAGCAGCCTCTTCTATTTTGAGTTTGGGAAGACCGGTTTCAATTGCCTTGGCCATACCGCCAAGTTTTTCAATTTCCTGGATATGCTCCCACGCCCTGTGGGCTATCTCGTTGGTAAGAGCCTCTACATAATAGCTGCCACCCCACGGGTCAACCTGTTTGGTGACGTAGGTTTCTTCCTGAATGTAAATCTGAGTGTTACGTGCAATACGAGCAGAGAAGTCAGTAGGAAGCGCGATAGCCTCGTCAAGTGCGTTTGTATGCAACGACTGAGTGTGACCTAAAACAGCTCCCATTGCTTCAACACAAGTACGTCCGACGTTGTTGAACGGATCCTGCTCCGTAAGCGACCAACCGGAAGTCTGGCAGTGTGTGCGGAGAGCAAGTGATTTCGGATTCTTCGGGTTGAACTGTTTAACAATCTTTGCCCAAAGCATACGCGCGGCACGCATCTTGGCAATCTCCATGAAATAGTTCATTGAGATACCCCAGAAGAAAGAAAGACGCGGTGCGAAGGAGTCAATATCCATTCCGGCATTAACACCGGCACGAAGATATTCAAGACCATCGGCAAGGGTATATGCAAGCTCGATATCTGCTGTTGCACCAGCCTCCTGCATGTGATAACCGGAGATTGAGATCGAGTTGAACTTAGGCATATTCTTTGAAGTATATTCGAAGATGTCAGCGATGATCTTCATTGAGAATGCCGGCGGATAGATATAAGTGTTACGCACCATGAATTCCTTAAGAATATCATTCTGGATTGTACCTGCCATCTCCTCAAGCTTGGCACCCTGCTCAAGACCTGCATTGATATAGAACGCAAGCACAGGAAGCACAGCTCCATTCATGGTCATTGATACAGACATCTTGTTCAATGGAATGCCATCGAAAAGAACCTTCATATCTTCCAAGGAGCAGATTGATACACCTGCCTTACCAACGTCACCGACAACACGTTCGTGATCAGCATCATAACCGCGATGGGTCGGAAGGTCGAACGCTACGGAAAGACCTTTCTGGCCGGAAGCCAGGTTACGACGATAGAATGCATTCGATTCTGCGGCAGTTGAGAAGCCGGCATACTGACGGATGGTCCAGGGACGCAGCGGATACATCGCACTGTAAGGACCACGGAGGAATGGAGGAATACCTGACACGAAATCAAGATGTTCCATCCCTTCAAGATCCTCTTTTGTATAAACCGGTTTTACCGGTATCAGTTCAGCCGTGAGCCATTCTTCTCCAACGGCCGGTTTGTGACCCTCTGGAGTCACTATTTTGGTGATATCTATTTCTTTAAAATTCGGTCTCATGGTTATTTGAGAAGTTTGGCGTTAAACTCTG
>CAMWIH010000047.1 GCA_947174305.1 uncultured Porphyromonadaceae bacterium | reverse complement strand
TATAATCCTTCTCTAAGTATTTCTTCTTTAAAAGGGAAGTTAAGAAAGAATGTACATGCCTTAGGAGGAGTGACCCCCTCGCATTTTGAAGAAATAAGTGAAGCAGGATTTGGAGGAGCCGCGATGTTAGGGATAATTTGGGAGGAATATAAAAACGGAAAACTTTCTAATCTAATAAATGAGATAAAATGCTTCAATTCATAACCAATTCCGACAAACCTGATGAACTGACGGCAAGTGTTGAAGCTGTCCTTAACGGTGGATGCCGCTGGATTCAACTGCGCATGAAGGATGCAGCCGAATGCGATATTCTCGCAGTGGGAGCAGAGATAAGGAAGCTTTGTGATTCAGAGGGAGCGACCTTTATTCTTAACGACCGACCCGACCTGGCGAAAAAATTGCGTGCCGACGGAGTTCACCTCGGCAAAGAGGATATCTCTCCACAGGAAGCG
The DNA here is from genome assembly GCA_947174305.1 of uncultured Porphyromonadaceae bacterium. Lineage (GTDB taxonomy): Bacteria > Bacteroidota > Bacteroidia > Bacteroidales > Muribaculaceae > Lepagella. The sequence continues at coordinate 16,330 of CAMWIH010000047.1, read as the reverse complement.
AGAAAAATTCTTGGTGAACAGAGTATAGTAGGTGCCACTGCGAATACTCTTGACGATATCCGTAAAGCTATCGATGCAGGAGCAAACTATATAGGTCTCGGGCCGTTCCGATTTACTAAAACCAAAAAGAAACTGAGTCCAACATTAGGAATCGAAGGGTTGACCTCAATAATGAAGGAATTGAGAGAATTTTCCGAAATTCCGGTGGTGGCGATCGGTGGAATTGAGATTGAAGATATTCCTACGATCATGCAGACCGGAGTAACCGGCATTGCAATCTCAGGCACCATACTCCATTCCTTCTCTCCTCAGAAAACAACAGAAACAATTTTGGATCTCATTAAATAAAAACAGCTGAATGATGGATAAACTCTCAATCGGTGGACGAGAATTTTCTTCCCGGCTCTTTTTAGGAACCGGAAAATTCCGTTCAAACAATGAAATGAAAAAGGCAATCGCAGCTTCCGGCACAGAAATGGTGACCGTGGCGATGAAAAGAATAGACCTTAAAGATAAGGATGATGATATGCTTCGTCATATTCTTAACCCTTCAATCCAACTCCTTCCCAACACATCGGGAGTGAGGGATGCGGAGGAAGCTGTTTTAGCCGCCCAACTCGCCCGCGAAGCCTTTAATACCGATTTTATTAAATTGGAGATTCATCCCGATCCGCGTCACCTCCTCCCCGACCCTATCGAGACTCTCAAAGCAACTGAAGAGTTGTCTGCGCTCGGGTTCAAAGTGCTACCATATATTCAGGCTGACCCCGTTTTGTGCAAACGGCTTGAAGATGCAGGAGCTGCCGCCGTGATGCCTTTGGGTGCTCCTATCGGCACCAACCGGGGGCTGCTCACTCGCGATATGCTCCGCATAATAATAGAATGCAGCAATCTCCCGGTAGTGGTAGATGCAGGAATCGGTGCCCCTTCACATGCTGCGGAAGCGATGGAAATGGGAGCTGACGCGGTTCTTGTAAATACTGCAATCGCAGTTGCTGCAGATCCTGAAAAAATGGCGGAAGCATTTGCCGAAGCTGTCATGGCAGGTAGAAAAGCTTTTCTCGCCGGATTGGGGGCGCAAAGTATGGATTCGATTGCAAGCAGTCCGCTGACATCATTCCTCTAAATTCCAGTAGCATGTTTTCAGATGAATTAAAGAGATATGACTGGAATGCAGTCACTCGAAAGATAGCTTCCAAAACCTCCGATGATGTGAAGCGCGCCCTGAATAAAAGCAAACTTGACATAGATGATTTCATGGCCCTCATTTCTCCGGCCGCAGAGCCTTTTCTTGAGGAAATGGCTTTGAAAAGTCGCAAACTGACATTGCAGCGGTTCGGAAGAACGATGTCGATGTATATCCCTATGTATATCACCAATTCTTGCACCAACTCATGCGTATATTGCGGATTCAACAGGCACAATAAATTCGACAGAGTGATCCTGAAACCCCACCAGATTGAAGAGGAATGCAAAGCCATCAAGCAACTCGCCCCTTTCGATAATCTACTTATAGTCACGGGTGAGAACCAATATGTGGCCGGCCCTTCATATATAAAGGAGGCTTTGGAGATATGCAGCCGGTATTTCAATAATCTTACCATCGAGGTAATGCCTCTGAGTGAAGAAGATTACCGTATGCTCACAGAAGCCGGACTTTATGGCGTGGTCTGTTTCCAAGAGACCTATAACCGCGAGAAGTATAAAACATATCATCCGTCCGGTATGAAATCTAATTTTGAATGGCGTCTGAACGGTTTTGACCGTATGGGAGCCGCCGGAGTGCATAAGATTGGCATGGGGGTCTTGATAGGTTTGGAAGAATGGCGCACCGACGTGACCATGATGGCACTTCATCTTCTTTATCTAAGAAAGAGATATTGGAAAACGCGATATAGCGTCAACTTTCCTCGTATGCGCCCCTCGGAGAGTGGCTTCCAGCCGAATGTGGTTATGTCGGATCGTGAACTCGCACAACTGATTTTCGCTTACCGTCTATTAGACAATGATGTTGACATCTCTATCTCCACACGCGAAACTCCTTACTTCAGAGACCACATTGCCTCTTTGGGAGTCACTTCGATGAGTGCGGGGTCGAGAACGGAGCCGGGAGGGTATCATGCGTTCCCACAAGCTCTCGAACAGTTTTCCGTAAGCGATCAAAGGACTCCCGCAGAGGTGGAAAAGGCCTTAAGCACAATGGGGTATGAACCGGTGTGGAAAGATTGGTTCAACAGATGAATTAACGAACCGGAAAAATAACTCACTTATGAATTCAGAGAGATTCTCACGCCAGATAATGATTGAAGAGATTGGGAAAGAGGGACAAACACGTATAAACGCAGCTTCTGTTCTTATAATCGGTCTCGGAGGATTAGGATCGCCGGTAGCAACCTATCTGACCGGTGCGGGAATAGGAAGAATCGGACTGTGCGACCCGGATATTGTTTCGGAAAGTAATCTTCACCGTCAGATCATTTATGACACTCCATTTATCGGAAAAAGGAAAACGGACTGTGCAAGTAAACGGTTGAAAGAGCTTTCCCCCGACACTCTGTTTGATATCTATCCTGAAGGAATAAATAATGACAATGCCTCAAAGATAATATCAGATTATGATATAGTGGTTGACTGCTGCGATAATTATGCAACCCGGTATATGATAGATGATACATGCCTTGAACTTGGTAAAAGTTGGATTCACGGTGCGATAGGAGAATTTACAGGCCAACTTTGCGTAATGAACGGAAAGGGAGGAACAAAATATACCGACCTTTTTCCTGATCGTGAATATTTCTGCTCTCTCCCCCGAAACGAGAAGGGTGCATTCGGACCGGTGGCCGGCACCATAGGGAGCCTGCAAGCATCCGAAGTTATAAAGCAGATTGTTGGCATACCCTCTCCTCTTGACGGAAACTTAATGATTATTGATTTCTTAAACCTCTCCACTCAATTGATAAAAATACGATGAAAAAAGGATTTGATGAATATGCGGAGGCTTACGATTCCTGGTTTCTTGAGAATCGCAATGTTCTCCGTTCGGAATTAAAATTAGTTGCCTCGGTCTTGAAAGATGGAGGCAGAGTGCTCTCTGTGGGCTGCGGAAGCGGACTCTTTGAGAAACTGCTGAAAGATGAATTCGGCATCTTGGTGAAAGATGGAGTTGAGCCCTCATCAGGAATGGCTGAGATTGCCCGCAAGAGAGGAATGAACGTGACTTTGGCAACCGCTGAGGATTTTGAATTTGAAAAAGGGAAATATGATACAATCCTTTTTAACGGGAGTCCGAGTTATATAACCGATCTTGAAAAGACTGTAAAAAAGGTATATATGGCTCTTCCAGAGGGAGGACGCATCATTCTTATAGATGTTCCCAAAGAGAGCGGATATGGAATCCTTTATAACCTTGCCAAAGCTCTCGGCACATGGGATCATCCTCTTCTTGAAGGGTGTCACCCGCGTGATCCTTACCCAATCGAGCTCGTTAAAGAAGCCAATTGGAGAACAACTTCTGAAAAAATCGAGATACTTGAAAAAACAGGTTTTAAAAACCTGCGTTTTGCCCAGACCCTCTGCGCCCATCCGGTTTATTCAGACATGAATGAGGAGGATCCGATTGTGGGTTACGACAAGGGTGACTATGTGGCTGTGACAGGATGGAAATAACGGGAACTATGAAAAAGAATAAAGTATTATGGAGTGATAAGGCGTGGAGTTATGCCGAAGATATATATGAAGCTATCATTCGTCACCCCTTCATTAAAGAATTATCAGAAGGAACTCTTCCACGGGAAAAATATATTCACTATCTCTCTCAGGATAGAATATATTTGGGTGAGTATTTCCGGGTATTGGCTCACATCGCATACCGCATCAATTCGTCGGAATTTGCTGCTGATTTTCTCCGATTCTCCACCGATGGTATTGCTGTGGAGAAATCACTCCATTCCTTTTATCTTGATACAGATCTGAAACCGAGAACAGAAATATCACCGGCTTGCGCACTTTACACCTCAACTCTTAAAAGCATGGCTTACGAACCGATAGAAATCGAAGCTGCCGCAGTTTTGCCTTGCTTCCTGATATATTATAAAGTGGGATGTGAAATCTATTCTTCTGCATCGGATCTCGCCGTCAACCCTTACAGAAAATGGATTGAAACCTACGCGGATGAGTATTTCAAGAAAGCCACCTGTCGGGCTGTGGAGATATGCGATACTCTTGCCCGAAACGCATCGGCGGAGATAAGGGAACGGATGACAGAAATATTCCGTTATTGCACACGCATGGAATTTCTATTCTGGGATAGTGCATGGAATCTTGAAAAATGGAAAATATGAACAAAACAGGAAAAAAACATTATCGACGCGTCTTAAGCATTGCGGGGAGCGACCCGAGCGGTGGCGCAGGCATACAAGCCGATATCAAGACCATTTCTGCATGCGGATGTTTTGCCACAACTGCTATTACGGCTATTGTGGATGAGAATACAATCGGTGTCACCGACGTTCATCCTGTCCCGATTCAGTTCGTGAAGGGACAAATACGGTCTGTACTTGACGATATCGGAACGGATGCAATAAAAATCGGAATGCTTCAATCGGCGGAGTTGGTGAGGGCAGTAAAAGATACTTTATCTTATTACCCGGATATCCGGAACATTGTTCTTGATCCGGTAATGGTGGCCACCTCCGGCGATCCTCTTCTCGAAAAATCGGCTGTGGAGACTCTAAAACATGACCTGATACCCGTTTCTCGGATCATTACCCCTAATCTTCCTGAAGCCGAAATCCTGCTCGGAGAGAAAATTTCGGCCGATAAAATGGCTGATGCAGCCCGACGATTGTCGGATGCATGCGGTGGAGTTTCAGTTTTTCTTAAAGCCGGCCATCTTTCGGAAAGAATATTGGTAGATTATTTCTATGATGCCGAAGATAGAGAGCTGCTGTCGATGAGTTCGGAAAGAGTCTTTACCCGAAATACACATGGAACAGGATGCACACTCTCCTCTGCTTTAGCATCTTTCCTTGCCTTGGGAATGACCCTGAAAGAAGCTGCAATTAATGCAAAGAAATATATATCCAACGCCATTGAATCGGGAGCCGGATATGAGATTGGCCATGGGCACGGACCTGTGAATCATTTCTTTTCTCCTAAACCAATTTAAGCTGCCGCTCGTTAAAGTTTATATATCTCTGACTAAACTTTAACATGAATCCAACAGCAAATAACAAAAATCATAGAGAGAAAAGCAAGGAGATCATCGGGAAGATTATAAAAATAATCTTCCCTCTCGCCATTTCAGCAGCTATGCTTGTATGGATGTTGCATAAACTTGATTTCCATAAAATATGGAACATCATCTCTCACGACTGCAATTATTGGTGGCTCTTTCTTGTGATGCTTTTCACACTTCTCTCCTATTCTATCCGTGGAATCCGCTGGGGATATCAATTGCGCGCGGCAGGGATTCCAAGAATGCCCGTGGCTGCTGAAAGCGTCTCGATTTTCTCCGCTTACGCCATAAATCTTTTGGTTCCATATTTAGGAGAGGCATGGAGATGCGTATATGTAGCGAGGAGAGAGAAAGCAAAATTATCTACGGTTGTCGGCACCGATATTGCCGACCGCAGCTCCGACTTTGTTATGATAGTCTTGCTCCTGGGTCTTGCGCTTATAGTTGCGAATCCGGCCTTGACACGCTTTTTCGACCAATATTCATTTGGTCGTGACATTGAAAGCATTCTGTCGAAATGGGAATTATGGACCGGCATTGCGCTGGCTATATGCTTCTTTATCCTTTGCGACATAAAATTCCGAAACTCAAAATTCTTCAAGGGAGTAAACCTGAGTATTTCACGAATGTGGCAGGGATTCAAGGTAATCTTCACCATGAAAGGCCGGTGGGCCTATCTCTTTCTGACAATCGCAATCTGGGTATGCTATTTCTTGAAGATATATCTCGTGTTCTTTGCATTCCCCTTCACGCGGGAACTCCTAACCCATCCCGGGTATGCCTTAGGTCTCCTGCCGGGATTAGTCGCTTTTGTATTCGGATCATTCAGCATGGCCATACCGAGCAACGGGGGTCTCGGCCCCTGGAATATAGCGGTTATGTACGCCCTGATGCTTTATGGAGTGAGCCATACCGATGCCGCCGCATTCTCCATAGTGGCATGGGGCACACAAACCTTCATGACAATCCTCTTAGGCATCTATTCAATGTTCTACATTGCCATGACAAAGAGAATAGAAGCAAAAGCCAAGTCAAACTAATTTTAACATTCTTAAAGTAAACTTATTTTCACTTTAAGATGTTTAAATTATGTAAATACATTGAAAAACACACTGAGATTAATAGGATATGACACTATTATCCAACGGACTGGCAGATTTGACTCTCTAAATTAATCTCTTTATTAAAACATTAAGGCTATGAAAAAATTTATCCTCATCCTTCTGCTTCTTATCCCTATCGGATTATTGGTTTCCTGTAGTGATGATGTGACTAACCCGAATCCGGAGACTGATTGTCAGGTTACATTGACATTCAACAATGTTGCAGTAATCAACGGAGTGATTTATGCCACTCAGGATTATCCTCTTGAAGTGGAGTCAATTAGTATATGTTCTAACGATGGTTCCACAAAAGGTATAAGCGAAGTTGAGTATTCCATAGATGATCATGCCTCCTCAATTGCAAAATACGCTCCCTTCACAGGCCGTTTTGATACCCGCAATCTTGCAGAAGGGACCCATCCGTTAGGAGTTTATGTAGATCTGCTTCAATCTAACAATTCCCAGGTTTCTGACAGTATGCAATACACTTTCACTGTGGTTCCAACTGTTGAAGATTTGCCCGCAGGAATTGAATTAGGCACTTTCACGCAGACCGTATTAGTCAGGTAAAAACACCATGAGAAGATAATATTGCAAAAACGTAATCCGTATATTAAAGCGCTCTCGTTATTAATAACGAGAGCGCTTTAATATTCTTTAATATTCATTCCCCGCCATTGGTAATGGCCTCGGTTATGCAAAGCTCATTGGAAGTGTTATAAACCTGTATAATTACGTTCCTTCCACATTTCTTGCTGAAACTCACATATCCGCTCGACGGCCCGGTCAAGGCACTCTTATATGCCTCGCGCGTGGCATCGTCAATAGACGATGCCTCAGGAAGATTATTCGACAGTAGCCCGATAACCATATTCCCTTTGTCATCGATATCGAATGTGCGCCAAGTCAGGCCACCTCCCATATATACCGGGAGACCTCCTGAAAGCTCCTTTACAAGTTTATCTTCTTCTGAAGAACGAGCTTCCATCGAAAGAGGATAGACCACTCCCGACAGAAGCATTATAACACTTAAAATTACCTTTTTCATATTCCTGTTTCAATACTTTCTCAAAGTATCTCCTCTTTCCCTTTTTCAATCTCCTCCTTACCTTTACGGATGTCGCGGAGACCTTCGTGGATTTTGCACAGCTTATGAAGCGCTGTTGCAACAAGAGTGATGGCGGCCACATGGAGGCCAATATTTACGCAGAGAGGAAGCCTGTATTCCTTACTTATCTTATTAATAGGGCATTTCATAATATCAAAATTAAGATTTGTTTCGTTCTAATTTCAATATTATAAACATTTAACTCCCTGTTTTGTTTATATATTTTCCTAAATCAGATATAAAATTATTCTGAATCATCATCAGGAAGGTTAAACTTCGATCATTGCCACTGCCGATTGGTATTTCGCCATATTCGAAGCCTTGGAAATGGCTTTCCATGCTTTTCTTCCAATCTCTGTTTCGGCATATTCCCAGAATGGCTTCATTTTAGACAGCACCTGATGATCTCCGCATAATTCGGAAGAATGATGATCGAACAGCATATTATGAAATTCCTTCATCTTTCCAAGCCTCTCCTCCCTGGTCCACTCCCTACCTTCTTCCACCTCTGCAAGAAGCGACGGACGGCCAAGTATGCCTCGACCGGTCATGACACCGGCTATCCCGGGAAACCGTTTCATCACTTCCTCAAAATCGGAGGGTGCCTTAAGTTCACCATTATAGATCACAGGATGCGAGCTTTCTTCCAAAAATTTTGAAAATTCCTCAAGTCGGAGCTCCCCCTTATACTGATCTTTAGCAACGCGTGGATGAAGCGTTACATATTCAAGTGGCAATTCATTGAGAAGTGAGATAGTTTTCCTCCACTCTTGAGGATCGGAAAAACCGAGACGCATCTTCAATGAAAATTTCACCTCCGGAAATTGTAAAAGCACATCCTTTATTTGACTATATTCCTCAACGTTCCCCACAAGGGCCGCACCCCGCCCCTTTGCCGTCTGAAGGGGGAAAGGGCAACCTGTGTTGAGGTCTATATGAGTTGCACCATTTTCAACTAATCCGGAAATAAGTGGAAGAAGTTCCTCTTTATTTCTGAAAATAACCTGAGGGATAACATCGTGATTTTCATTAAGCGACGATACGTAATCCTTTAGGTCGTGTTTGCGGAATTCCCCTCTCTCCAGACGGATAAAGGGAGTGTAATATCGGTTGGTGCCACCATATACTGCCTTATGAAAATGTCGCCAGGCAGCATCAGTGTGGCCCTGAACAGGAGCAATATGCATCATTGTCTAAAAAATTTCAAGAAGTAAATGCTTCATCCTTTTACAGGAAGAAACGCAAATGTCACGGCAGCCATAAGACAAATGAACGAGGCAACGTGATTCCAATGTATCTTCTCTCCCTGGAAACATATCATAGCCACGACAGTGAATACTGTCAGGGAGATCACCTCCTGAATTATCTTTAGCTGGAAAAGGGAGAAGGGCCCCCCATTCTCGTGAAAACCTATTTTATTAGCCGGAACCATGAAGCAATATTCCAAAAGGGCCATTCCCCATGATACCAGGATAACCACAATCAGGGGCCAATTGGTGCCGATACCCATAGTTTTCATTTTAAGATGTCCATACCAGGCAAATGTCATAAAGACATTGGATATGATCAAAAGAAGAACCGTGAAAAGTGCTGTTTTCATTTTTCGTTAATAAATCACCGCAAAGTTACAACCTTTTTTTGTAATTTTGCAGTGTTAATCGTTATAATTTATATAACCTTGCCGGAGACGAACGATTCCACCATCTCCGGCTTAAACAATATCAAAATGAATACGAGAGAAATTATTAAGGATATCCACTATGTTGGGGTCAACGACCGTGTGACTGTAAAGTTCGAAGAACAGTGGCCTCTGCCCTATGGTGTAAGTTATAATTCTTATATAATTAAAGGTAGTGATGCCACGGCGTTGGTTGATACTGTTAAGATTGATACTGTCAACACATATCTCCAAAAGATTGGCGGAGAAAAGATTGATTACCTTATTGTGAATCACATGGAACCGGATCACTCCGGCTCAATTCCAGAGGTTGCGAAGATTTATCCCGAGATGAAGATTGTCTGCAACGCCATTGCCGCAGGAATGATAAAAGGCTTCTGCCATATCACCGACGAAAGCCGTTTCCTCATTGTGAAGGATGGTGATGAAATTTCTTTAGGAAACCATACACTCCGTTTCTATATGACCCCTATGGTCCATTGGCCCGAAACAATGATGACATACGTGCCGGATCTGAAAACAATATTCTCAGGTGACGGCTTCGGAACATTCGGGGCCCTGAACGGTGGCATCATTGACTCTGAAATGGAGACTGGTCTATATTTCAAGGAGATGTATCGCTATTATTCAAACATCGTGGGCAAATATGGCCGCTCGGTGATAAATGCTCTCAACAAGCTCAAAGATGTGGAATTAGATTACATCTGCCCTACTCACGGACCCGTATGGCATGATAAGATTGGGGAAGTGGTTGAACTCACCCGCAGGCTCGGTTCTTACGAAAGTGAACGGGGTGTGGTCATAATTTACGGTTCAATGTATGGCAATACCACTGAGGCCGCGGAGGAGATTGCAGCTCAACTGAGCCGACTTGGCGAAAAGAATATCATAATTCATAACGCCGCCCATTCTGAAATGAGCGATATGATCAGTGATGCCTTCAGGTATGACACCCTCCTTGTAGGGTCATGCATCTACTCCATGCGGCTCTTCCCGCCCGTTGAAGCATTCCTGAATGCCATGGAGACACGTGAAATCAAAAACAAGACATTCGGTGGTTTCGGAAGCTTCTCTTGGGCAACCGGGGCATCTGAGGCTAAATTCAAGGAGTTTTCTGAACGTCTGAAACTTCCTTTGGCCGCAACCTTCTCCTTCAAACATGCCATGCACGATGGCACTGCAAAGGATGCCAAGGAGTTTGCAGAACAAATATGGGAGGCAAGACAGAAGGCTTAAATCGCCCATAAAAATAATTAAAATCTAAAAAAACTTTCAAAAAGTGTTAGCAGCCATATTTGACGCAAGCGAGTTCTTTCAATGGTTCATTGAGAATGCAAGCTATCTCTTCGTGTTCGTGTTTATGGTGATTGAAAGCTCTTTCATTCCATTTCCTTCGGAGGTGATTGTGCCACCTGCAGCCTACCTTGCATGCACAAACACTGGTGCCGGGAGCGACATGAATATCTTCATTGTGGTCGTCGTGGCTACCCTGGGAGCATTGGGAGGTGCATTCATCAATTATTACATCGCCCTCTGGGTAGGAAGGCCGGTGGTGTATCGTTTTGCCGATAGCCGTCTTGGACATGCCTGTCTTATCGATAGGGCAAAGGTGGAGAAAGCGGAGGCTTATTTTGACAGGCATGGTGCGATATCCACATTTGTAGGACGTCTCATTCCTGCTATCCGTCAGCTCATTTCGATTCCTGCCGGTATCTCAAAAATGAATGTAGTGACATTTGCCATTTTCACAGCTTTGGGGGCCTTAGTCTGGAACGGCATTTTGGCCGCCTTGGGCTACTGGCTATCACTTCACGTCTCGCCCGCTATGCTTTTCGAAAAGATTGAGCAATATAATGGTTATCTCTCATGGGCCGGACTTGCACTCGGAGTGATATGCGTGGCATATATATGCTGGAACGCATTTAAAAAGAAACCGTCTATAAAATGACCGCAACGCAATAACTGTCTAATATAAAACGGTGGCTGAATCGATCCAGCCACCGTTTTATATTGGGTCATTTTAACTCTCTTAACCGAGTTGTGATTTCACTTTAGCGGATGAAAAGCATCTCGCGGTATTTCGGAAGAGTCCAGATTTCGTTATCAACCATAAGCTCAAGCTTATCGATATGATAACGAATCTCCTCCATCTTTGGAGCCACATTGTCGTGGTAAGCGATGGCTTTCTCCCTTTCAGATGTAATCTTGTTTGCACTCCTGCGGGCATCAACCATTGCATCCACCCCACTCTTTACAGCTGAGATATGCTCCGAGATAGCCTCGATGGTGGCAAGATTCTGAGAAGCTATGCGGTCTGACTTGTCGCCCGAGAAGAGCTCCTTGATTTTATATACATTGTCAAGAAGCAATGACTGATAACGCACGGCGGCCGGAATCACGTGATTTATTGCAAGGTCGCCAAGAACACGGCTTTCAATCTGAATCTTCTTGGTGTACATCTCCCATTTCACTTCGTTGCGAGCCGCAAGTTCCTTACGGGAAAGTACTCCCGTCTTCTCGAACATTGCAATGTTCTCAGGATGCATGTAGATGTCATACATGAGAGGTGCGGAAGTTTCCGTGTCAAGGCCGCGGCGTGCCGCCTCCTCTTTCCACTCATCTGAATACCCATTTCCGTCAAACTGGATTGCACGATGCTCCTTGACAAGTTTCTTTACCTCCTTGAGAATTGCCTTCTCAAGTTTCTCACCTTTTTCCAATCGTGAATCAACTGCATCAGCAAATTCATCAAGCTGAGCGGCCATGGCGGCATTCAGCGCAATAAGGGCGGACGCGCAGTTGGCCGATGATCCCACTGCACGATACTCAAACCGGTTACCGGTAAAGGCAAACGGGCTTGTGCGGTTACGATCGGTGTTGTCGATCATCAGTTCCGGAATCTGAGCCACATCGAGGCTTAGCTCACCTTTACCTTCAAGCACAATGTTCTCATCAACCTCATTTTTCTCAATCTTGTCGAGAATCTGAGAAAGCTGGGACCCGAGGAACATGGAGATGATGGCCGGAGGAGCCTCATTAGCACCAAGACGATGCGCATTTGTGGCATTTATTATCGAGGCCTTCAGCAAGCCGTTATACTTATGCACGGCAGCCATAACATTAGCCACGAAAGCTATGAATCGAAGATTGTCGAGTGCAGTCTTTCCGGGAGCGAAAAGCAACGCACCGGTGTCGGTGCCCAGCGACCAGTTGTTATGCTTTCCGCTGCCGTTGATTCCCGCAAAAGGCTTCTCATGAAGAAGTACACGGAAATTATGACGGCGTGCCACTTCCTCCATCACTGACATGAGGAGAAGGTTATGGTCGTTGGCCAGGTTGCACTCCTCATAAATAGGGGCAAGCTCAAACTGATTGGGAGCCACCTCGTTGTGACGGGTCTTGGCCGGGATGCCAAGTTTGTGACATTCATACTCAAGGTCGAGCATGAAGGCTTCAACACGTTTGGGTATTGATCCGAAATAATGATCCTCCAACTGCTGGTTCTTTGCCGACTCATGACCCATAAGGGTGCGTCCTGTCATCACGAGGTCGGGACGCGCGGCATAAAGGGCTTCATCAACGAGGAAATATTCCTGTTCCCAACCGAGGTTGCATATAACGTGGTTCACCGCAGGGTCGAAATAACGCGCAACACGCGTAGCGGCTTTGTCAACGCTGTTGAGCGATCGCAGCAGAGGAGTCTTGTAGTCAAGGCTTTCACCTGTATAGGAGATAAAAACTGTAGGAATACACAGGGTGTTGTCGAGGATGAATGCCGGAGAAGAAATATCCCAGGCTGAATATCCGCGAGCCTCGAATGTGTTGCGGATACCGCCGTTAGGGAAGCTGGAGGCATCAGGTTCCTGCTGAACAAGGAGTTTACCCGAGAATTTCTCAATCACGCCTCCCTTGCCGTCATGCTCCACAAAAGCATCGTGCTTTTCGGCGGTGCTTCCGGTGAGCGGATGGAACCAGTGGGTGTAGTGGCGCGCACCGCAATCAAGAGCCCAGCGTTTCATGCCGGCAGCTACGCTGTCGGCAGTCTCTCGAGAGATCGGTTCGCGGTTGTCGATTGCCTTTACCAGAGCATCGTAGGTCTCCTTGGGGAGGTATTCAAACATCTTCTGGCGGTTGAACACCTGCTTGCCATAATACTTCTCCACTCTCTCTTCGGGAAGCTCCACTTTCACAGCTTTGCGGTTGGTGGCTTCCTCGACACTTTTGAATCTTAATTTTGACATAATCTTATATTTTTTGCGCCCGGCTTCGGGCATTAGCTTTTCTTGCCTATCTATTTCTTCCCGGTCATATACCGAGAGCTTCAGTCAGGTCATCAAGCACATCCAGCTCATCAAGAGCCTTAATGGCTTTCACATCGTTAAGCGTAGTGAAATCTTCTTCAAGGTCATTCCCTTTATTGAAATTTATCCTTGAGATTCTCTCCATGGCTTTATGCGTATTCTCCGTGGTATTGAATCCTGTGAATCGGACATACCCGGCTCCGCTCTCTCCGAAACCGATGCCGGGGGTGGAGGAGACCTCAGCCTCAGAAAGTATCCTCTCGAATAGTCTCCAGGAATCATCCTCTCCGGGCCATTTTGCCCAGACGTATGGGGAATTATCGCCTCCGAATACGCTAAATCCGGCTTTCTCAAGAGCTTCACGGATATAGCGGGCATTGGAAAGATAAACCCCGATATTCTCTTTTATAGCCTTCCGTCCCTCCGGAGAATAGAGGGCTTCAGCGCCTCGCTGTATTATGTAGGATGCACCATTGAATTTGGTTGACTGACGGCGGTTCCACAATTGGCGAAGTGGATATTCATTCCCTTCCCTGTCCATCCCCTTCAGCTCGGAGGGAACAACCGTATATCCGCATCTTAACCCGGTGAACCCGGCTGTCTTTGAAAAACTTCTCACCTCAATTGCCACCTCCTTAGCACCCTCAATCTCGTAAATGGAGCGAGGGATGTCGGGATCTGTGATAAAAGCTTCGTATGCCGAATCAAAGATAATCAAGGTCTTGTTGCGATGGGCATATTCCACCCAATCTTTTAGTTCTTCGCGAGTGAACACTGTCCCGGTCGGATTGCAGGGTGAACAAAGGAAAAGGATGTCAACACCTTGTGACGGCACAGCGGGCTTGAACCCGTTCTCCGGTTTGCACTCCATATATAGGATCCGGCTCCAACGGCCGTCTGAAAGGAGTTCTCCTCCCCTGCCATCCATCACGCTTGAATCAACATACACTGGATAACCGGGATCGGCAACCCCTATCACGCTTTTCTTAGAATAGATGTTTCCAAGATTCCCTAAGTCACTCTTAGCGCCGTCGCTAATGAAGATATCGTTTGCCGGGATATCAATCCCTCTCTCCTGGTAGTCATGCTTGGCAATTGCTTCGCGCAAGAATGGGTAGCCCTGTTCGGGTCCATAGCCGTGGAAAGTCTCCGCGGCCGCCATGTCATCAACCGCTCCATGCATAGCCTTTATAACGCATGGGGCAATCGGGAGTGTGACGTCGCCGATGTCCATTCGGATAAGATCGGCTTCCGGATGGCTCTCACGATATTCCTTCAGTTTGTTTGCAACCGTGGAAAAAAGGTAAGACTGAGGTAACTTAATAAAATTCTCGTTGATATACACCTGTTTTGCTTTTTCAAAATTAAACTTCCTTCTGGATAGGATTAAAACCTATTCCCCTCTCTCTTCCTCAGAATGTTGGGGGTAAAAGACTCCATCTGCTATGAATTCGGCCGGACCGGTCAGAAAAACGTGATTGCTTTCCTCATCCCAGGTGATTTTCAACTCACCACCCGGAAGGGAAACATACACTTCGCGGCCTGTAAAGCCATTCAGCACTGAAGCAACTACTGCAGCGCAGGCACCTGTGCCGCAAGCCATTGTCTCTCCTGACCCTCTTTCCCACACCCTCATTTCTATATGAGAGCGATCTATCACCTTGATAAATTCGATATTCGATTTATTGGGAAAGATCTCGGCCACCTCCATTTTCGGTCCCTCCTGAAGCACCAGCCGGTCGAAAAGGGCAGGCATAAAAACAACGGCATGGGGATTTCCCATGCCGACAGCTGTGATTTTATATTCGATACCGTTGATGATCTCTTTTTCAGAAATCTTAGCCTCTTTTGATGCGCTCTTCACCGGTATTCTTTCAGGCGAAAGTTCGGGAGTCCCCATATCTACAGTCACCTCCGCAACTTTGCCGTCGCATACTTCAAGATGAAGATGGCGTATGCCGGCAAGGGTTTCGAGCGTTATATCGGTTTTGTCGGTCAGATGCTTATCATATACATACTTACCTATGCATCTTGAGGCATTGCCGCACATTTCAGCCTCGCTGCCGTCGGCATTAAACATGCGCATACGGAAATCGGCCTTATCAGAAGGGAGGATCAGCACCAGCCCATCACTACCGATACCGAAATGGCGGTCACTTATCTGTCGCGAAAGGAGGGGAAGATTATCGGGCACCTCGGATAAGGCGTCGATATATACATAATCATTTCCGGCACCATGCATCTTGGTGAACGGAATCACTTTTTTACAAGATTCCATATATCAAGTCTTTATAGAGCTTCATCAAGCTCTGTTATGGAATACATTACCCTTAATCGGGGTCACAAATCTTTTTTACCGTTGCAAAGTTACAAAATTTTTCTCAATTTTCCCCAAATAATTCAACATTAATAATTAAATTGTGACATTTTGCGATTTAATGCCTGTTACCTATAACCTTATAACCTCACACCTCATAACCTCACACCTCATAACCTCATAACCTAAAAAAGATCGGCAATGATTTCATCTGAAATCATAACCCCTGCGTCGGAAAGCGTGATGGCATTTTCAGATATTATCAGGTCGCCCGATCTCACATAACGCATTGCTTTTTTCTCCAGCTTTTTGCGTTCCTTTTCCCCGAAACAGTCCTGAAATCGAATTAAATCAAGCCCTTCGCAAGTCCGGAGCCGAGTCATTATCATCTCTTCCCTCAATTCATTTTCCGACAATATTTCAATTTCAATTCTTTCTATATTCCTCCCCTGATTCTTAATATATAAGGAGAGATCTGCGCGATTATAACGCCGTTCATTTTTTCCGTCATAGCTATGCGCGCTCGGCCCTAATCCAATATAAGGTATCCCCTGCCAGTAGTTGGAATTATGATGCGAACGGTAACC
>CAMWIH010000046.1 GCA_947174305.1 uncultured Porphyromonadaceae bacterium | reverse complement strand
GCGAAAGCCGAAAAGAAGTATGACCGCGAAATCGAACTTGCAGAGGGCAATTCCTATAAAGTCAAGAAAGCCGAGAAGCAGAAAGAACAGGAAATCGCCAAGATAAAGTCCGATGCGGCTAAGAAGCAATTTGCAATGCAGGTTATTCAGGCTGTGGCGCAGACCGCCACAAATGCCCTGAACGCCTACGGTTCGGCAGCAGCCGTCCCGGTTATCGGCTATATCCTCGCACCTATCGCGGCGGCTATGGCTGTGGCCGCAGGTGCTATGCAAATCGCAACTATCAAGAAGCAGCAACAGGCTTCGGAGGCGCAGGGCTATATGACCGGCGGCTTTACTCCTGAGGGCAAGCCTGATGAAGTCGCAGGTGTCGTTCACAAAGGGGAGTGGGTTGCTTCGCAACGCCTTGTCAATAATCCCCGAACCCGCCCGTTGTTGGAGGCTCTGGACTACGCGCAGCGTACCAACACTATCGGCTCTATCACTGCCGCCGATGTGTCGAGGACAATAACGGCTCCCGCCGTTCTTGCTTCCGCTCAGTCAAATGCTCCAACCGTCGTGAACAACACCTACAACTCCGCACCTGCGCCTGACAATGAAAGGATGGTTGCCGTTCTTGACCG
Organism: uncultured Porphyromonadaceae bacterium; assembly: GCA_947174305.1. Lineage (GTDB taxonomy): Bacteria > Bacteroidota > Bacteroidia > Bacteroidales > Muribaculaceae > Lepagella. Next base: position 16,767 of record CAMWIH010000046.1, on the reverse strand, counting down.
CCTCGATGAAAGACTCAACGAGCCTTTCGTTACCGTGAACACCGTTACCGGCGAACACGGCATACAGCGGGCGCAAGAGGAATATGACCGCCTTATGAAAAACAAATCTCCCAAATCGAAGAAATAATGCAGATATACGTTGACAATAAACTCGCAGCCTTGAAGAAAGGCACATCGTTTGAGTATGTTTCTGAAAACCGCTTGTTTTCAGGAAGCGACGGTTACACCCTTACAATTACCTTTCCGCTTCGCGGTTGCCCCGAAAACATCGCTATCTTCGGGCATATAAACCGTGCCGACGTGGCGGCGCAGAAGGTTATTTTCGACTGTGAGATACGCGACAAAGGCTTCTACAAGTTCGGCTCTATCACTATAACCGAAATATCCGAAACCGAAGTAAAGACTCAGTTCTTGGAGGGGCGGAGCGAGCAGAATTTTGACGATACTTTCGACAAAATTTTCATCAACGACCTTGAACTCGGTTCGAGAGCCGATGTTACGGACTCCACACCTTCAAATGTCTGGAATCCGACTTTTAACGGCTACAAGGCGGTTGCTCTGCCTTGGGTAAACGATTATTCCGGCAACATTCAAAACCTTGCTGACTATATCGTGGATGATGCGGTGCAGAAAAGAGGGCATTATCAATGGAACGCAGAATGTTACGGACGCTCTTGGCAACCGTATCTGCTGTATATCACAAGGCGTATTTGTGAGGCTGTGGGATATGCAGGTAACTTCTCGAAGTGGGAGGAAAAGGAGGAATACAAATATCTCCTTATCTGCAACACGCTTCCTTACGCTTGGGAGACAGGCAGCTTCGCAAGAGCCTTGCCGCACTGGAGCGTGGCGGAATACTTCGAGAAGTTGGAGATATTCTTGGGTGGAGAGTTCAGAATAGACCATCGCGCCCGCACTATTGACTTCGCTTTTACCGCTGACACCCTCGCTTCCCTTACGCCTGTCGCTCTTTCCGACATTGTGGACGAGCATAGCGTCGAGGTTACGGTCGAGGATGAGAAATGCGAGTATCAGGAAGCGAAGAACCTTGTTTACAAGGAGTGCGAACACGATATGTGGAAATATTACTCTTGCGATTGGTTTGTAAAGGCGTGGCAGCATAGCGTTGTGCGCTATTCCTCGATGTCGGAGCTGCTTGCCGCCAACAGGAATTTCAGGACGTGGAACGGCTCAAATCAACGCGGCTCGAATATGAACAAGTTGCTGTATGCCGAGGATGTGGACGCTTACTTCATCATCCGTTCTCTTTCCAAGACGCTTGTAAGGAAGAATGACGGATGGATGCCTAACGTGTATTCCTACAAAATGGAGTTGCGCCCGATAAATCTCTTTGGCGGTCGCATTGTCAACGACTCCGACGACGCGGACGAAATAGAGATAGAGTTTGTTCCGGCGCGTGTGGACGAGACCGAAGAAAAATATGGTCGTTGCCTTTTCCTCTCTTTCTCCGGCTACGATGAAAACGACTCGACAGGTACTTCGGGTTTCCGGGACCCTGCCGAGCGGAAGAAAGAGATTGACGCTACCCTCTATCAGCCTATGCCGTTGCAGTCTTTGGCAGCAGGGGAGCGCACGAAAAAGGCGGAATATTACGACCGTATATATGTGGGCTGGTGGGATGGCGCGATGTCCTCTGACGGCAAACTCCCACATCCTTACGTGGAGGACGTGGAGATCGCCGAGGACTGGAGCAATTACCGCAACGTCCATTTCTCCCTGCGCCTCAATAACCGTTGGCTCAGCCACCGCCGGGTTATCCACACCATCAACCCCAAGAAGAAAGCGACATTTAAGTTCCTTTCCGACACAATCCCCAATCCGCGAGCCGTGTTCTACATCAAAGGCAAGAAGTACCTGTGCGAAAAAATAACCGCGACATTCTCCGAAAACGGAATGTCGCAGTTACTCAAAGGCGTTTTCTATCCAATCGAGGACTAAAAACCTTTTCCTTTGGTTCGTTCATAGACTACCTCTTTTTGAGTATCACAATTCAGTAGTCGGAAATGAACGGCACACCCGGTAGGTATATAGGTAGGTAATTTCTTCGCTAAGGCTGTAATTACATCCTGCACGGTGTTGAACCCCATGTCTGTTACTTCTGCAAGAACTTCTCCTTTGAAGTATGCTCGACCATATACCATCATTTTAGCGGATAGTCTGAAAAGTTTATCCTCAGACTCGTCTATATCTTTTGCTTTACCTTGCTTACTCGGCTTGTTGCTAAAGAATATGAAGTCGATTACTTTTGCATTGAGTCGCCAAGCAGGTGTGAAGTCAATTCTTACATATCCACGAGTTACCTTTAATCCGTGGCTATGGTTCATCCCGAATGCGACCTCAAATAAATTTGCATCGCAATCATTTTGTGCGATGGTACCCCAAGTATGCCGGAAGGTATAAACACAGTAGTAGTTCTCTTTCGCCATGCCCATATCCTTACATATCTTTTTGATACCGTTGTTCACATTAGCACTGAAACTGTCAGAATCACAGTAACGTGAATGGAATGTGAACAGATACTCGTCATCTTCTTCTGATAGGTATTTATCGAATATCGGTTGAATGAACGGCTCAACTCTCATCTCGATATATGCTTCATCTGCCCGGCTATGTCTTGTTTTGGCTCGTTTATAGCCAATAATACCATTTTTATAGTTTGACTTCTTCATATGGAATAAGTCAACAGTATTAATACCTCCGAGACACAATACCAACATTGCAACATCACGTCCGAGTTCAGGCAATGACGAAAGCATCTTTGTTTGCGGAAGTGGGCGAGTAAAGAGCTCTCTACATGCTTCCGCTCTTATGGCTTTTTGTACATCCTTGTCTGACTTTGGTATCTGCACTTTGAGCCAGGGATTGAACTTAATTCGGCAAATTCCCTTTTCTTCATCGTTCATATCAAGCATTGCCGCCTTGAAAATTTGACGAATATTTACGGGGTACATTTCTTTTGCTCGACTTGTAGATACTGAAAGCTGCTCAATCCACCTGTTAAGAACAGCTGACGTGAGGTGAGCGAACATAACTCGGTTTGTTCCAAGATAGCGTTCCAAATGTTGCACAGCCAGTTTATAGTTTTTAGCGTTTCTACACTGACCACGCTTTTCCATACGGCTAATGTGGAACTGAGCGTATGTACTAAAGCATACTTCTTCATCTACCGATGTTAGGTGCTCCATAACTTCCTTTACCTCCCAAGTAGAAACGTCGGTACGATTAAGTCTATCGGAGTATTCCAACACAAGCCGAGAACAATATTCGTTCACGACAGGGTCAGTTATATCACCTGACTTTGAAATGTGATCTGCATCCACTATCTTGTCAGTCTTGATGTAGCCGGGTTTTCTATTGTGGACGATGCGAATGTACACCGGATAAAAGCCGTCGGCTCGCGGCTTTCTCACAACTGGTTTAATCGTAGTCATTTACATTAACTTTTACGAGGTGTAAGCGCGGTGTAAGCAGGTGTAAGCGGAGGGGTCATTTGGTGTAAGCAGAGAGTAAGCAACACCGTGTATTTGGCTCGATTTCTGCGGTCAAATGAACGAACCCCTTAATCGCAATTCAGGCTGTAACCACCTTTTTATCGGTGAGTTACAGCCTGAAATAAGGGTTTATGTCAGTGGAGCGTTAGTCCTCTATCGCTGCCTGCGCCGCTGCTACGCGCGCTATGGGCACGCGGAAGGGTGAGCAGGATACGTAGTTCATGCCAAGGTTGGCACAGAATTTAACTGATGAGGGTTCGCCTCCGTGTTCGCCACAGATACCTACCTTGAGGTCGGGACGTGTTGCACGTCCTTTCTCTACACCCATCTTGACAAGCTGGCCTACACCTACCTGATCAAGAACCTCAAAGGGATCTACCTTGATGATGCCATGCTCTTTGTAGAATTTCAAGAACTTGGGAGCGTCATCACGAGAGAAACCGAAGGTCATCTGGGTGAGGTCGTTTGTACCGAATGAGAAGAATTCAGCCACTTCAGCAATCTCGTTGGCTGTGAGGGCCGCACGGGGAACCTCAATCATTGTACCAACTTTATAGATAACTGAGTCGCCTTTCTCTTCGAATACCTTAGCGGCTGTGGTGTTGATCACGTTAGCCTGGTTCTGGAGCTCTTTGATAGAACCTACAAGGGGAACCATGATTTCAGGCATAACTTTTATGCCGCGTGCCTTGCAAGCAAGTGCAGCCTCAATGATGGCACGTGTCTGCATCTCAGTAATCTCGGGGTAAGTGATTCCAAGACGGCAACCGCGGTGGCCAAGCATCGGGTTGAACTCTTCAAGAGCATCAACTTTTGCTTTAACCTCCTCGAGAGTGAGACCCATCTCCTCAGCAAGCTCTTTCTGAGTTGCAGTCTGATGAGGCACAAACTCATGCAATGGGGGATCAAGGAGACGGATTGTCACACCGAAGCCATCCATTGCCTCGAAGATTCCTTCAAAGTCGCCACGCTGCATGGGGAGGAGTTTTGCGAGTGCAGCACGACGGCCTTCAACATCAGATGCGAGAATCATCTCACGAACTGACTTGATGCGGTCGCCTTCGAAGAACATGTGCTCTGTGCGGCAAAGTCCGATACCCTGGGCACCAAAACGGCGAGCCTGTTTTGCATCGCGGGGTGAGTCAGCATTAGTGCGGACAAGAGTCTTGGCAAATTTATCGGAGAGGTTCATGATTGCGCCGAAGTCACCGTCAAGTTCAGGTTCGGTAGTGGGAACCTGACCGTCATATACATCACCTGTAGAACCATTGAGTGAAATCCAGTCACCTTCGTGGTAAACCTTACCACCCATCTCTACAGTCTTAGCCTTATAGTCAACAAGTATTTCACCGGCACCCGATACACAGCATTTACCCATGCCGCGTGCAACAACGGCAGCGTGAGAAGTCATACCGCCACGCATTGTGAGGATACCCTGTGCAACAGCCATACCGCGAAGATCCTCAGGAGAAGTCTCAATGCGGACAAGGATAACTTTCTTTTTCTTTTCAGCCCAAGCTTCTGCATCGTCAGCCTGGAATACAATCTGGCCGGTTGCGGCACCCGGAGATGCGGGAAGACCTTTGGCTACCACTTTCGCGCGCTTGAGGGCATCTTTATCAAATACAGGGTGAAGAAGCTCGTCGAGTTTCTGAGGCTCCATACGGAGTAGGGCAGTCTTTTCATCAATCTTGCCTTCACGGAGAAGATCCATTGCAATCTTAACCATTGCGGCACCTGTACGTTTACCGTTACGGGTCTGGAGCATCCAGAGCTTGCCATCCTGAATGGTGAACTCCATATCCTGCATATCGCGATAGTAGTCTTCAAGACGTTTTGCAGTAGCGATAAGTTCGGCGGCACAGTCGGGCATAGACTCTTCAAGAGAAGGATATTTTGTGCGACGTTCCTCTTCGCTTATACCCTGGAGGGCAGCCCAACGACGCGAACCTTCAACAGTAATCTGCTGAGGGGTACGAACACCTGCAACTACATCCTCTCCCTGAGCATTGATAAGATACTCACCGTTGAAAATATTTTCGCCTGTGGCGGCATCACGGCTGAAAGCAACACCTGTAGCTGAGTTGTCACCCATATTTCCGTAAACCATTGCCTGAACGTTAACGGCAGTGCCCCATTCTTCAGGAATCTGGTTCATGCGACGATAGATGATTGCACGTTCATTCATCCAGCTATCGAATACGGCACAGATTCCGCCCCAGAGCTGTTCCCATGCTGATTCAGGGAAATCCTTGCCGGTATATTCCTTCACGGCAGCCTTGAAACGCTTAACGAGCTCTTTAAGATCGTCAACATCAAGTTCGTTATCGAATTTAACGCCTTTCTCCTCTTTCACCTGATCCATAATCGCCTCAAAAGGATCAATGTCGGTCTTGCTCTTTGGCTTCATGCCAAGAACAACGTCACCATACATCTGAACGAAACGACGGTAGCTATCCCATGCGAAACGGGGGTTGCCGCTCTTCTCAGCCATAGTCTCAACAGTGGCATTGTTCATACCAAGGTTAAGCACAGTGTCCATCATACCCGGCATTGATGCACGGGCTCCTGAACGAACGGATACAAGAAGCGGATTGGAAGGATCATCAAATTTTTTGCCTGTGAGCTCTTCAACATGAGCGATAGCTTTCTCAACATCTTTCTTGATGTCTTCAACTACTTTATCACGGCCATATTGTGTATATTCAGTGCAGACTTCTGTTGTGATGGTGAAACCCGGAGGAACGGGCATACCTAATAGATTCATCTCTGCAAGATTGGCTCCCTTGCCCCCGAGAAGGTTTCTCATCTCGGCATTACCTTCAGCTTTTCCACCGCCGAACGTATAGATTTTCTTTGCCATAGAGGTTTATGAATTTAATATTTTATATGACTTTTAGATTGTGTTTCAACGTGAGATATGGAGGAATTCAAAATAGCATTCCTCCTGAAAATAATATAAGTTTTAAGGTTAATGACCATTTGATTTGTGTCATTCTCCGATTGTGATATGCAAATTTAATAATTTGTTAGGAAAATCCCAATTATATCCTCCCTTTTTATCTATGTTTGAGAGTTTTTATATTTTTCACCCCCCAAAATATTCCATTTTAACAAAAGTTTAGCCTGCTACCGTCATATAAAATGACAGATGCAGGCTAAATCCAAACATTCTTGAAAACTCGAAGCTCATTGCTTAACGAGATTCAAAAGGAGGTTTTTAAACTCCCCGAAATCTCCGGATGACGGCACAGTTTTCTTTTCATTTTCCAGAAATGCCATAAGGCGATCAGGCACAGCAATCTCCTCACCGATTATACCCTCAACAGTCTCCTTGAATTTGGCAGGATGTGCAGTTTCGAGGAAGATACCGGTTTCTGAACGATCGAGATTCTCAGAAAGAGCCCGGAAGGCAACGGCACCATGCGGATCAAGCAAATAGTCATTCTCCTTGAATGTCTTTTGCAGGGTTTCTGAAATTTCCTGATCAGAATAAGTTGCACCGGAAATGTCGGAGCAAATCTCCTCATGCGAATTCCCGTACAAATCAAGAACCCTTGCAAAATTGCTCGGATCGCCGACATCCATTGCATTCGCAATGGTCTGAACCGATTTTTTGGGAGTATAAATGCCGGAGTTAAGGTAATTATAAAAGATATCATTGGCATTATTTGCCGCAATGAAACGTTTAACCGGCAATCCCATCTTTTTTGCAATCAGTCCGGCGGTGATGTTTCCGAAGTTTCCGCTCGGCACACAGAAAACAATCTCAGAAGGATCAGCCCCAGCTTTCACCGCCTGCGCGTAAGCATAGAAATAATAGAACATCTGGGGCAAAAATCTTGCAACGTTGATTGAATTGGCAGATGTCAGCATCATGGCCTCATTAAGGTCTTTATCGAGGAAAGCTTTTTTAACCAATGCCTGACAGTCATCAAAAGTTCCGTCAACCTCTATAGCTGTTATGTTTCTACCAAGCGTTGTGAACTGCGCTTCCTGAATCCTGCTCACTTTCCCTTTGGGGTAAAGCACGAATACATGCACCCCTTCCACACCCAGAAAACCATTGGCAACTGCACTTCCCGTATCTCCCGAAGTAGCTACCAAAACATTCACAGTCCTCTCTTTATTCGACCGATTGAAATATCCAAGCAATCGAGCCATAAAACGAGCTCCTACATCCTTGAAAGCCAATGTAGGCCCATGGAAGAGTTCAAGTGAGAAGATATTATCATCCACTTTTACAAGAGGAATCTTGAAATTAAGGGTCTCTTCAACTATTCTCTTTAAAGCATCCTCCTCCACATCCTCTCCGAATAAAGCGGCGGCTACTTCATAAGCCATCTGCGGAAGAGACATTTCCGGAAGATGATTAATGAAGTCATTAGACAAGGATGGGAATGAAAGAGGCATATATAGTCCTTTATCGGGCGCAAGTCCTTTCACCACGGCCTCCTCGAGTGAGACCTCGGGGGAGAGGGCGGCAGTACTTCTATATTTCATCTTATGATTGGATATTTAACGTAAAAATTCTTTAATAAACTCATCACCTCCCATCAGCCCATAAAATCCCTTACCGGCTTCCTTTTCTGAATAACTTTTCACAGAGTCGGGGGTCAAATCCTTTCTATATATTATAAAGGGGACAGGGGAGGATGTGTGCGTCTTTATTTTGCAAGGGGTAGGATGATCCGGTAAAACGGCAATCTCTACATCTTCATTAAAATCAACGAGGGCATTGACAATAGGGTTGACCACACGAGCATCAAGAGCCTCAATTGTCTTTTTCTTCAACTCCACATCCCCTTCATGTCCGGCTTCATCACTGGCCTCGATATGTAGAAAAACAAAGTCAGCATCTCCTCTCAGGGCATCTAAGGCCGCCCGGACTTTCCCTTCATAATTTGTATCATATAGGCCTGTTGCGCCCTCCACATGAATAGGGGTCAGTCCGGCATACACACCGATACCATTTATAAGGTCAACTGCCGAAATCACATATCCTTTACCAATCCCGAAAAGCTCTTGCATGGTCTTCATCGCAGGTTTATAGCCCGGACTCCACGGCCAAATACTATTTGCGGGATCCTTTCCTTCAGCCATTCGACGCAGATTAACAGGATGCCTGGAAAGAATTTCTTGTGAACGTATGATCATTTCATTAATGTAATCTGCAGTTTCCTTAGCCTCCTCTATTTCAGGTTTGATCAAGACCTCTTTAAAGGGTGCTCCGGGAACATCATGGGGTGGAGTGCAAATAATCCTCTTATCGGCTCCTCTTATTTTCAATAAATGCCGATAACTTACCCCGGTGTGAAAAACGGAACGTGCATCACATAGCTCCACGTTTAAAGCATTAATAAGTTCGTTTGCCTCCTCCGTGGAGATATGCCCGGCCGAATGATTCTTAATCTTTCCATCAGCATCAATGCATATCAAATTGCATCGCATCGCCATTTCATCATCATCTATCTCAACTCCCATACTGGCGGCCTCCAGAACACCGCGACCTTCAAACACTTCCGGCACATTGTAACCAAGTAGAGAGAGATGGGCAATCTCGCTACCGGGAGCGAACCCATCGGGCACAGTGGCTAACAACCCGTTCCTTCCGTTAGCCGCAAGAGCGTCCAAGGTAGGGGTGGAAGCGGCTTCCAAAGGAGTGAGGCCCCCTAACGACTCACAAGCCTCATCAGCCATTCCGTCTCCCAAAATTATTATTTTTTTCATATCCAGAGCGAGTTTTAATCCTGATTCCACACTGAAACATTGCACGCTACGAGCAATGTAACTTTTAGTTACTATCTGATATTTGCAATACTTATAATGTCGGCAAACACTCCCGCCGCCGTCACTTCCGCACCGGCTCCATAACCCTTTATCACCATCGGGTATTCCATGTATCTTTCTGTGGTAAGGAGTATAACATTGTTACTTCCGGCTAACGTATAAAAAGGATGATCAGCATCCACCAGACGCAAGCCGACACTCACTTTACCATTATCGAGAGAAGCAACAAACCTGAAATGCTGATTATCCTTCTCAGCCTCCGACCTTTTCATTTCAAATTCCGCGTCAAGTTCCTTAATCTTATCCAGGAACTCTTCAGGTCCTCCTTCAAAAAACTCTTCGGGCACAAAAAGGTTCTTCTCCACATCCTCCTGCTCCACATCATATCCGGCTTCACGGGCAAGAATAACAAGTTTACGGATCACATCCTTTCCGGAAAGGTCAATCCTCGGATCAGGCTCCGTATATCCGGCTTCCTTGGCAAGCTGCACCGCTTTGCTTAGGGGAACATCTTTGGCAAGGACATTGAAAATATAGTTAAGGGTACCCGAAACCACAGCTTCAATCTTCAAAATCTTGTCGCCCGAATTGATCAGTGAATTTATGGTGTTTATGATTGGAAGGCCGGCTCCCACATTGGTTTCAAAAAGATATTTTACATCTTTTTTTCGGGCCGTCTCCTTAAGATTACGATATGAAGTATATGATGAAGAGGCGGCTATCTTGTTTGCTGCAACCACACTGATATTCTTTTCAAGCAAGTCACCATAAAGATTCGCTATTTCAGGGGAAGCCGTGCAATCCACAAACACTGAATTGAAAATATTCATCTTAAGGATATTCTCTTTCAAGATATCAGGACTACTGTCTATCCCATTTTGCATAAGCTCCTCACGGTAACATGTGATATCAATCCCATCCCTATTGAAAAGGGCACGCTTACTGGTTGCAATTCCCACAACATTAATACGCAGGTTCTTCTCCTTCCTAAGTTTCTCCTGCTGTTTGGCAATCTGTTGAAGAAGTTTACTACCCACATTGCCTGTGCCGGCAAGGAAAATATTCAACACCTGGGTTTCAGATAGGAAGAAAGAATCGTGTATCACGTTCAAAGCCTTACGCAGGCTGCTCTTCTCTATCACGAAAGAGATATTGGTTTCAGAGGCGCCTTGCGCACAGGCAATCACATTAATACCGTTCCGCCCGACCGTATTAAAGAGTTTTCCTGCAAGTCCGGTGGTGTGTTTCATATTTTCACCCACCACGGCCACTGTGGCCAGATTACGCTCCGCTTTAATATCATTGAACATTCCCGATTCAAATTCCGCGGCAAATTCCTCCCGAAGGGTTTCGACCGCTAAATCAGCATCGTCGTTCCTGACGGCAATTGTAGTGTTGTTCTCACTGGCAGCCTGACTGACAAGGAAAACGCTTACTCCATTGTTCTTCAACGCATTAAAAATCCGGGAATTTACACCAATCACACCAACCATACATAGGCTTGTCAAGGTGACAAGACACGTGTCATTGATTGAAGATATACCCTTGATCGGCTTTCCGTTAGATGACTTTTTATTGCTTATCAGCGTACCTGGAGCAGAAGGATTGAAAGTATTCTTGACAAGGATCGGAATATTCTTGTGATAGACAGGATAAATTGTAGGAGGATAAATCACCTTTGCTCCGAAGTTACAGAGCTCCATGGCTTCCGTGAAAGAGAGTGAGTCGATCACGTATGCACTGTCGATTACACGCGGATCCGCAGTCATGAACCCATCGACATCCGTCCAAATTTCAAGGACATCAGCATCAAAAGCGGCCGCCATAATGGCTGCCGTATAGTCGGAACCACCCCTGCCAAGATTGGTAACATCGCCATGCTTGTCTGAGGAAATGAATCCTCCCATCACAGCTGTATTCCACTCCGCCTCACCGACATTTTTTTCTATCATTGAATTGGTGAGTTGTGAATCAAGGATATTTTCTCCGTGGCTGTTTCTTTTAGTTTTTATGAAGGTACGGGAATCAAAATGGGTGGCACCTTCAATAATATTGGCAACAATAATGCTTGAGAGACGTTCTCCATAACTGACTATAATGTTCAGGGCACGCGGAGAGAGATCGTGCAAAAGCATTACTCCCTTGAAGATGTTGCCGAGTTCCTCAAGCATCATCTTTACCACCGATTCTGTAGATGCCCTCCTCTGTGGCGGCACGGAGTGTGCCACAATGTCAAGATGACGCTCCACAATGCGTGCGTATGAATCAAGATAACGGATATCATCGGCCACAGCAAGACGCGCCGTGGATATCAGGAGGTCGGTTATCCCTCCTAATGCGGAGACAACAACAATCTTCCTTTCCGAATCTCCTTCAACTATCTTTTTCACAGTGGCAAGACTCTCCGAAGATCCCACTGAAGAACCACCAAATTTTAATACCTTCATTTCAATTGGTAAGAAAAAACTTTAAATGATGGCTCATCTATGAAATGGAGATGAGCCATCAAACATTATTCATCATTAAGCAGCCGTAACTGCCTGAGCTTAATCAATTAATTATTTTCAGGACGAAGCTGGCGCACAACAGCTCCCACCTGCCACATTTCGCTTTCGCGCAGATCTTTAAGCTCTTTTTCAAGACCCTCACGGTAACCCGGTTTAGAGTTGGAATCTATAGAATTCTGAGCCTCCACACCCGTAGCCACGCTATTGTAGAGTTTTTCAACCACAGGCTTGATTGCATCATGGAAAGGACCCATCCAATCGAGAGCACCACGCTGAGCGGTTGTTGAACAATTGGCATACATCCAGTCCATACCCTTTGCCGCAAAGAGAGGCATCAAAGACTGAGTAAGCTCCTCGACTGTTTCATTGAAAGCTTCCGAGGGAGAATGACCGTTCTCACGCAAAACCTCATACTGAGCAAGAAGCAACCCCTGAATGGCTCCCATAAGCGAACCGCGTTCACCGGTGAGGTCACTGTATGCCTCTCGCTTGAAAGTGGTTTCAAAAATATATCCTGAACCTATGCCGATTGCAAGCGCAAGTGTGCGCTCAAGGGCACGGCCTGTGTAATTCTGCTCCACTGCATAACTTGAATTGAGACCTCGTCCTTCGAGAAACATTGTGCGTAGAGATGTGCCGGAACCTTTGGGAGCCACGAGGATAAGGTCAATATCCTTGGGGGCAACCACACCTGTTCTTTCCGGCCATGCAATGGCAAAGCCATGTGAAAAGTAAAGCGCCTTTCCGGCTGTAAGATGTTTTTTTATGGTTGGCCATACGGAAATCACGGCGGCATCAGAAAGAAGACACATGATAATGGTGGCCTTTTCACATGCCTCTTCTATTGAGAAGAGCGTTTCACCGGGAACCCAGCCGTCTTTAACAGCCTTTTCATAAGTTTTTCCTTCACGCTGGCCAACAATCACCTTGAAGCCATTGTCGCGAAGATTGAGGGCCTGGCCCGGACCTTGAACACCATAGCCTATCACGGCAATAGTCTCGTCTTTCAAAATTTCACGCGCTTTTTCAACAGGGAATTCCTCGCGGGTGACTACTGTCTCTTCGATTTCACCGAATTTAAGTTTTGCCATAATTATAAATTTTTATGGGTTTTATATCCCTTTTCCTGAAATTAACATTATTAACTTAACCTGGAAAGGGAAGGGAATTTAATAATTGACCTCTTCTGTATATCTGTTAGGCAGAATTGAAACGCGCAACACATCGACACGCTTTTCAATCTGCTTCATTATCTGCTTCATAATTTCAGGAGAGCTTCGGAAAATTACCGTTATCTTATGCACTCCCTCCGTAGAACAAGGTTTTGCTTCCAGATATTCTATATTCACACATCTTCTGCTGAAAGTCATAGCAACCTGGTGCAAGACACCCACATGATTTTCAGAATAAACCTCAATTGTGTAGAGCTGCTTGTCCATTCTCAATTATTTTCAGGTTTATAATATTCGTTTTCTGCCAAAAGTATATCGCTCACGGCTGCTCCGGGAGGAGTCATTGGGAACACCATATCACGGGGTTCAATATTAATATTCAGCAGGTAAGCCCCGGTATGTTCGGCCATACGATGGATGGCCCCTTCCAGCTCATCGCGTGAGGAAACATCCTCAGCCGGAATGCCGTAGGCATCAGCAATCATCCTGAAGTCAGGATTAATCATAGGCGTGGCACTATACCGGCCGTTAAAGAACAGATGTTGCCATTGGCGCACATTTCCCAAGAAGTTATTGTTTAGCAAAACAATCTTCACTCCAATGTTATATTCCATAATCATCCCCAGTTCCTCCAAAGTCATCTGGAAGCCGCCATCGCCCACAAACAACACCACATTCCTGTCGGGAACTCCTATTTTCGCACCGATAGAAGAGGGGAGTCCGAACCCCATTGTGCCGAGGCCCCCTGAAGTGACAATGCTTCTTGGGTTCTTGAAGCGGAAATACTTCACGCCAAACATCTGATTCTGCCCAACATCCGTGACAAGAATGGCATCATCACCAAATGCTTTACTCACCTTGTTCACCACCTCACCCATAAGCATCTTACCATCGTCGGTGGAAGCATTAATCTCACGCTCCATCACTTTCTCTTTCTCAATTTCCTCATGAGGACGGAATGAGTCAAGCCAATCCTTATGACTATTCTCATTTATAAAAGGAATCAACTTATCAAGAGCCTGGCTAACGCATCCGTGAATATGAATGTCGCTCTTCACACATTTGTCAAACTCACTGGCGTCTATATCCACGTGAATAATTTTCGCATCAGGAGCATATTTTGAAACATCGCCCGTCACACGGTCGTCAAACCTCATTCCCAAAGCGATGATCACATCTGCTTTGTTCGTATTGATATTGGGGCCGATATTTCCGTGCATACCGAGCATTCCCTTATACAAGGGATGGTCTGAAGGGATTGACGATAAGCCAAGCATGGTGCAGGCCACAGGTATGTCAGCTTTCTCAGCCAAATTCAGCAGCTTACCTTCCGCTTTTGCCAAGGCTATACCGTGTCCGGCTAATATCAGTGGAGAATGAGCCTTATTGATCAACTCCGCAGCTTCAAGCACAGTGGAATCCTTTATTTCCGGATTCGGATGGTAACTGCGGAGATAAGAACAAGTCTGGGGGAGATACTCGGCTAAACTTGTCTGCGCATCCTTAGTGATATCCACCACCACAGGTCCGGGACGCCCTGAATTGGCAATATAAAACGCTTTGGCAATAGCAAGGGATATGTCTTCCGGTTTGCGAACCTGGATGGTCCATTTCGTAACCGGTAGCGTAACACTGACTATGTCCGATTCCTGAAAGGCATCCTTACCAAGGAAAGCTGTGGCCACCTGGCCTGTAACTGCAACTATAGGCGTGCTGTCGATCAGGGCATCATTAAGTCCGGTCAACAGATTCATTGCACCGGGACCCGAGGTGGCAAACACCACTCCTGTTTCTCCCGTGACCCGTGCAAAGCCTTCGGCGGCATGAATAGCCCCCTGCTCATGCCGTGCAAGATAATGATTAATCCGGTCTGTGAAATCATAAAGCTTATCATACACCGGCATTATTGTTCCGCCAGGATAACCGAATATATTTTTGACCCCTTGGTCAATTAATGACCTTATCAAAATTTCCGCACCTGAGATTTTATTACTCATCTGGTTGTCGTTTAAAGTTCTGTTCTTACTCCGCCTTTATCAGCGGAAGTGACTGATGCCGCATAAGCCTTTAGGGCACGGCTGATATACCTGTCTCGAGATCTGGGTGTGAAGGACTCTTTGCCAAAAGCATCCTCCTCTTCTCGCCGTTTGGCAAGCTCTTCATCTGAAAGTTGCACATTAATTGAGCGTGCCGGGATGTCGATATCAATAATATCCCCATCCTTGATCAAGGCAACATTGCCCCCGGCAGCGGCTTCGGGAGAAATATGGCCGATTGACAATCCTGATGTGCCTCCCGAAAAGCGTCCGTCCGTGATCAAAGCGCATTCTTTGCCCAGATGTTTGCTTTTTATGTAGCTTGTGGGATATAACATCTCCTGCATGCCGGGGCCTCCCTTAGGCCCTTCATAGAGGATTACCACCACATCACCACTCTTCACCTTATCAGATAAAATACCTTCAACGGCCTCCTCCTGCGAATTAAACACTTTTGCGGGTCCGGAGAATCTGAATATGCTTTCATCCACACCGGCAGTCTTCACCACACAACCGTCCTGGGCAATATTCCCTTTCAAGACAGCAAGGCCACCATCTTTCACGTATGCGTGATCAAAATCACGGATACATCCTCTCTTCCGGTCGGTGTCCAATTCCTTGTATGAATTCTGTTGCGAACCCATCACCACCGTGTGTTCACCTCCCGGGGCGGAGTGCCAAAGATGGTCGGCGACATCAGAATAGGAAGCACCACCTATGGCATACTTTTCAATTGCCTCCCCAAGAGTAAGCCCGTCAACACGCTTCACTCCGGTATTGACCAGCGAGGCATTATCCAATTCCTTCATGATAGAGAGGATGCCACCTGCCCTGTTAACATCTTCGATATGGTAGTGACTATTAGGGGCAACTTTACAAAGAACCGGAGTTCTTCTTGAAAGCATATCGATATCTTCCATATCAAAATCTGCCCCGGCTTCATTAGCCACTGCCAGAAGATGCAACACGGTGTTTGTGCTCCCGCCCATTGCTATATCAAGCGTCATAGCATTCAGCAAAGCATCTCTGGAAGCAATATTTCTGGGTAAGACGCTTTCATCTCCATCACGATAAAATTTATAGGTATTCTCCACAATCTTCCGTGCGGCCTCCTTAAAGAGATCAATACGGTTTTTGTGAGAAGCAAGTAGGGTTCCGTTACCGGGCAAAGCCAGACCGAGAGCCTCATTCAAGGAATTCATTGAATTGGCGGTAAACATGCCTGAACAGGAGCCACATGTAGGGCATCCGTTCTTTTCAAGTTCCTCGATATCCTTGTCAGACTTGGTGTCATCGGCAGCATCAATCATAATATTGATGAGGTCAACTTTTTTACCCCCCGCGTTGCCGGCTTCCATAGGACCACCTGAAACAAATATGGCAGGAATATTGAGGCGCATGGCGGCCATCATCATCCCCGGGGTGACCTTATCGCAATTACTGATGCAAACCATAGCATCAGCCTTATGGGCATTGACCATATATTCCACAGAATCTGCAATCAAATCTCGGGAAGGGAGGGAATAGAGCATCCCGTCATGACCCATGGCAATGCCGTCGTCAATAGCAATCGTGTTGAACTCCGCGGCAAAGCAACCAAGTTTCTCAATCTCTTTTTTAACAGTTTGACCAATTTCATGCAGATGGGTGTGTCCGGGCACAAACTGAGTGAAGGAATTGACAACCGCAATAATGGGCTTCCCAATCTGCTCCTCTTTCATACCGTTTGCCCGCCAAAGTGCTCTTGCAC
>CAMWIH010000045.1 GCA_947174305.1 uncultured Porphyromonadaceae bacterium | reverse complement strand
GTGTGGATTGAGGTGCGCGACACAGGGAAAGGTATTGCCAAGAAAAACTTCAAGACCGTGTTCAATCCCGGCTACACCACCAAGAAACGCGGGTGGGGCCTGGGGCTTACTCTGGTGAAACGCATAATAGAGGAATATCATGGAGGGAAGATATTCGTGAAGGAGAGCGAACTTGGCAAAGGCACCACATTCCGTATCGAACTCCGGGCAGCAGGAGTGGAAAAGAGGGAATGAAACAGTAAATTTCTATCCGTATGGTCATGCTTAACGTTTAATTTTGAGAACTTACGCAATACTTCAACTATTTTTATTAATTTTGCAACATAAAAATAAAAGATAATAATCAACGATGAATATTTCATATAAATGGCTTAAACGGTTCATTGACCCGGAAGTTTCTCCGCGAGAACTTTCAGCGCGACTCACATCTCTCGGTCTTGAATGCGACACAGTTGAGGAAGTGGAGAGCATCCGTGGCGGACTGCGTGGCATCGTAACCGGCAAAGTATTGATGTGTGTTGACCATCCCGATTCAGATCATCTCCATATCACCACCGTTGACATCGGGGAGGGGGAGCCTGTTCAGATAGTGTGTGGAGCTCCCAATGTTGCCGCGGGTCAGAATGTGATAGTGGCCACTGTTGGCACCACCCTCTATGATGGCGACAAGGAATTTCAGATTCGCAAATCAAAAATCCGCGGTGTAGAGTCATTTGGCATGATATGTGCCGAAGATGAGATAGGAGTCGGCGCGTCGCACGCCGGCATTATGGTGCTTCCCGACGATGTAAAGCCCGGCACACCTGCATCGGAATATTTCAACGTTGAGAGTGACTATGTGCTTGAAGTGGAGCTCACCCCCAACCGTGTCGATGCCGCCAGCCATTTGGGTGTGGCGCGCGATATCAAGGCGAAGATGTGGTGTGAGGCCTTTGAAGGGAAGCGTGAGGATTATCCGGAGGTTTCGGTTCCCTCTGTTGAAGCATTCTCCACCGATCGCGAAGATGGCGCTGTTTCAATCCGGATTGAAGATAAGGAGGGTTGCCCGCGCTATTGTGGTGTAACCATCCGCAATGTGGAAGTTAAGGAGTCGCCCGAATGGCTTAAGAATCTTCTGAGCGCAGTAGGCCAGCGACCCATCAACAATATCGTTGATATCACCAACTTCATACTCCAGGGAATAGGCCAGCCTCTTCATTGCTTCGACCTTGGCAAGGTGAAGGGTGAGGAGATTGTGGTCCGCACTTGTCCGCAGGGCACAAAGTTCACGACGCTTGACGGTGTGGAGCGTGAACTTCATTCCGCCGACCTCATGATATGCAATGCTGAGGAGCCTATGTGTATCGCCGGCGTGTTCGGAGGTCTGGATTCAGGTGTGACAGAGGATACGAAATCGGTATTCATCGAGTCAGCATATTTCAATCCTACCCGTGTGCGACGCACAGCACGTCGTCATGGCCTTTCCACAGATGCTTCATTCCGTTATGAGCGTGGCACCGACCCCAATATCTGCGACTATGCCGCGCGTCTTGCTTCTGTCATGATCAAGGAGCTTGCCGGAGGCGAGATATGCGGGGGCGTGAAAGATCTTTATGAGGAGCCGATTGCCAAGGCGGAGATGGATTTCTCACTTGATTATTGTGCAAAACTTATTGGCAAGACCCTTCCGAAGGAGCTTGTCGTCTGCATATTGAAAGCCTTGGAATTTGATGTGGAGGAGAAGGATGCCGACACTCTGCATCTCAAGGTGCCGACCTACCGTGTTGATGTGTATCGTCCCTGCGATGTGGTTGAGGAGATTCTTCGCGTATATGGCTACAACAATGTCGAGATAAGCGACCAGATGCACGTATCCCTCTCTCAGCGAGGGGATACTGACAATAGCTATGACTTGCAGCAGTTAGTGAGCGAACAGCTCACTGCACAGGGCTTCCACGAAATCCTTAACAATTCGCTGAGTGCCGTTTCATATTATGAAGGTTCGGAGCGTTATCCGCTTTCTGCATGCGTAAGGTTGATGAACCCGTTGAGCAACGACCTTGCTGTGTTGCGTCAGACACTCCTTTACGGGGGCTTGGAGTCAATATCCCACAATGTGAACCGCAAGGAGGGTGATTTGAAATTCTATGAATTTGGAAAGGTTTATGGTTTTGATTCATCCAAGGAGGCTAATGCTGAAAAACCGCTCGCTCAATATTCGGAAAATGAGACCCTGGCATTGTGGATGACTGGTAAGATGAACCGTGCGTCCTGGAATGTTAAAGGAGCTGAAGCAAGTGTGTATGACCTCAAGGGAATCTTGCTCAATATCTTCTCGCGCGCCGGAATCGCTGAAAGTTCATTGAAGTTTGAGCAGTGTAACGATGAGATATTTGCGGTGAAACTCGACATCAGCTTTAAGTCGGGCAAGCATCTTGCCGAGGTTGGCATTATCCGCACTGCAGTGTTGAAGAAATTCGATATCGAGCAGAGTGTGGTCTATGCATCTGTTGACTGGACTGCCCTTTACAAGCAGGCGCGCAAGACAGATGTAAAATATGCTGAACTCCCCAAAACTCAGGCTGTGGATCGCGACTTGGCTTTGTTGGTTGACAAGAGTGTGAAGTTCGCCGATATTGAAGAGGTGATACGCAAGACAGAGAAGAAGCTTCTTCGCGATGTTCGTCTCTTCGATGTTTATGAGGGTAAGAACCTTCCTGCGGGCAAGAAGTCGTATGCCGTGACCATGAAGTTGCAGGATATGGAGAAAACCCTTAATGACAAGCAGATCGAGACCACGATGAACAAGATCATCAAGGCGCTTCAGGCATTCGGGGCAGAACTCCGCTAAGACAAAGAGAAAACAGAATAACAACTACTATAAGTATAAGAAATTCACAATGGGAAGAGCATTTGAATATCGTAAAGCCCGTAAATTGAAACGCTGGGGCAATATGAGCCGAACCTTCACTCGTATCGGCAAGGAGATCACCATCGCAGCCAAGGCCGGCGGTCCGGATCCCGATATGAACCCGCGTCTGCGTGTGCTTATGCAGAATGCGAAGGCCGCAAACATGCCTAAAGATACTGTGGAGCGCGCCATCAAGAAAGCTACCGACAAAGATGCCGGCGACTATAAGGAGATTGTATATGAAGGATACGGACCCTTCGGAATCGCTATCGTCGTGGAGACTGCAACCGACAATAACCAGCGCACCGTGGCCAACGTGCGCAGCTATTTCAACAAATATGGCGGTTCATTAGGCACCCAGGGTTCGCTCTCATTCCTTTTCGATCATAAGAGTGTGTTCCACGTAAAGCCCAACGATGCTGTTGATCACGATGAATTTGAGCTTGAGCTTATGGACTTTGAAGCCGAGCTTGAGACCGATGAAGAGGAATGGATGATTTATGGTGCGTTCGACCAGTTCTCCAACCTCCAGAAATTCCTTGAAGACAAGGGTATGGAGATTGTATCGGCAGAGTTTGAGCGCATCCCGACCGACTATAAGGAGGTGACTCCCGAACAGCGTGAACAGCTCGACAAGCTCCTCGACAAATTCGAGGAAGACGAGGATGTTCAGAATGTGTTCCACAATATAAAGGAAGACTAAATATTGAACTGTAAAATAGAAAGAGTCACTATAAGTAATAAAATAAACGGAAGCCAATTCGGCCTCCGTTTATTTTATTTAGCTTGGCTCTTAGAGCTTCCCGATTGCCCTTAGCCATTCAACGCGATAGATCTGATATTGTGTGGAAGCCTCGATCATATCGCTGTGTGCCTGTTGCCATTGATTCTGGGCATCCAAAAGGTCGGTAAGGTTAGACATTCCGGCATCATACCGCTCCTGCATCACCCTAAGATTATCCATAGCCTGATAAAGAGCGGTTTCAGCAGTCTTTATCAGGGTCAGTCCATCCTCAAGATTCAGTGCGGCTTGTCGTGCTTGCAATTCGAGCAGCTCAGAGTTTTCCTCGAGCTCAAGTTGTGAACGTTCCACCTCCAGCCTGGCGCGTCTCACCTTCTTTGCCCCCTCTCCCCAATGGAAAATGGGAATCTGCACGGCAAGCATAGCCATCCCGGAATTATCCTGCATCTTGGTTGTATAAGGAATCATCATTCCATTTCCCACATCAGCATATCCTTTCATTTTTATATTGCCATACCAGTTGTAGCCGAGACTTAAACCGACGGTCGGGAGGAAATCTCCAAGTGTCATCTTTACCTGTTGGCGAGAGGCCTCCACCTTATGGCGAAGCAAGGCAAGTTCCGGACGTGCTGAAATGTCGGTTGTGAAATGATCATTGTGTCGGTATTCCGGCATAGTGTCGGAGGGTAGGATACGTGTTTCAAAATCAGCACCGATTGCATTGCACAGGGCAAGCCGGCACAGTTCGGCACCGCTCTCAGCCTTCTTCATCTGATAGGCTATCTCACTCCTTTTTGCAGAAATTCTCAGAAGATCATTCTCTGTGGCCATGCCTACTTCCACAGCCACAGCCGTCTGTCCGAGAATGGTATCGATCATAGCCGTGTAGCTCTTGGTAAGCTTCACTTTATCGAGCACAGCCACATAAGTCCAATATGACTTAAGCGCATCGGCCATTACATCCATACGCTCCATCCGCAACTGTTCTTCGGCCACATCGCGGCCAATGCGCGCCAGACGCCTCCCTGCAGTAATCTTACCACCGGCATAGATAGGCTGTGTGATTTGCAGACCGGCCATATAGGCACCGCGCATCTCAACTTTCATACCCATCATCTCCATATCCGGCACCATATACATTCCGCTCGCCATCCCCTGGACATTGGGGAGGCGGGAGATATCGGCTATCTTGACATCCAGTTCCGCTTGTCGCTTTGCAATCTGACGATTGGCTATAGTCCGGCTGTTTTCAACTGCCATACGGGCGCATTCATCGGCATTAAGCGTAAGCGTCTGCTCTGCGCACAGGGATTCGCCACTCAAGGATAGAAGCCCCAACAGCAAATAACTGACTTTAATTCTTATCTTCTGTTTCATCTGTTTTCGGTTTGCGGATTCTCATTAGGACTGTATAGAATAGAGGGAGAAGGAGGAGAGTGATTGCCGTTCCGGCTGTCAGCCCTCCCATGATGGTTATGGCCATCGAGCCATACATCGGGTCAAAAATCAGAGGGATCATACCCACGATAGTGGTTAGAGAGGCCATAAGCACGGGGCGCACTCTTGACACAGTAGCTTCTATCACAGCATGGTAGGGGTGCATACCTTCCTCCTTTTGCAGACGCCCGATTTCGTCAACAAGAACTATGGCGTTTTTAATCATCATTCCTATCAGCCCCATCACGCCGATAATCGCCATGAATGTGAACGGACTATCTGCAAGAAGAAGAGCGATTACAATTCCCACCACTACAAACGGGAAGCAGATGAGAATCAGAGCCACCTTTCTCCAACTGTTGAAAAGAAGCAGAAGGATTATGATAATAAGGAAGAGAGTGATTGGCATAAACTTCAGTACATTGGTGGTTGCCTCCGTCTGCATTTCGCCTTCACCCACCCATCTCATCGAATAGCCCGGAGGGAGTGGGATCGCTTCTATTTTCTCTTTAATATCAGAAATCACCTTGGCGGGAGTGGCTTCGCTGTTTTCAGGATCGGGGTCACATTCAGCTTCGATTACGCGACGGCCGTTCAAACGCTTCACCATGTTTTCACTCCATTCAAGTTTGATATCATGAGCCACTGAGCTAAGAGGAATCGTGTGTAAGGCATTATCCGCAACCTTACCGGCATTACCCGACATAATTTCCGACGCAAGAGAGGAGGGGTCGATATGAAAATTCATCATGCTCCATACCGGGATATCGCCCAGCTCTGTGATTTCCGAACCATCGGAATTTCTGATCTTGAGATTCACAATCATCATGTTGTCGCCATCTGTCATTGTGCCGACCGGCATTCCGTCGGTTGCTGCAAGCAACGCATTGGCAACATCTCCACGATTAACTCCTCCTCGGAGGGCATCGTTGGGATCATAATCAGCAACAAGAGTTCTTGCTGTTGGATTCCAGTTGTTCTGCACTGAATAGGAATCCACATACTTGCTATCCTTCATTATCTTTTCAGCCTTAGCACTCAGATTGCGTAAGACTTCAGGATCCGGTCCTGCAAATTCCACTTCCACAGTATGGCTTGAAGAGATGGAGAAATTGTATTTTCTGATTCTGATATATGCATCGGGGAATTTCTCCCTTAGTTCGCGACGTATTCCCGGAATCTTCTTCACCACATCGTCATAATCCTTACAATCCACGAGAAGTTCTCCGTAGCAATCCCCTCCGGAGGTCATGGGGCGCACAAGACAATAACGTGCAGCCGGGCTCCCGGTGCTTACGGCAACGCGCTCAATCTCTTTATCGGAAGAAACCATACGTGCCATAGAGTCAAGTTCGGTTATTACGGTTTCAGGGGAAGTCTGGGATGGGAAATAACATTCCACTACAAATTGCTTGTAATCAAAGTCAGGGAAGAAGAGATTTTTTACCTTAGTCAGCGCATAGCAGCTTGCTCCGAGAATGGCGGCGGCAATTATAATTGTAAGCCATTTATGGGCTATAAGTCCGCTGATAGTTCTTCTGATAAACCGATGAGCAGGGGAATTAAGAACGGCTCCATCGTTAATATTATTCCCGGTTCCGGGTTTATCCTTCGGGAGCCACGCGGATGCGCATACCGGCACTTGAACAAGAGCCAGAACCCAGCTTGCAAGAAGGCTGACGCAGAGCACAAGGAATAGATCTCCTGCATATTCTCCTGCCGAATCGGGTGAAAGATATATGGCAATAAAAGTGGCGGCTGCGATTATAGTGGCTCCAAGGAGTGGAAGAGCGGTATTCTTACCTATTCGATAGAGATACTGTTCGGGCTTTAATCCCCGCTTCTTGTCGATAAGGATACCATCCATGATCACTACAGCATTATCAACAAGCATACCCATAGCCACAATGAAAGCCCCTAAGGAGATGCGTTGAAGCGTGGTTCCCATCTGAAGAAGTATTGGGAAAGAGAGGGCGATTGTAAGCACCAATCCGAACCCGATTATCATTCCGCTTCTCCATCCCATGGTGAATACAAGGATGAGTATTACGATTATAACGGATTCAATCAGGTTGATCATAAATGAAGAAATAGCATCATTCACCTTGTCGGGCTGGAAGAATATCTTGTCGATCTTCATTCCTGCCGGCACTGTTTTCATCACTTCATGGAGCCGGGCGTCAACAGCTTTGCCAACATCAGGAACGATAGCATCCCCTTCCATGGCAATGGCTATTGCAATGGCTGGTTCTCCGTTAATAAAGAAACCGTTTCGCTGAGGTGTTGACAGAGTGCGTTCTATCTTCGCTATTTCGCCCAAACGGATTCTTTTCCCGGCAGGTGTGTTCAGTTCGAGGTTTCTTAAATCCTCAACAGTATTTACTCCCTCGTTGACTCTAAGCCGAAGATTCTCCGAACCATCTTTCATGTTACCGGCGTTTACCGGTTTTGAGGCCTGTTGCAGAGCCATCATCACTTGTGTGGGAATCATCCCATTGCGGGCGAGCTCCTCTTTAGAAAGAATAATGTCGATGACCTCATCACGAGTGCCGGATATTGAAATGCGTTTCACACCAGGCACGTCCGCCAGCTCTCGGCGGATATATTTGGCATATTTTTCGAGTTCGGAGTAGGAGTAGCCATCTCCTGTCAGCGCATAGAATATGCCATACACATCCATCAGATCGTCCATTACGATGGGGTCGTAGGTGCCGGCAGGTAATTTTGACTTTATTCCATCTACTTTGCGTCGTAGAAGATCAAAATGCTGTTCAAGATCTTCGGTCAAAACAGTCATCTTGAACTCGACAGTAATCATAGCCATACCATCCTGGCAATCTGTCTTTATCTTATAGACATCTGGGAGAGTGCGTAACTCCTCCTCCACCAGCTGTGCCACATTCATCTCCACTTCATGAGCCGAAGCTCCCGGATAGGGGATAATCACCATAGCTTGCTTGGGAGCCACCGCCGGATCTTCAAGCTTTGGCATGTTGAGAAAGGCGAGCACGCCGGCAGCAATGATAATAACCATGAACGACCAGAATAGCACTGTCCGTTCCATAAAGAATCGGGTTAATCTGTTCATAGCACTCCTCCGAAATTAGTTTCAGACGGTTTTTCTATAACCTTTACTTTTTCACCTTCATGAAGCATCCTGACTCCCGCGCGTATAATGGATGTGGCAGGCGACAAACCGGAGATCACCTCAACTTCCGTGCCTTTATACCGGGGATTAATCTCTACCTGACGCATCGACACTGTTGAATCCTGATTCAATATCCATACGAAGTTCTTCCCATCTTTTCTGAACAATGCGCTTCCCGGGATTTTAAGATTTTCATTCCCCGAAGAATTAAACTGCACTCTTACTGTCACGTTCATTCCCGGTGTTAGTGTCTTGCTTTCTCCTTTGAATCCCAGTTTCATCCGGTATAATTGATTGCCATCGGCTTTCGGAACAATGCTAAGCACGGTCATGCCATATTCTGTAGCAGGGGAATGACTTGTGCTGCAATAGATTCCTTTAATATTCTCTCGGTTAAGACATAAAGAAACAGGAATATCGACCACAACAGTTTTTTGTGAAACATCAAGCAGTGTGAAAACAGCTGTGCCTGCATCAACCATTTCTCCGGCTGAAAAGTTGACCGATTCAATTATTCCGGAAGAAGGGGAGGTGAGTCGTGTGTAGGCCAATTTGTTTTTATTTGCCTGAAGTTGAACGCCCAACTGACGGAGACCGGCCACAGCCTTTTCATAATCGTTGGCCGACATGCTTTTCTTCTCAAAAAGTTTTTGAGCCCGTCCCACTTCCTCTTTCACTTGATCGTATTGTATCTGCAATGCCTCCACTCCTAATTTATAGTCGGAATCATCGAGGGAGGCAAGTAGCTGACCTTTTGAGACATGTTGCCCTTCACGCACATATATATGATTCAGTTCACCTGCGGTTTTAAAACCTACACTTAGTTCACTGTTTTCCTCGACCACACCTGCGAATTGCCTTTCTCCACTTGTCAACTCTCCGGAGGGCATCGCCACATAGACATTATGTATTGTAGTTGCTTTCTCCTCTTTTTCATGAGCGCATGAGCAGAGACAGAGCGCCATGATAATAGTCCATTGATATTTCATTTCCACAATGCTTTTTTTGCTCGGCAAAGGTAAGGTTTTCCAAAAATTTCAGGGTGTTTGATTTGGAGTTAAATATGTTCTGATTTTCAGTATTAAGGGAAAATTGAACATAAAAATAGGATTATCCAATAAAAATATATATTTTTACGGCAAAATAAAGTATATATGCGATCCCGAAAAGATTATAGACAATCCGAACCTATTGATGAGCTGAATATTGAAGAGATTGGAAAAATAGAGAATGTGATTGGATCAGAAATAGGATTTATAGCGTCAGACAACCTTGAATCGGCCACATACCTGAGCCACGAATATATAAATTCAATAGGGGATTTCAAGGTGGGATCTCCCTTCAAAATTCGTTTCAATATGATGCTTTTCTGTGTCGATGGAGAGATGGAAGCGCAATTGAATCTTATCAGTCATACTCTTCATGCCGGAGAGATGCTTATGATTTATGAAGGCACGGTTGTTGTGGGGTTGAGGATGGATCCTAACCTAAGAATGTTCATTATGGGTTATACTCGCGGTTTTATAAATTCCCTTCCCCCCTCAAGGCTAACAAATAAAGCCCTTGATCAACTTCTTGATAATCCTGTTGTGCGCCTTGAGGGGAAGGATAGAGAGGAAATATATAATATCTATAAGATTATGCGCCGGCGTTTGTCGGAAGGGGATTTTGAACTGAAAAAGGAGTTTGTGTGGGCCGGGCTCCAGATGATGGGCTGCATAATTTCCGATTGTCTGAACGATTCTCCCAATATTGAAGTGCAGGTTAATCGGAAGCAACTTATAGTCAGAGATTTCATTCGGTTGGTTGGGAAGTATGGGGCGTTGGAGCGGTCGATATCGTTTTATGCTCAGAAGCTGTGTGTTTCGCCTAAGTATCTCGGACAGATCATAACAGAAGTCACCGGGAAAACACCCCGTAAATGGATATGCCGTCAGGTTATTCTTGAGGCCAAGGCTCTCCTTGATGATCCCTCTTTAACGGTGCAACAGGTGAGTGAGGCTCTGAATTTTGCTAACCAATCATTTTTCGGTACATTTTTTCGTCATCATACGGGGCTATCTCCCAAAAATTACAGGTTCAGGTAATGACGCTGGCTCTATACACTAAAAATTGCTTTCTGCGGAGTAGTTATCTTTGGTAAATCGCGATAATTCTGTTAAATTTGCGGGAAAAGAGAAGTATGGAAAAGGAATTGAAATATCTTGATTTTTTCAAGAACAGAAGCACATTGAGGAGGTATTCTTCAACCAAAGAGGTTGGTAACGAAACTTTGGAGGCCCTTCTGGAGGCGGCGTCTCATGCACCGACCACCGGCAATATGCAGCTTTATAGTGTAGTCGCCACCCGCGACAAGGATATGAAAGAGCGTCTGGCTCCGCTTCATTTTAATCAGCCCTCGGTTAAAGGTTGTTCGGTGATGCTCACCTTCTGTGCCGATTTGCGCAGGTTTGAGAAATGGTGCGAAGAGAGGAATGCAGAGCCGGGATTCCGTAATTATCATTCATTTATCACCGCTCTTATAGACACTGCTCTCTTCGCCCAGCAGTTTGTGACGCTTGCCGAACTTAACGGCATAGGTAGTTGCTATCTTGGCACTGTGACCTATAATGCAGAGAAGATTGCTGAAGTGCTTGAGCTTCCCGAGCGTGTGGTGCCCGTGATATGTCTTACGGTCGGCTATCCGGAAGAGGGTGCCGGTTTTCCTTCGGCATCCGACAGGATTCCTGTAGAGGGCGTGCTTCATAAGGAGACCTACAAGGATTATTCCAAGGAGGATATCGATCGGTTGTTTGAATATAAGGAAAATCTTGAAGAATCAAGAGGATTCGTGAAGGAGAATGGGAAAGAGACCCTTGCGCAGGTATTCACCGATATCCGCTATCCGGGCAAGATGAATGAAGAGGTATCGGAAACATTTGCCCGTCTGGTTAAGAAGAAAGGATTTTAAGATTGCGGAAGCTCGGAGGCTCCCGCCACGTCATGATTGAAATATGTTGTAGAACATAGAAAAATAATTGGTGAGGGTATAAATAAACTATAATTTTGTAATTGGCTAACTATTTTAATTTTTAAAACCCTGCATTTGGCTGAATGCAGGGTGATTTACTAAATTTTCTTACGTGTTTTTCCAATGAAAAAGTTATTGGTTTCATTGTTGGCATTATCCGGTATGCTGTGGCCTGTCGCAGAGGGCTATGCAGAATCGATAACGTCAACCCCCTCTCCTGCAGTGTCCAACAAGCCGTTGGAGATAAAGATTTCCGGAAAGGATCTGGGTTCCACGGTGTATTGTTACACCTGGTGCGCTGCTTTAGGCACCGGTTCTAAATCACCCTTTAAGTGGGACGATGTGAATACCTCGCCATTCCAGATGACAGGAAGTAACGGTACTTATACCTTCACAATCCCGGATATCAAGACATTCTATGGATTGACTGATGCTGAAATGCTTACTCTCATAAAACTTGGCTTCATAGCCAAGAATGCGAATGGCGGACAGACTGACAATCTCTATGTAGAGGTGGTTCAGGGACGCAAAGACGCTTATTCAGGAGGGGAGGGCACAGCCTCAGATCCCTTCATCTTGAAAACTTCACAAGACCTTCAGATGCTTGTTTCCACTCCCGGTGACTGGACTTCAGGGAATTATTTCCGTATGGAGGCAGATATTGATGCTTCGGGTCTCTCGACACCCATAGGCTCTGTCTCCTCACCTTTTGCCGCTACATTTGATGGCAATGGTCATGCCATAAAGAATATTCGGCTTTCGGGGAACGGTGTCGGCTCTGCCACAGGTCTTTTCTCATGTATCAACGGAGGCACCGTCCGCAATCTTGGCGTGATCGGCGCAAACGTTTCGGGAGCAACCTATGCCGGCATCCTTGCAGGACAGCTAAAAGGTGGTCTAATAGAGAGATGCTTCACGATGGGGAGCGTATCCGGAACCTCAATATGTGTGGGAGGTCTTGTTGGAGAAAATGAAGCCGGACAGATTCTCAACTGCTATTCCGGAGCAAAAGTGGAGAATCCATCCGATTATGCCACAGGAGGTCTTGTAGGTAAAAACCGCGGCACAATTTCCAATACCTACGCTTCAGGAGTCGTGAATGGTTACGATTATGTCGGCGGACTTGTAGGCGCCAACTATGGAACGGTAAAAAATTCACTTGCGCTTAACGAGAAGATCACCGCATTCAATGATTTCGTGGCCCGTTTCGGTGGTAACAATAACGGAGAAAACAGCACCACCCTCAACTACAGCTGGGAGAATATGCCTTTGGGTCATAATCAATGGACCACTCACGGTGACCATGCAGTTACAAAAGCTTCAAGTATATTTCACGATGAAACGCAGTTCCGTTCGCTAACAGGCTGGGATTTCAGCAATATTTGGGAATGGAGGGCTGAAGGCACCAAGGCATACCCTGTCTTGAAAGGCCTTGCAAATCAGGTGTGTCCGCTTTCGGAAACTTATTTCAGCTATTCTACATCTCTGCAGGAGGCGTTTGGCGTGGATAACAATGAATTCCGTGTAGGTCCCAATCCAACCTACGGTGAGCTCCACATCATTTCTTCTGCCGGAATCAATGGCTATGCGCTTTACAGCATCAACGGCGCTATGGTGATGAGCGGCGATTTCATGGGTTCAACCGAAGCCGTGATCGACCTTGGCGGACTTGCCGACGGTCTCTACATCCTTCGCTCAGTAACTGCCGATGGAATAGAAAAAATCAATAAGGTAATCAAGAAATAATTTCCAGCCAACATAATGAAACAGAAAAGATATATCCTTCATGATCTGAAAGGCACGCTCCTCTCACTTTTGCTGAGTGCCGGTGCATTGGCCGGATTTGCAGCCGGTGATGCTACTCTGAACCGACTTGAAATAAAGGTTGACGGCCAGAACATATTAAGCAATTTCAATAAGCAGACCAAGAATTATGAGGTTGAGCTTGGGGAAGAGGCCGCCTCGATTGCAACTTTCTCCGCCGCCCCGACATCTGCCGATGCAACGGTTGACATAACGGTCAATGGTCGCGCCTACACTAACCATTCTTTAGGCAACTTGGTGGCAGGGGAGAACACAATCACTTATACAGTGAAAAGCGGTGACTCAACCGAGACATATACCATAAAGGTTACCACACCGCAAGTGGTTCGCAATGAATATTTCACCTGGAAGAATGCCAATATCTATTTCGTTCTCACCGATCGTTTCTATAACGGAGACACATCTAACGACGAAAGCTATCATCGCCATAAGACGGCCGGAGGAACCAACGTGGCAACCTTCCATGGTGGTGATATAAAAGGGCTCACCGAGAAACTCGATTACCTTGACAATCTCGGTGTGAATGCTATCTGGATCACGGCTCCCTACGAGCAGATGCACGGATGGACCGGAGGCAAAGGGGATCAGTTCCCTCACTATGCCTTCCACGGTTACTATACCCTCGACTGGACTTTCATGGATCGCAACATGGGTACGATTGAGGATATGCGCAACTTTGTGACGGAGGCTCACCGTCGCGGCATCCGTGTGGTTATGGATATTGTGCTCAACCATACCGGTTACTGTACTCTTGATGACTGCGTTGACTATGATTTCGGAAACTTCAACGGTTCTCCTCAGGCAGGTTGGGTTCCGAATAGCAACTTCACCATGTGGTCCGACTCCAACCCCGTCAGTTTCAACGCTGATACACAAGGGAAATGGGGCAACTGGTGGACAGGGTTCGTGCGTGCGTTCGGCGATCGCAACTGGGGACAGGGCGCGGGCTTTGCTGTGCCTGGTGGCGACGACAAAACAATGTCGCTGTCAGGTCTGCCCGATGTCGTGACAGAGAAGACCCAGACCGTAAACATACCTCCATTCCTTAAGAAGAAATGGGCTGCTGAGAAGGGTGGCGAATGGGATAACTACCGTTTGCCAACCGCCGAGGCATGGCGTGTCGATGGCAAGGGTGCTCCCGCTGATTATGTGATCAACTGGCTTGCTGCCTGGGTGGAATATTTCGGTATCGACGGTTTCCGTTGCGACACAGCAAAGCATGTTGAGTTCAATCGCTGGAACCAGCTGAAACAGGCATGTAAAGCTGCTTTGGCTGCATGGCGTCAGAGCGATCGCGCGGACCAGTATGCAAAAAACTGGACCGATGATTTCTGGATGACAGGCGAGGCCTGGGGCTGGGATCATGGCGACACAGGTTATTTCTCTCAAGGTGGATTCGACTCGATGATCAACTTCGCCTTTAATGGAACCGAAGGTGGCACGGGACGCACTCCTACAACTACCGACTGGGATTATTATTCCAATTTCTGTAACGGCTCCAACGGCAAACAGGTGCTCAACTATGTTTCGAGCCACGACACAGGCTTGCACCGTCCTGGCGACCAGAAGAATGTGGGAACTATGCTTCTTCTATGTCCCGGAGGTGCGCAGATATATTATGGCGACGAGACTTCTCGCCCCACGATCAACGGATATGGCGACCCTGGAATGGTTACGCGCGGCGACTTCAACTGGAATGCGGTGGATAACGATGTCAACAAACACTGGCAGAAAGTGGGTCAGTTCCGCCGCCGCAATCCGGCTGTCGGTGCAGGTACGCAGACAAAATCGGGTGATGTCTATATCCGCAAGTTCTCCGAGAATGGCTATAGCAACGCGGTGGCAATCAAACTTAACACACAGTCGGGTCAGAGCTACACCTTGAATGTGGGTGATGCATTTGCAGATGGCACACGTGTGATGGATGGATATAACACCGCCAATACAGCTACCGTTACAGGGGGAAAGGTTACCATTAATGCATCCGGTCCGGTGCTTCTTATCGAAGAATATGGCACAATTAATGACGGTCCGAATCCACCGATACCCCCCACACCGACAAAACCGGTAGTGACCGCTAATCCCGGCTCAACAGAATTCACTGATGGAATCACAGTAACCTTGAGCGTAAGTCCGGCAGGGGTGCCTATCCATTACTCCACAAGTGGCACAGCTACTGCTTCATCACCGGTTTATTCATCTCCCTTGACATTTACAAGCACCACCACACTCTCCACCTACGTAGAGAATAATGGCGCATCGAATGTTCAGAGCTTCACCTACACCAAGAAACAGCAGATAATCGATCCGCCGGTTGAAGATGAGGATGAATATTATATCTATTTCGACGACACCTCCAAGCAGGATGTGGCTGTCTGGGCCTGGGGCACCGGTGATGTCAACTGCACTGCTTCTGGTACATGGCCTGGCGACAGAATGACTTTGAAGAACGGTAAATATTATTGGGCGGTTCCTTCAGGAAAAACCACACCCACAAAAGTCATCATAAGCTGGGGCGAGCATAAAGACAGTGAAAAGGCCGGAGGAAAGGATCTTGAATTTGTAAACAAACATACCTATAAAGCCGACGGAACGCATTCACTTATCGAGTATGGTCCGCAGAAACCCTCTATCTCTGTGTCGCCGGCCGGAGGAACAGTAAAGGGGAACAGCACTATCGTGGTAAATATAGGGAATGCAGCCACCTTAATCACCGGCACGTTCAACGGGCGCACCATGTCGCTGTCAAACGGTGACAACAATATCTCTGTTGCAGGCTATCTCAACGACGGCCAAAGCGGCAATATGTCGATCACTGCCTCAAATGCTGTCGGCACCACAACATTCAATGCATCGTTTACGCGCGATGATTCCACTCCGGTTGTTTCACTTACAGGCGACTGGCGCGAACTCTCCATCTACCAGATCATGGTGGCTTCATTCCAGCATGGCAACAGTGGCGCATCCGGTTATTCCGATATGTGGGGACCTTCGGGACATCGCAAGAACGGTAACCTACGTGGAATCATCGAGAGCCTTGACTATATCAAGGATCTCGGAATGAACGCCATCTGGATGACTCCCATCTTTGATTCAACCAACGGTCTGGGAGGCGAGAAACTTCAGGCCACCGGCTATTTCTGCACCAACTACTTCAAGGTTGATCCCAAGTTTGGTAGCGAGGCTGAATTTGACGAGCTTATCCGTGAGGCACACTCGCGTGGAATCTATGTGATACTTGACGGAGTGTTCGGCCATCACGGCGGCGTGTCAGCCCCTTCTCCCAATGGGAAGTATATCCAGACTCAAGACAATACCCAGAATGTTCGCGGCACTGAATCAGGTAATATCGTTTTCCCCGGTTCTCTCGAATATTTCAAGGAGGTGATCCGCTATTGGATGGAGCGTGGCGTTGACGGTTGGCGTCTCGACCAGTGCTATCAGGCATATCAGGGAGGACATAACTATTGGAAAGAGCTTCGTGCGGAGGCAGAGAAGGTTGCTGCCGAGCGCAAGGCGCGCGGTGAGCAATGGGGCACACTCGCCTATATGGTAGGTGAGGACTGGACCTCTGCAGGAAATATAACCACCACTCAGCAGGATGGTCTGAAGAGTGTGATGGACTTCGACGGCAAGGATAAGCTCGTGTGGATGAACGATATGGCAACTGCGGGCTCTTTCCTGGCAAGCAATGCCGCTGCCCGTGGCTATAGGGATTCAGGGGTGAATCCTACTGTATTCCTCAGCAATCATGACACCGACCGTGTGGGCGATTATGTTGACATTAATTCCAATCCCAAGGGTTTGATGGCACGCCATGCCGCCGTTGCGGCATATTCCGGCCCGACCTGCACATATTATGGTGATGAGATTGGAGACAAGAGTGGAAAGGCACAGAGTAATGGTAATCCCGACAACTGGGCGCGTACTTCCGGACGTATCTCCGGCTTCAATGCCAATGAGCAGAAAGTTCATGATTATGTGGCCAAAGTGTTTAAGGCACGTTCAGAGAACCCGGCTCTCTGGAGAGGATCTGCGGAACGCAGGACTCAGGGTAGTATTGAGATAATCACTAAAACGGATTCACAGACCGGTAACAAGGTAGTCGTGATATTCAGTCCCTCTGATGCCAATGTATCAATCGGCGGATCGGGTCTCGACCTCATCAACGGAGGAAATGTCAGCTCAACCGTCTCAGTTAAAGCCTGGGTGCCCGCATTCATCAAGATGAACTAACGTGGCGGGAGCTTTACGTGGCGGGAGCTTGTAGCTTCCGCAAACCTCAATTCGGTTCGAAGCCGGATTGAGGTTTATTTTTTCAATAGGTTTACGATAGAAGTTCAGAAGTGGAGTATAATTCATTTAAACAGGGGAACAGGAGAGGACAGGAGGCTGGAGTGTTGGAAAAACGGCAAAAAGGCCTAAATTTATGTTGGAAAAACGGCAAAAAAGAATTAAATTTGGTTGGAAAAACGGCAAATATAAATTAAATTTTTAATTATTAGATATATGTGCTTTTTAGAAAACTGACTAAATATATTGAGGAATATTATGC
>CAMWIH010000044.1 GCA_947174305.1 uncultured Porphyromonadaceae bacterium | reverse complement strand
GTCCTGTGGCAGAATGTCATTGTTCTATTCGCTCTCGGGGCGTTCCGTATCTCTCGAGGAGTGTCGTTGTTTCCCGTTTGCGGTTGCAAAATTACAACCGTTTTTGACGTTATGCAAATATTTTTTCCTCAACCTTATTTTTTTACCCAAAAATATGTTTTAAAACATGTTTTTTCAATTCAATCAAAATATGTTAATTTTTATATATTTTTGTTAATTAGATTTTGGCAGGAATCGGCGGGATATGCATTGTGGGCGTTTCAGGTAATTTAGGCCGGATAGGCTGGATAGGCCGAGTAGGCAATTTAGGCCGGATAAGCCGAATAGGTATTATGGGCGGATAGGCATTATGGGCGGGATGGACGTTTTGGCAGGTTAAATGCGTTAGGGTGATAAAAAGATGGTGTGAGATTGCTTTACTGAATCTCACACCATCATTTGTGTTATTAATATTTTACTCTTATGATCAATTGATATAAGTTCTCATCATCTTACCACCAACTTTGCGTCTTATCTAAGCACCAACATTGCATCGCCATACGCTCCGAACTGGTATTTCTCTTTCACGGCCACATCGTATGCTTTCATGATTGTGTTGTAACCTCCGAAAGCAGCAACCATCATAAGCATTGTGCTCAAGGGAAGATGGAAATTTGATACCAATGAATTGCAAACCGTAAAATCGTATGGAGGGAAGATGAACTTATTGGTCCAGCCTCCATAAGTCATCAGATGGCCGTTCATACAGACAGCGCTTGCCAAAGCACGAAGCACGGAAGTTCCGACGGCACCAACGTTTTTCCCCTTATCTTTGGCTTCATTTACAATTTCCACCAATTCCTCGTCAACATACATCTCCTCGCTATCCATGCGATGTTTGGTGAGGTCTTCCACATCAATCTCCTTGAAGTTTCCACGGCCGGAATGCAAAGTAAGGAAGCCACGTTCCACACCCTTAATCTCAAGACGTTTCAACAATTCGCGGCTGAAATGCAATCCGGCGGCAGGAGCCATCACAGCGCCCTCCTTTTCAGCAAAAATACACTGATAGCGTTCTGCATCCTCCGGCTCCGCCTTACGGGTGATGTATTCAGGAAGAGGAGTTTCGCCCAAAGCGTAAAGGGCTTCCTTAAACTCTTCGTGAGGACCGTCATAAAGGAATCTGAGCGTTCGGCCACGTGAAGTGGTGTTATCGATCACTTCAGCAACCATAGACTCATCTTCTCCGAAATATAGCTTATTGCCTATGCGGATTTTACGTGCAGGTTCCACCAATACATCCCAAAATTTATTCTCCACACTTAATTCGCGGAGAAGGAATACCTCGATGCACGCCCCTGTTTTCTCTTTATTTCCATAAAGGCGTGCCGGGAAAACCTTAGTATTGTTGAACACGAGCACATCGCCTTCATCATAATAATTGATAAGTTCTTTAAAGATATGATGGGATATTTCACCGGTACGGGAATCGACCACCATAAGACGGCATTCGTCTCTATTTTCCGAAGGATACTGGGCAATCAGTTCTTCGGGAAGTTTAAACTTGAATTGTGATAATTTCATTCTGTTAAGATTTATGCCCGGACACCTTGATAAACACAGGGGTGTCCGCCTGTATAACCTTACTTATCTCTATTTATCTGATAATCCTCAGGAAATTCCAAAGGATCATTATTAATCTTTTCCATGGCCTGCTCTATTGAAAGACACTTGTCGATTGTCATATCCCCCACCCGGGTTCTTCGCAAACCTATGAGATGCGCCCCGGAGGAGAGCGCCTCCCCTATGTCGCGGGCAAGAGCCCTGATATAAGTGCCTTTGCTGCATACAATTCTCAGACGCAACACCGGAGCCTCATAACTCAACACTTCAAGCTCGGAAATTTCAAGAGGCTTAGCCCTGAGTTCAACCTCCTTCCCTTTCCTCGCATAATTATACGCCCTCTTCCCATCAACCTTCACAGCAGAAAAGACAGGAGGCACCTGCATCACTTTTCCCCGAAAACGCGGTAGTATTTCCTCAATCTTTTCAAGAGTGACATGTTCCCACGGAAATTCGGCATCAATCCCGGTTTCGAGATCAAAGCTCGGGGTGGTTGCCCCAAGACGAATATCGGCAATGTATTCCTTGCTTCCACTCTGCAGCTTCTCAATCTCCCTTGTGGCACGTCCGGTGCAAATGATAAGCACTCCGGTTGCCAGAGGATCGAGCGTACCGGCATGACCTACCTTGAATTTCTTTACATGTAATCTACGCTGGATTGCACCTCTCAGACGTTTCACCGCATCAAACGAGGTCCATTCCAACGGTTTATCGATTCCTATAATCTCTCCGCTAATTAAATCCATTCAATAAACTTCTTTATGAAAGGTGTCTTGATAATTTATATTAGACCGCTCGTCAAAGGAATCACCAGAAGAGGCAAAGCAAACCCACAAGGAGACAATAGATTGCAAACCACACCAGCTTACCCTTCTTCACAAGATTAATCATCCATTTACATGCACAACACCCTATAATGAAGGCAGAAACAAATCCTATTATCAAGCACCACGGGGAAACTTCAATATTGGCAACCGTTGGATCGGGATTTATGATATCCTTAACCCCTAACAGAGCTTCACCAAGAATAGGAATAATTACCATCAGGAACGAGAACTGCGCCATCTGGTCGCGACGGTCGCCAAGAATTATTCCGGTTGCTATGGTTGTGCCCGAGCGGCTAAGACCAGGAAGAACCGCCACAGCCTGAGCACATCCGATGATGAAAGCATCAAACCATGTTATCTCATGACCGGCAGAAGCAGGCACCACCTCAGCGCCTTCACCCGGATTGCCGTTTTGCAGGCGCCTAACAGCCCTAAGGTCGGACATGTGAGCAAAGGTAAGAAGGAAAGCTGTTACAAGAAGACATATTCCTATCACCTTCAGGTTTCCTTCAAAAAATCCTTCAACAGTCTCCTTAAAGCAGAATCCTACAATTGCAATCGGAACACAGGAAAGGAGAATCTTACACACATAATAGAAATCGGCATCTCTCCTGAATGTAAAGAAACTTAAACATAACCTGCGGAAAAGGGGCCAGAGGATTACCAAGGTGGAACACACGGTGGCGGCATGAAGAATCACATCAAACTGTATTGCATTCTCCCCCGACAAATCCACACCGAGAATCTGGCGGAAAATTTCAAGGTGTCCGCTTGAACTAACCGGAAGATATTCCGTAAGCCCTTGGATCACACCAAGAATAAGGGCATCTAACCAATCCATAATTAATAAATACCTAAATTTTACCTTGCAGCAACCTGATTATTTCTTCTCATCCTTTTTCTCCTTGGGAGTGTAGATGATGGCAAAAGCCATAAGGAGGAAACCGAGAAAAGCAAGCGTTGGGCCGACCACAATTCTTCTCGTGCTGAATATCTCGGGATTAAACGCCGTCGGATTATCGCTGCCGCCTCCGCTCATGAGAAGGAACCCGATTATAATCAGGGCAACGCACCCACCCATCATATAGAAATTGATTTTAGTGAACGGTCGCTGATTATCATCAACATTCAATCCGGAAGGATTTGAAGTATTATGTTTCTTATCTGTCGTCATTTGATTACTGTTTTGATTAAAGGATGGAACATCATCTCCAAATTATTTGAAAAGCTCATCATAATCTTTTCCAAGATAACGAGCTGTAGAACTCCAGGCGGCAAACGCGCATATCAGCATTCCTACAAGTGTAATGCCACCGGCAACCACACCAAATTCCAACCATCCTATGACATTGCTCAACTCATTAAACCCGGCCTGAGGGGCCAAAGCAAGAGCTATGGCTATGAGTCCGGATGCTATGACGCCGGCCAGAAGTCCGCATAAAAGGTTGTTCATCACAACCGGACGACGGATATAACCATTTGTTGCCCCTACGAGCTGCATTGTGTGGATGGTGAATCTTCTTGAATATATAGTAAGGTGGACCGTATTATTAATCAATACAAAAGAGATGATGAGCATTACTATGGCGATACCGCCAAGAAGCGCCGTGAGACGCGAAACACTTCGGTTGATAGCTTCAACCGTATCAGTTTCAGGCACTGACACATCAGCAACCCCTTCCATCTTTGAAAGGGATTTCCTTATTTCTTCAATCTGCTTTGGAGATGAATAATCTGCCTTCAGGGTGAAACCGATTTCAGGACTGAGAGGATTCACTCCGAACACGGCTTCAAGATCCTCGCCCGTATCCTTTTTCCATTGCTTCATGGCAGCCTCTTTGCTGATGAAGGCGGTCTTGAGTGCGTAAGGCTGTGACTTTATCTTTCCTTCAAGAGCCTTGGCAGCCTCATTGCTAATTGAATCCTGCATTATCACGCTCAACTCTATGCGTTCACGCATACGCCGCGTTTCCTTGTCTGCTCCAATCCAGACCATAGCGATAATGCCCACCAGCACCAGCACCAGCGTTACGCTGATTATTGTGGTGAAATGGGCCGCCAGATATGAGATTTTTACCTCCTTGTTTTCTTTCATATTTTCTTCGGTTGCTCGAACCGTTCTCTTTTCGCGTGCAAAGATAATACATTAATCCCCCCTTTGTCAATAGCTTTTATGTTTTTTTAATCCCTTTCCCCCCTTTTAAGCTCATTTTTCTCCTCAAAATTTACTAATTTTGCATCATAATGACTGATCAATATCAAAATCTGAAAGCAGAATACCACACGTTGGGATGCAAGCTGAATTTTTCGGAGACTTCCGCCATAGGGAAAATGTTGTCTGAAAAAGGAATATTGCGTGCCGGAAAGGGCGACATACCCGACATTGTGGTAATCAACACATGCTCCGTAACGGAGACAGCCGACAAGAAGGGCCGACAGCTTATCCGACGGCTTGCCTCCCGATATCCGGAAGCGGCTATCGTAGTCACGGGATGCTACGCGCAGCTCAAGCCTGAAGAGATTATCGAGATGCCGGGGGTTGACATAGTGCTCGGATCAAATGAGAAATTACGCGCCGCCGATTTCATTGATTCCTGGTTAAACAATCATAAAAAAAGAATGGAAGTCACGCCATTCATCGATATACGTGAATTCCAGCCCTCCTGCGAGCGTGGCGACCGCACGCGATATTTTCTCAAGGTTCAGGATGGATGCGATTATTTCTGCACCTACTGCACCATCCCTTTTGCCCGCGGACGCTCCCGGTCGGGGTCTATCGCCGCTCTCACCGAAACCGCTCGCCGGGTGGCCGAAGAAGGC
Source organism: uncultured Porphyromonadaceae bacterium (assembly GCA_947174305.1). GTDB lineage: Bacteria > Bacteroidota > Bacteroidia > Bacteroidales > Muribaculaceae > Lepagella. The sequence goes on along the minus strand of CAMWIH010000044.1, from coordinate 13,425 downwards.
GGAAAGGAAATTGTGATCACAGGAGTCAATATCGGCGATTTCGGTCGCGACACGGGAGAAACATTCTTCAATCTCATCAGGAGTCTTGATTCGGTGGATGGAATTGAGAGGTATCGGATATCATCAATCGAGCCAAATCTCCTGACGCCTGAGATTATCGACTGGATTGCAACCGAGGCACGCGCTTTCACCCCGCATTTTCATATTCCGTTACAGGCCGGTTCCGACAAGGTGTTAAGATTAATGAACCGGCGATACGATACCTCTCTTTTCGAGAGCCGTATCCGCAAAATCAGGGAGGCTATCCCTGACGCATTTATAGGAATCGACATCATTGCGGGTGCCAGAGGAGAAACAGAGGAAGAATGGGAAAAATCCTTCAATTTTGTCAATAGTTTACCCGTTGACAAGCTTCACGTTTTCCCCTACTCCGAACGCCCCGGCACCAAGGCCCTGAATATTGGCCACACTGTGAGTCAGGAGGAGAAGCATCGACGCGTATCAATGCTTACCGCACTATCCGACATGAAACTCCATGATTTCATGAGCGAGAGAGTGGGACGTGAATATGAAGTCCTATGGGAACAGCCGGCACCGGGAAACGACCGCATGCATGGGTTCACTCCAAATTACCTTCGTGTAGTGGCACCCCTCGACGATTCATTCATAAACCGCATATCACGGGTACGTCTTGCCGGAATAGATGATATGGAACCCGACTCTTTTAACGCTGCGATGATATGAAAAAGTTAGGCGTGATAATTCTAAACTGGAACGGCATCAGGCTGCTTAAGGAGTTTCTTCCTGTGGCCTCCCACTTCACAGTAAGCGAAGAGGTTGACCTCATTGTGGCCGATAATGGATCTACCGACGATTCCGTGGAATGGGTTCGGATCAATCATCCGGAAGTGAAGATAATTGCTTTCACCAGGAATTACGGTTTTGCCGAGGGCTACAACCGTGCAATCGATATTTGCGAGTATCCTTTCGTCACCCTGCTGAATTCGGACGTGGAGGTAACAGAAGGATGGTGGCGCCCGATTCTCGATTTTATGGAGAATCATCCTGATGCCGGTGCCGTCCAACCCAAGATTTTATCATGGCGCGACCGAAATAAATTTGAGTATGCGGGAGCTTGTGGTGGTTTTCTCGACCATCTTGGCTATCCTTTTTGTCGAGGGCGCCTATTTGAGGAATTGGAGGAAGACCGGGGGCAGTATGATTCCATCTCTCCTGATATAACATGGGCTTCGGGCGCCTGCATGACCGTAAGACGCGACCTCTACATTCAACTCGGAGGACTCGACCCTCTCTTCTTTGCCCACATGGAAGAGATTGATTTATGCCTCCGCATCCTGAACGCCGGTTATCGCAATTGTGTGATCACGGCTTCAAAGGTGTTTCATATAGGAGGAGCTTCATTATCGCAAGGGGATCCCAAGAAAACCTATCTTAATTTCCGCAATAACCTCCTCCTCCTTCATAAGAACCTTCCGAAGAAAAGAGGAAAGAAGATTTTGTTTCAACGGAGGCTGGCCGATACGTTAGCCTTCGGAATGTTTATCTTAAAAGGGGATTTTGCCAATGCACGGTCCGTGATACGCGCACACACCGATTTCCGTAAAATGCGTAAAACCTACACATCACATCCTGAAAAAGACCTCCTTTGCGATTTGCCGGGAGGCCGTGGAAGTGCGGTGTGGCAACATTACATTCTCCATAGAAAAATTTTTAAATTCAACTAAATTAGCTTCCTGATTATGGACAACCGACCTTTGATTCTCGTCTCAAACGACGACAGCATATATGCCAAGGGTGTAAAGGAACTTATATCCCGTCTTGTAAAATTTGGTGATGTCGTTGCCGTATGCCCTGATGCCCCACGCTCGGGACAGTCCATGGCAATTACTGTCAACGATCCTCTGCGCATCACTCCTATGCCCGATTTTGAGGGGGCAAAGATGTATAAAACCTCCGGCACTCCCGTCGATTGTATAAAACTTGCAATGCATCATATCCTGAAACGGCGCCCCGATTTAGTTGTGGCCGGAATCAATCACGGCTCAAACGCCTCAGTGAATGAACTTTATTCCGGAACAATGGGAGCCACCTTTGAGGGATGTGCCTTTGGAATCCCATCCATCGGTTTTTCGCTCACCAGCCATGACCCGGATGCCGACTTCACACAATGTTTCCGTGCAGTGGATACTATAGTGGAGAAAGTATTGCGAGGAGGCCTACCGGAAGGAATCTGTCTCAATGTAAACATTCCCGACATTGGGCACACTCCCGCGGGAATGAGGATATGCACACCTTGTCACGGACATTGGGATGATGAATACAAAGCCTATACCGATCCTGCCGGTCACACTTTCTATCTCCTTTCGGGAGAGTTTATCAATGATGAGCCCGACAATGAGCTCACCGACGAATGGTGTCTGGCTCACGGAATAATCTCAATTGTGCCCACCTCTGTAAACCGCAGTGTACTGATTCCGAAATCACTTGCCTGGCTCTACAGCCTCCCCTCCGACTATAAGCTTTAGTCACATTATCCCCTTTTGTCAGATTATATTCATTACCTATGCTTATTTCAGAAATAGCTTCACGCCTATCTCTCCCCACCCCGCCGTATGAACGGAACATAAATCATCTCCTCACCGATTCCCGGTCGCTTGAATCGCCCGGCGACACCCTCTTTTTCGCCATCCCCACTGCCGGGAATGACGGGCACCGTTATGTGGCCTCACTCTACGAGGAGGGTGTGAGGAATTTCGTGGTGAATCAGATTCCTGAAAACATGAATATGGCTGAAGATGTGAACTGGCTTGTTGTGCCCGACACCATAAAGGCTCTGCAAAAAACCGCTTCACATCCTGCCGGTTTCACCGGTTCCCTTCTCGCCATCACAGGAAGCAGGGGGAAAACAACCTTAAAGGAATGGGTGTTCCAGCTCATGGAGCCTCTGGCCGACATTGCCCGTTCGCCAAGAAGCTATAATTCTCAGATTGGAGTGCCCCTATCCTTATGGGGAATAAAGCCCTCAACCTCTCTTGCAGTTATTGAAGCGGGAATATCTGAAAAGGGGGAGATGGATAGCCTTGCCGAATGCATAGCGCCTGAAACCGTTATCATAACCAATATCGGGGAGGCTCATTCGGAGGGTTTTTCCTCTCTCAAGGAGAAAGCGGACGAGAAGATGAAGCTTGCCATGCCGGAGTCTGTGAAAAGGGTGATATTTTCTGCGGACTCACCCGTGATTTCGGAATCTGCAAAGGTACTACCACAAGGCAAGGAGAAGATGACTTGGAGTGTGAAGGGGAATGAGGCCGACGTCAAGATTACGGTTTCCCCCTTATCACGCGATGAGATGAAGGTGGAATATATCTTCAAAAATGAGAAACATTCCTTTGTTGCGCCTTTCTCATCGGAGGCTGATGTGGAGAATGGAGCCCACGCACTCTCATTTATGCTCGCCTCAAAAGTGGAACCCTCCGTTATAGCCGACCGATTCAGGAATCTGCATAAGATCGGAACACGCCTGAATGTTTCCGACGGAGTGAACGGCTGTTCGGTTATCCTTGACCAATATACCTCCGATTTTTCATCATTACGTCCGGCACTTGATTTCATCAGGAGACGTAAGACCCCTTCACAGACACTGACCCTTATCTTAAGCGACCTTCATCATGAAGACATGAAGGTGTCTGACCTATACAGACGCATCGCGGAGCTTGTGGAGAAAGCGGGAGTGAACAGATTCATAGGCGTGGGCCCTGTTTTGAAGAAGAACGAGGCTCTATTTCCCAAGGGTTCCGTTTTCTATGAAAACGCCTCCGGCCTTACTTCGGCTCTATCTCCATCAGATTTCACCGATGAAGTAATTCTCATAAAGGGTTCCCCGGAATATCCTCTCGACTCTGTAGCAGAGATGCTTGAGGCACGAAAACATGAAACAGTGCTTGAAGTGAATCTCGACTCCATAATAGCCAACTATAATTATTTCCGCTCAGCATTGCCGGGCGGAGTGGGCATAGTGTGTATGGTGAAGGCTTCCGGGTATGGAGCAGGAAGCTATGAAATAGCCAAGACCCTTCAGGATTGCGGCGCGGCCTATCTTGCCGTTGCTGTCCTTGACGAAGGAATCGAATTGAGACGGCGTGGAATTACTATGCCGATAATGGTGATGAATCCTAAGGTGGTGAATTATAAGTCTATGTTTGCCAATCGTCTTGAGCCTGAGATATATTCCTTTGAAATGCTTGAAGATGTGATTAGCGAGGCAAGGAAAAACGGGATTAAGCGCTATCCGGTGCATATAAAGCTCGACACCGGAATGCATCGCATGGGTTTCATAGAGGAGGAATTGCCTCGGCTGATGGAGATACTGAATGGTGCGGAAGAGGTTGCCCCGCGCTCCGTGTTCTCTCATCTTGCAACGGCTGATTGTCCCGACATGAACGACTATACGGAGCTTCAGCTATCACGTTTTGAAAGATATACAGAATATATGCTGGCCAATTATCCGAAGAAAATAATGCGCCATATCCTTAATTCTGCCGGAATTTTAAGATATCCGCGCTATCATTACGATATGGCCCGTTTGGGTATTGGACTTTACGGTGCAAATACCCTTCCTCCGGAAATGGAAAAGCCTTTGGCTGTGGTTTCAACTTTGCGCACGGTCATCATCGCTTTGCGTGAATATCAGCCGGGGGAGACAATAGGCTACGGCCGACATGGCGTAATTAAACGGAAATCCAGGATTGCCACCATCCCGATAGGATATGCCGATGGGATGAACAGGCATTTCGGACGCGGAAGGATATCTGTGCTTATAAATGGCAAATGGGCTCCCACCATAGGCAACATTTGCATGGATGCATGCATGATTGATGTCACTGATGTCGAATGCTCTGTGGGAGATTCCGTGGAAATTTTCGGACGCAACGCCCCTTTGCAAAGGCTCGCCGATTCTCTCGACACCATTCCTTACGAAGTGTTGACCTCGGTTTCGCCACGCGTAAAGAGGATTTATTATAGAGAATAGGACGTATTACAGAATTACAGAAAATAGAGATTTAGACATTTAGACGAGCCTTTTCAGTTCTTCAAGGCAATTCTCAACCTCCGCATTGGTCTTGAAAAGGGATTCCTTGCAGAATTTGAGCAATGTGGTGGCGCGCGAAGTATATTCTGCAAGACGATCTATCTCACAATTCTCTGATTCCATAGCAGCGATGATCGACTCAAGTTCCTTCATCGCCGTTTTATATGTAAGTTCTTTCTCCTCCATTTTATTCTTTATTGATTTCGATTCTCGATTTTATCTCTCCGTTGTGAAGCGTGGTGATTATTTCATCTCCGACCTTTAACTCGGAAGCATTAAAAACAGCTTTTCCATTCTTTCTTGTTATGCTGTAGCCCCGTTTCAATATGTTTTCCGGGCTCAAAACCCTTAGCATGTCTTCCATTCTGTGAAGCTTCAACAATGGACGTTCTATTATAGACTTAAGGCTATTCATCAACCGGAGCCGGTTCATCTCTACACGCATCGACTCTTCTTTCATCTTTCTCTCCGCCGCATTCTCCACTCTTCTTCGCACATCATCAAGGCGTCGCCCCTCTCTTATGACAGATGTGGCAACCCTTGCAGGGAGAAGATTTTCAAGATTGCTAAGCCGCAGCTTCTCTCCATGCATCCGCTCAGAAACATAATCCGTTATATCCCGAACATCAGAGAGAACCTTAGACCATGCCTCCCTGCAACATTCCACCAAGAAATCTGCAACAGCGGTCGGCGTCTTACACCTGCGGCAAGCTATTTCGTCAAGCACATTTCTATCGCGCTCGTGACCGATGCCAACTACCACCGGCAATGGAAATTCAGCAACTCTACGTGCAAGCTCATAATTGTCAAATCCGTGAAGGTCGGTGGTGGCTCCTCCTCCGCGGATTATGACCACGCAATCCCAGAAATCTATAGTGCTTTCCACAAAGTCGAGGGCATCGGTCACACTCCCGGCGGTACGCTCGCCCTGCATGGTTGCCTCGACAAGCAATGGATAGAACGCAAATCCTTCAGGAGAATTGAGGAGATGATCCATAAAGTCGCCATATCCGGCGGCTCCCGAAGCCGATATTACAGCTATTTTCTGAGGAAGCACCGGAAAATCAAGGTTTCTGTTAAGGTCTATTATACCCTCCTTCCGAAGTTTTTCGATAATCTCCCTTCGCTGCCGTTCCATATCCCCGATGGTATAGGAAGGATCGATATCGGTGATTGAGAAAGAGAGACCATAAACATTATGATGATTGGCTGAACCATACACCAAAACCTTCAATCCGGAACTTATTCCATTGCCTGTGCCGGCAAGGAATTTGCCTTGAAGAACGCGATATTGGCCACTCCATATCATGGCCCGCATCTTTGCCAGGACTTGTCCGGTAAGCTCATCTTTTTCTATGAGCTCCATATAGCAATGTCCTCCGGCAACGCGCACATCGCTCAATTCCGCTGTTATCCATACTCCTCTCAAAGCCGGATTCATCCTTATCGTATCGCCCAGCATTTGTTGATAGCCGGAAAGGGTAAGTGGCTTGGATTCCATCTGCACCAGATAGTTATCGCTCCATCTCGCCAATCTCTTTCAGGGCGCCGGTGGCCGGGTCGAACACTGCGTAAGAGGGCGACTTCTTATCTGAAAAGAGTGATGGGGCAAGTCCGAATTTAATTCCGAATTGAGAGAAGTCAAGTTCTTTGCCGTAGAGGGTTTTACCCATATATGTCAAAGATATCGACGCACTTCCGGGCAATGAATAAACCACCGCGTCTTTTGGCAATTTCTTCGGCTCCCCTTTGGCATCAACCGGAAGTTCAGGCTCACGGCCCACTTTAACCGATATATACACCGGATCGCCCGAAAGATCATCAGGCCCTACAAAACCACAGAAATCACTCATCCTGAACAAGATTGTCCTTCCGTCTTCGGAAGGCATGAAATTATACGTCCGAGACACTTTCTCAGTCTCAGTGGTGCCGCAGAAGGCGGCTGTGATTGAGGCTTCCTGGTGAGCAAGGGATGCCAGCATCAACTCAAGCTGCCTACCGTCGGTTGGCATCGTTTCTGCAGTTCCCCGGGTAAGGGCAACCTTCGACTCCCTGATTTCCATAAGGTTTTCGGCAAGCATCTGGGCTTGCTTGGCCGATGATTGAGAGGCAAGGAAATCTTCATCAACATATTTCAGATATTCCTGCATATCTATTTTCTCCTCCTTGCCATTCCCATTTCTTCGGGAGCCTCGGCCCACATTTCCCTCCTCGTCTGAACGGGTCATTATGTTATTGCCGGGTAAGGTAATCTCTTTATTGATGGCAAGAATCATTCCGCTGTTATCCACGCAGATGGAGGTCAAGGCACCTGGCTTAAGCTGGATAAGGTATTGCTCCTCTTCATCGGGCACGCCATATCGGTTCACTTTCACATCTGTAATGGTCCAGTTCTCCGAATCAGACTTTATCACCTGATCCGTGCCAAGGTATTTCTTGGCATACTGATAATATTTCCCGGCTTTGCTCACCGTGCGAGTGGCGGTAACCTCTATTTCCAACATCGTGTTGGGAAGGGTGTAAACCAATCCATACTCATTATGTTTATCAGCTGTCAGCATTTTGGTCTGCTGTCCACTCATCGGCAAGCCGCAAAGCATTATCGCAGTAATTGCAACTCCGGTCATTATCTTTCTCATAAAGTCTCTCTTATAACCTTATAACCTTATAACCCCATAACCCCATAACTTTATAAACTACCCTTGCATCACCAACTTTATGGCTCGCCCTACATGGTCTGAGATATCAGATGCGGTGATACCGAATTCACCCAATTCTTCCGCGGCAAGGTCGCCGGCAAGTCCATGGATATACACACCGGCAGTTGCGGCATGTTCAGGAGTGTAACCTTGTGCCAGGAATGCACCTATTATTCCGGTAAGCACATCGCCCGAACCGGCGGTGGCCATACCGGGATTGCCGGTGGAATTGATGGTTATCCTGCCGGTGCTGGGACGCACCACCATTGTGTAATGGCCCTTGAGCACGATCACAATCTTATAGCGTCGCGCCATCTCGACGGCCGTCTTCAGTCGGTCTTCCGACGAGGTATGTTCCCCGAACAATCTGTCAAACTCTCCGGCGTGGGGAGTGATCACCGTCTTGGGAGGAAGCATGGTCAGCAATGCCGGACGCTTGGCGATACAGTTGAGCGCATCCGCATCGAGCAAGAGAGCATTGGGAACATTTTTCAATAGATTTTCCAAAGCAGACACTGTCTGTTCGTTCGCTCCTATGCCCGGACCGGCAATGACTGCCTGGTGGCCGTGATGAATGGTCATATCCGTAATGAAATGTTCATTCCTGTCAGGTTCAAACATAACCTCCGGAGCAGCGGTCTGCACTATGTTGAGGGCTCCGCGAGGCCCATGAACCGAGACAAGTCCGGCACCGGTTTTCAAGGCGGCTTTTGAACATAGGATGGATGCTCCCACAAGCCCCGTGCTTCCGGCAAAGAAGAGAGCCGAACCGTAATCACGTTTCGCCGTGAAAGGATGACGGGCCTTAAGCAGTGGGCGGATATTACGAGGCTCAACCCAGAAATAGTCGGCCGGGAGCTCCTTTATCTTTGTCTCATCAAGGTCAATGTCAAGAAGTTTCCACTCTCCGAGTATATCATAATTCTCCTCAAAGAAGAATGACAGGCGCGGCACCTGGAAGGCAAGCGTGAGGTCTGCATGGATCATGTCGCGCCGGTTCACTTGCGAGCTCCATTCGTTCCATTCCCCATAGAGCCCTGAAGGGAGGTCGATTGAAATAACGTATGCTCCTGATTCATTTATATAGCGCGCCACGGCCACAAAGCCACCCATCATCGGACCCTTAAGGCCTGACCCGAAGAGACCGTCGATCACCACATCGTTCTCCCCCAGAACAGGAGGATTGAACTCCTTACTTACTTCTGTGAAATTGAGGCCGTCGATGGTAAGGAGCTTGTTGCGTTCCTCATTGCAGTCGTGGCTTAGCTTTCCCCCCACATTGAAGAGATACACCTCCAAATTCTTATAGCCCTGTTCATAGAGCATCCTTGCAACAGCAAGAGCATCGCCTCCATTGTTTCCCGGGCCGGCCATGACAACAATGCGTCGGCTTGGAAGGAAACGTGATATAATCTCCACACTCACTGCCGAGGCGGCTCGCTCCATCAAATCTATCGTGCTTATACCCTGGGCATGGCACGTGGCCATATCCAGATCCCTGATTGCCTGAGATGATAATATTTTCATTTCTATCTCTCTTTCCTTATTTAAACGCTATCCCTAACAATCTCTCAGTTTCCATATCTTTCCCAACATATATTTTTCCCAACATACAAAATTAGCAAAAATTCCTGACATTATGCCTCACACGCCCCATTTTTATAAAATTTTAGTATAACAAAAGAAGCGGTTGCTTCCATTTCGAAGCAACCGCCATAAAATTTCTATTTGATAAAGGGATTACTCTGCCTTACCGTCAGAACCGAGCACATTGAGGATTTTGTGCTTGTAAAGTTTCTCCATCTCATCGCGAGCCGGGCCGAGATATTTACGGGGGTCGAACTCAGCAGGCTTCTCATTGAATACCTTGCGAACGGCAGCTGTCATTGCAAGACGGCTGTCGGAGTCGATATTGATCTTGCATACATCCATCTTGGCGGCCTTGCGAAGTTCCTCTTCGGGAATACCGATTGCATTAGGAAGCTTGCCACCATTCTCGTTGATGATGTCAACATACTCCTGGGGAACAGAAGAAGAACCGTGAAGAACGATGGGGAATCCGGGGATCTTAGCCTCTACGCCCTCGAGAACGTCGAATGCCAAGGGAGGGGGAACGAGACGACCGGTCTTGGGATCAACTGTGCACTGCTCGGGAGTGAATTTGTAAGCACCGTGAGATGTACCGATTGAGATAGCAAGGCTATCAACGCCGGTGCGTGTAACGAAGTCAACTACCTCCTCAGGATCAGTGTAAGTGTGGTGGTCTGAGCTTACCTCATCCTCAACACCTGCGAGCACACCGAGCTCACCTTCTACAGTGACACCATATTTGTGGGCATAGTCGCAAACTTTCTTCGTAAGCTCCACATTCTCCTCGTAGGGAAGGTGGCTACCGTCGATCATTACCGAAGAGAAGCCATTGTCAACACAATCTTTGCAAAGCTCGAAGCTATCGCCATGGTCGAGGTGAAGAACAATCTGAGGATGTTCCCAGCCAAGAGATTTGGCATACTCTACCGCTCCCTGTGCCATGTAACGGAGAAGGATAGGGTTGGCATAGTTACGGGCACCTTTTGATACCTGAAGAATTACAGGGGATTTAGTGTCGGCAGCTGCCTTGATGATGGCCTGAAGCTGCTCCATGTTGTTGAAGTTGAACGCGGGGATTGCATATCCACCATGAACTGCCTTTGCGAACATCTCTTTAGTGTTCACGAGGCCTAAGCTTTTGTAATCTACCATGATTTGCTTTTATAACTAATTTTGGTGTTTTCTATATCCGTGCAAATATAGAAAAATTTCGCCATTATCGCAAAAATTATTCGATATATTACCTTCTATTTGCAAATCTTGATTAACTTTGCTCGGTTTTTACCCCCTCTCCTCCTCTTATAACCCTCAACCTATATCTTAAAACTCACGACCCTTAACTCAAAACTTACCGCTCCCGATGAACTTCGTACCAAAAAAATATATCCTCCCTTTCATCCTCATCACATCCTTGTTCTTTATATGGGGATTCGCGCGCGCTGTGCTCGATGTGCTTAACAAACATTTCCAAGACCTCCTCTCCATCTCAATCACTCAATCGGCTATGGTGCAAGCCACCACCTATCTCGGCTATTTCCTCATGGCACTCCCGGCAGGCATAATCATCACCCGCCGGGGCTATCGGCGAGGAGTCGTGACAGGCCTGATCCTTTTTGCAGTCGGAGCCCTCCTTTTCATTCCGGGTGAACGATTTTTATCATTCGGCATCTTCCTCGTGGCTCTCTTCATAATAGGATGTGGCCTTGCAATGCTTGAAACAGCCGCCAATCCATACGCCTCTGAATTAGGCGATCCGGCCACAGCCTCTTCACGTCTCAACCTTGCACAGTCTTTCAACGGTCTTGGTTGCATCTTAGGCCCGGTGGTGGTGGGAGGATTTCTTTTTTCAGGAAAGGGAGGTTCGGTTGCCATCCCTTATTCAATTATGGCTGTGGCCGTGATCATCGTGGCCCTGATTTTTTCAAAGGTTTCTCTTCCGGAAATTCCGCAAAGGGAGAGAGATGGAAATGAAAGTGAAAATAAAAGAGAATATAATAACGCCGCCAATAAAGACAACACTAATAATAACACCGGTAATTCCATTGGAAATTCCATCAGAGCCCTGTGGGCTTCCGGGTTCTTCCGTTTAGGAATCTTCACTCTTTTCTGCTATGAAATTGCAGAAATTTCGATAAACTCCCTCTTCATCAATTATGTGCTTTCCGCAGGATGGATGGATAAAAGTGCCGCCACGGCCCTTCTCTCCTTCGGTGCACTCGGTCTCTTCATGCTCGCACGCATAGCCGGCAGCTGGATCATGAGCCGCACACCGGCCCGGAAAGTCTTGCTCGTATGTGCCATTGGAGCCACATTCGGAGCAATCCTTGTATCATTCAACTGGGGAGTCTTCTCTGCCATAGGACTTTTCGCCTGCTATGCTTTTGAAGCTATAATGTTCCCCACGATATTTGCCATAACCATTTCAGGGGTAAAAGGGAATGTGAAAATAGCCTCTTCCTTCCTGATGATGACTCCCATAGGAGGAGCAGTTGGCACAGTGCTCATGGGCATGATTGCCGACAACATCAACATATCGGCCGCCTTCCTCATTCCGGCCATCGCCTACGGAATGGTCATCCTTTATACCATCATATCGAAGAAAAATTGAAAAAAGATTCACTCTCGCGAAGCCGTTTCCGCCGGCGGCTGTGCCGCGTTCCTCAACCGCCGAGCTTAAAGATCATTCATCCTAATGATTTTCTCAATATCCTCCTCAGTCCCGACAAACGGCCCCTTCTCCCCAAGCTTCAGCGAGCACATCGCGGCCGCAAACCGGCCCGCTTCATCTATGGATGCCCCCTTGCTCCTTTTATATAGATAGCCGGCCATATAAGTATCCCCGCATCCTGTTGCATCAACCGCGCTTTCCACAGGATAGGCCGGAATCGCATGAAATTTTCCGTCCGAGTAAATAATCGAACCCTTATCGCCCAAGGTTAGCAACACCTCCTTCACTCCCCAACCGGCAAGAATCTCAGCGGCCCGGTGAGGATCGGCAGTGCCGGTCAGAGTCTCCATCTCCTTTTCATTAGCCTTAAGGATATGGATATAAGGGAAAGCTGCCAGCTTTTCCTCATAATCCACAGCCTTCACCGACTCCCCCTCCACTTCGCGCAGAAATCCCTGGACATCAACAGAAAGCAACCCTCTGCCCGACAAATATTTCATCACCTCCAAATCGAAATCATCGGCAAGCAACGTTCCCAAATGATAAATCTCAGCCTTTACCTCCCCTAGGTTATTAACCGTGAACGGGTCAGCCTTAGCCAACACGCGCTGCGTGCGGTCGTTCATATCGGAACCATATTTATTCTCGAAACACACCGTGCTACGGCTTGGAAGGGCTTTTACCTCCAATCCTTCCCCCCTTAGCTTATCCACCACCGGCAGAGCATCTTCACCAATGCAAGTGACGAGTTCAAAATTGCAATGGCTCATGTTTTCGAGAGCCTTGGCAAAATAATAGGCAGTGCCTCCCGGCATATCAGCCTCAAACTTCGGAGTGATAATCTTATCATGAGTGATATGGCCAATGCAGCATATCCGACCGGAAGTATTAATAGTGTCAAATAATTTATTCTCGTGACTTTGAATTTCCATATTTGCTTCAAAGGTAATAAAATTCTGGCAGATGACAAAAATTCATTAGAATCATTTAAAGTCATATTAAAACTTTAGGTAGAAGCTTCCCACTAAATAAAATAGGAAATAAAGTAAGATCACTTTGCACAATCAAATTATTTTAGAGTAGGGTTGACTCTACACAATCAAATAATTTAGAAATAATTTGATTGTGCAAAAGATTTTTACTAAATTTGCTCAAAATTTTCATACATATCACTTATTAAGCAGCTTTAATTTCCTAATGATTCGATACGATTTTTTCTCTCATTAAAGGAGGTGTGAAAAAAACACTCTTATTTTACAATGTCAAGTTAAGGTAAAAGGGAATTGGGTCATATTTAACTGTATATAAAATAAGCACTTACCACCCCCTACCTTATCTCAGTAATGTTATAGCCATTT
>CAMWIH010000043.1 GCA_947174305.1 uncultured Porphyromonadaceae bacterium | reverse complement strand
GTCTCCACCCATTTGCCATCCTGCCAATATTTACCCTTCTGTGTGATTTCGCGGATGTTGATTTCGGGGTTGAAGTTGGTTGCAAAAGCCTTGCCGTGGTTTCCTGCGTTGCAGTCAACGATATCGAGATAACGCATCTCGGAGAAGTGGTGCTTGGCGGCGTAAGCCACGAAAACAGCCGACACACCCGGGTCGAAACCGCAACCGAGTATGGCGGTCAGGCCGGCTTTCTCGAAACGCTCACGGTAAGCCCACTGCCAGGAATATTCGAAATGAGCCTCATCCTTTGGTTCATAGTTGGCGGTGTCGAGATAGTTTACCCCACACTGCAGGCAGGCCTCCATAATTGTGAGATCCTGATAGGGGAGAGCCACATTGATGCAGATATCGGGGCGGTGACGGTTGAAAAGTTCAACGAGCTGTTCCACCGAATCGGCATCCACCTGGTCGGTCACTATATTCTTCGCACCGATTTCGGCGGCAATGCGGTCGCATTTTGATTTAGTGCGCGACGCAAGCACAATCTCGGTGAACACTTCGGGGTTTTGTGCGCATTTGTGAGCCACGACAGTGCCGACTCCGCCTGCGCCGATGATTAATACTTTTCCCATAACAATATTTTTAAATTTATTTCAAAGCCGGTTGAGGAGAAGCGAGGGAGAAAATAATTGCAAATATAACAAAAAAATAGGATTGATTCTCCGATATTGGAGGGATTTGAGTAAATTTGCAACTTAATATGGAAATAAGAGTAGAAAACATAGCTGATCTGGATGGTGCGGCCCGTGATTTCCTGCAAGCCATTGGCGACCGCCGTCATATCGCCTTTCACGCTGAGATGGGAGCAGGCAAAACCACATTCATCTCTGCTCTCTGCAAGGCGCTTGGAGTGGAAGATGAGGCCTCGAGCCCCACTTTCAGCATAGTTAACGAGTATCACGCCGCCGGAAGGGTGGGATGTGATATGCATGAGTCAGGGCCGGCCCCGGGCTCCGACAAGATATATCATTTCGATTTCTATCGTATCGAAACGCCCGAAGAGACTCTTGACCTTGGTCTTGACGATTATTTTGATTCGGGTGCGATGTGTCTGATGGAATGGCCTGAAAATGTGGAGGATTTTCTACCCGAGGATACTTTGGATGTCTATATCGAAGTGGATGCCGAGGGTGTGAGGGTGATTCGTGCAGATGAGTGATCCGTTGAAGATAAAAAGAGAATAAGATAAGTGAGCAGGATGGCTAATATTGAATACGTTACACTCCCGGAGGCCGGCTCCACCAATACGTGGTGCCGTGAGCATGCATCGGAGCTTTCCGCTCCGGTGGCTGTTAGGGCTGTGGCCCAGTCGGCCGGCAGGGGGCAGCGAGGCAATTCCTGGGAATCGGCTCCCGGGCAGAACCTCACTTTTTCTATTCTTTGGCATCCTGAAGGAGTGGCACCGGCCGAGCAGTTTTCAATAAGCGAGGCCGTGGCTTTGGGGGTGGTGGAATACCTCCGGATGCGGGGAATGGAAGCCAAGGTGAAATGGCCTAATGATCTCTATGTAGGCGACCGTAAGATATGCGGCATACTTATAGAGCATTCCCTTTTAGGCCCAATGCTTGAAAGGAGCGTGATAGGTGTTGGGATCAACGTGAATCAGGAGGAGTTTCTCAGTGATGCCCCTAATCCGGTGTCGATGCGGCAGCTGACCGGGAGGATATTCGAACTCTCCGCTGAATTGACTGTCATTGTGGAGGAGATAGCCTCCTATCTCGAGGTAATCTCCACAACCGGCGGCAGGGAGAAACTTCATTCAAACTTCCTGAAATGCCTTTGGCGCGGGGATGGAGAGGCATATCCCTTCCGCGATGTGAAAGAGAACCGCCTGTTCACCGGGGTTATTGAGGGAGTTGAACCGGCCGGTTTCCTTCTGGTTAGAAGCAAGGAGGATGGTGAATTGAAGAAATATGCCTTCAAGGAGGTGGAGTTTATATTATGAAAGGGAAGATATTACGCTGGGTGTTGCCTCTTTTGCTGACCGTTGCCCTTGTGTGGTATATGTTCAGCAAAGTGAATTTTGGGGAGATGATGAATCTTCTCAGCCGGGGTGTTGACTACTGGTGGATTCTCCTGGCAATGGGACTGAGCATTTTTTCTCATGTGTTCCGTGCGTTCCGTTGGCGCATACAGTTGAGGAGTCTGGATATGGATCCCCCAATGACAGCACTCTGCTGTTCCATCTTCGGTTGCTATGCCCTCAACCTCATTTTCCCGCGGTTGGGGGAGGTTTGGCGATGCACCTACATATCGCGGCGCGAGAAGGCTTCCTTCACAAGTGTGTTCGGTTCGATGGTCGCCGACCGGGTTTGTGATATGTTTATGGTATTGTTCCTGGTTATCCTGACTTTTGCTGTTGCTACCCCGGCCATAGAATCATTCCTTAACAAGTATCCTGTGGGGCGAGGGGTGGTGGATATATTTTCGAACCGATGGTTCTGGATGGGATGCGGCGTGATGCTTCTCTGCGTCTGGGGGTTGTTCCGTTATGGTGACAATCTTTCGATTGTGAGGAAGCTACGGGGCTGGATGAGAGGCCTCTGGGCGGGCTTTGCCGTCCTGTGGAAAATGAGAGGGAAATGGCAGTTCCTCTTTTTCACTTTTGCCATCTGGGGATGCTACTTCATTCAGCTCTATGTGGCATTCTTCGCTTTCGGCTTCACCAAGGAACTTTGCAAGGAGCCTGGGCTTGCCTTTGGTCTTGTGCCATGCCTTGTGGCGTTTGTCTTGAGTTCGATAGGAATGGCGATACCGAGCAACGGAGGTCTCGGCCCCTGGAACATTGCGGTGATGTTCGGTCTGGCTGTCTATGGCATAACCGAAGCCCAGGGCACGGCATTCTCGATGCTTGTATGGTCGGCTCAGACAGTGATGCTTATTCTTTTGGGGATATTTACGATGGTTTATGTGTCGAAGAAGTCTTGAACGACAATGGTTGCTTAAAATTTGCAACTTCATAAAATTTAAAAATAGGATATGAAATTTTACGACGAAGATAACGGTAATAATGATTATTTTGACGGACCGGACGTGCCCGATAAGCCCGTCAAACCTAAGGAGCCGAAAGGCCCGATATATCATCCTGACGATCCTGAGTATTGGGATCAGCCCGAGTCGGAATGGGAACACCTGAAGCCTCCGACACGCAGCTGGCGTTTCTGGGCCCTTATTGGGGGCGCAGCCGTCCTGTTGGGTGTATTAGTTGCCCTCTTCTTGCGCTTCTTCACTCCATACGTGAGTGAGGCCACCATGTGTGGATATGTGGAGGGGATTGAACGGCGCGGTATGGTATTCACCACTTTTGAAGGGGTGTTGTTGCCCTATAAGGAGCTGAAAGACACCACTCGTGTTTATAGAAAAGATTTTAAATTCTCACTCCGTGACGAGGATATGGCTACCAAATTGCGCCGCATGCAGTTTTCCAACCGTCCCGTGAGGGTGGAGTATAAGGAGTATAAGGGCTGGCTCCCTTGGCGTGGGGATGAGAATATTATAATAACGCGGGTGGATAGCGTGGATCCTCGCACCATTCTGCCTCCTGAATTTCAGCCCGAAGTGCTTTAGGGCTGGATATGCGAGATAGGCATAATAGGCGGAATAGCCAATTTAGGCACATTAGGCGATATAGGCATATTAGACGGTATGGGCAAATTAGGCATTTTAGGCATTTTCCTTGCTTTTCTCTCATTCTCGGTCTTCCCGGCTGAGGCTGGGGAAGTTGGCTGGTATCAGGAAGAGGATTCAGTTCTTGTGGTTAAGAAGGGCGTGAAGACCATTCCGGCATATTCTTTTCGAGACCGGAAGGATATTGCAGAGGTTCGGTTTGAATCCCCTTCGGCAATTGCCTCTATCGGTGAATATGCTTTTATCGGATGCGATAACCTGCATAAGATTGAATTGCCGGCTTCATTGCGCACCTTGGGTGAGGGAGCATTCCGGGAATGCGGTGCCTTGGAAAGCATTGTCATTCCGGCAGGAGTAAAGAGGCTCCCCAAATTCCTTTTCTATTGGTGTGGCAACCTTAAAAGTGTGAAATTGCCACCAGGCCTCACTGTGATTGACATGGCATGTTTCGGTTTCTGCCGTAGCCTCAAGTCAATTGAACTCCCTTCCGGCTTGAAAAACATAGGACTGAACGCCTTTTCCCGTTGCGAATCGTTGGAAGAAGTGGTGGTGCCTTCAAGTGTGAATGAACTCGAATCATACGCTTTCTCCGATTGCCGGAATCTTAAAAAGATAACATTCCCCGGAAACAATTCACTTTTGGGAGAACTGATTCTCAGCGGATGCGATAGCCTGGAGATTCTTTATGAACTGAGTCCGGTGCCTCCGAAGTTTGATTGCAACAGCTTCATTTTTGAACCTGACGAAACGGATAAATATGTTAATGTGAAACTTCTCGTGCCTAAGGGAAAAGTTTCCGCTTACCGCAATGCGCGCGGATGGAACCTGTTTGACATAATAGAAGACTGAAAGGATGGTTTGAAAGGGAGGTAGGGTAGATTGGGGAAGTGCTGTAAAATAATAGATTGATATGCGACGGATATATTTTCTGCTACTGATAATTGCTACTTTCTGTGCCACACCGGCCCATACACAGCTTATAAAAAAGGCGGGTGAGTTTATTTCATCAGCATTTGAGGGTGAGTCGGTGGATTCACTCAATGAGGGTAATATCTCTGTAGAGGAACGCATACGTCGGGATTCCCTTAAGCTTCAGGAGATGACGCTTCAGCTTCAGGAATTGAAGATGAAGGAGATAACCTTGAACACAGCCCTCACAAACAACCAGAAAGCTGACTCGATAAAGAAAGCCGAACAGCTCCGCATGATCGACTCGCTGAGAAGCGTGACCCCCGGTGTACCCGTGATTGTCATGGAGGATACGCTTTTCAAGCTTTATGCCTCGATGGGAGGTCGATCTGCACTCGACCGGGCGGAGAGCATAGCCGAGACGATAGAGAGAATCGGGAAAAACAGGAGAATACGGCGCGATACTGTTCATCTGTTCGAGAACGAGAACTATATCGACATAATGTATGGCGATAAGGTGCTTATGACCGTCACGGAGCAGGATGCCCTCTGGGCAGGACGCGATCAGGGAGACCTGGCCGGTGCATACGGGCGAATCCTTTCAGCCAAGATTAAATTCCTGCAGAATGAGAATAGCTTCTGGCAGATTCTTAAACGAGCAGGCCTTTTTGTGGCTGTAATACTGATGCAATGCATGGTTTTCCGGCTCATCAACTGGCTTTTCAGAAAGCTAAGGAGGAAAATAATTCGTTTCAAGCAACAGAAAATGAAGGCATTAGTCGTGAAGAATTATGAAGTGCTCAACACCCACCGCCTTTGCCGGGTGATGATACTGGCGAGCAACCTTCTTCGCTACTTCATCCTTCTTGTTGTTTTAATACTCACGGTTCCGATTCTATTCTCCATCTTCCCCCAGACCGAGAGCCTGGCGATGAAGATCCTGTATTATATCCTCGATCCGGTGAAGATGGTGCTGAAATCGGTGGTGGATTATATTCCCAATCTGTTCATAATAGTTGTTATATGGTATTGTGTGAGATACCTTGTGAAAGGTTTCCATTACCTCTCCCACGAGATTGAGACTGAGAAACTGAAGATTTCCGGTTTCTATCCCGAATGGGCACAGCCTACATTCAATATCGTCCGCTTCCTGCTCTATGCTTTCATGATTGCCATGATCTATCCTTACCTTCCGGGGGCGAAGTCGGGAGTGTTCCAGGGGATATCTGTATTTGTCGGCTTGATAGTCTCGCTGGGGTCGAGCACGGTGATATCGAACTTCATTGCGGGATTCGTAATAACCTATATGCGTCCCTTCAAGCCTGGTGACTTCATCAAAGTTAAGGATACGGTTGGGACAGTAGTTGAGAAAACCCCCTTCATCACCCGGATGAAGACCATAAAGAATGAGATAGTGACCATTCCCAATTCATTCATAATGTCGTCAGATACGGTCAATTACAGTGCGTCGGCACGTAAATATGGATTGATTATCCACACGATAATGACTATGGGTTATGACGTGCCGTGGCGAAAGGTACACGAACTTCTTATCAAGTCTGCGCTTCAGACCTCGGGGGTATTGGAGCATCCCAAGCCCTTTGTGTTGGAGCTTGAATTGAACGATAACTACATGTGTTATCAGATCAATGCTTATATCAAGGATGCCGACATGATGCCCGACATCATGTCAGACCTGTTGCAGCATATTCAGGATAACTTCCATGATGCCGAGATTGATCTTGTGGCTCCCCATTTCTTCTCCAAACGGGAGGGGGAATTTCCGAAAGACCGGGCCAAATTCCGCCGCATCCATTCGCTGGATTGAGACGGGAGAGAAAGAAGATAAATTAGCTGACGCGACCCAAAACTTATCCGGTGGTATTTCTCCTCCACCGTTTTCGTAGCGGTAGATGTTCGGGATCGAAGTTGTCATCTATCGCCCTGGGACAATGTGATGGAAAGATTTTGCGCTGAGAGGATATTTAGGTTAAAAAGATTTTGCGCTGAGAGGATATTTATGCTAAAAAGATTTTGCGCACATAAATTTTTATGCTTATTTTGCAGGAAAGAATTATCAAGATGGCTAAGTCAGAACATATTTTTAAAAGAAAAATTTATGATCTCCTCCTGAAATGGAAGCAAGAAGAGGACGGACGCACGGCATTGCTGATAGAAGGAGCGCGACGTGTCGGTAAATCAACAATAGCTGAGGAATTTGGAAAAAATGAGTATGAAAGTTATATAGTAATAGACTTTTCAAAGGCATCAAAAAGAGTCAAGGATCTTTTTGAGGATATATCCGATCTTGAAACATTATTCATGCATCTTCAATTTGAATATAAGGTTTCACTCATCGAAAGAAAATCGCTAATAATTTTCGATGAAATTCAATTTTGTCCGAAGGCTCGACAAGCCATAAAACATTTGGTAGCTGACCATAGGTACGATTATATAGAGACAGGATCCTTGATATCTATCAGTAAAAACACTAAAGATATATTGATTCCCAGTGAGGAAGATTATGTTAAGATGAATCCCTTGGATTTTGAAGAGTTTCTGTGGGCAGTAGGAGATACAATTACTTCAAACTTGCTTAGGGATGTGATTGAGAAAAGGACATATAGAAGTATTCCTCATCGAATTTTGATGAAAAAATTTCGCACATATATGGCGATTGGTGGGATGCCTCAGGCAATTGAGACTTATTTGAATACTAATGACTTGATTAGAGTAGATAAGGTTAAACGAGGCATAATTAATCTTTATCTCTCCGATTTCATCAAAATAGATACGAGTGGGCGGATTAGCAGACTTTACGAAAATATTCCGGCGCAACTGAATAGAAAGGTATCAAGATATATGGTGCATAGTGTAATCGGAGATACCGATGAAAAAAAAGAGGATATGCTTATGTCGGAACTTGCCGCATCAATGACCATCAATATGTGTTATCATACGGCCGACCCGTCTAATGGTCTTTTTTTTTTTTTTGATAATGAGTATTTCTAGATCTACACAGCTGATACTGGGCTTTTTGTTACACTTGCTTTTTGGGATAAAGACATTGCCGAGAATGATATATATCTAAAATTATTGTCGGATAAGTTATCGGCAAATCTTGGGTATGTGTATGAAAACATTGTAGCGCAAATGATTGTTGCTTCCGGAAGGAAACTATTTTATTACACGTTCCCTTCGGACAACCGCCATCTTTACGAGGTGGATTTTCTTATCAGCGGAGGCGGCAAAGTTATTCCGATTGAAGTTAAATCTTCGGGTTACAAAACTCATAAATCTCTTGATATGTTTTGTAATAAGTATTCAAGTAAAATAAAGCATCCACTTGTTTTGACAACAAAGGAATATCATAAAGAGGAAGACATTACATATTTACCAATCTATCTTTTCTCATTCTATATGTAAATATGCTAAATACAAGTCCGTTTTACGTTTATCTGCAATTGATTTTGATGTAAATTGAAAACACTTGTTCTCTTGATTATCTACAATACATGTGCCCGGTCGTAGCAATATCGAAGATACTATTGCATATACGATTGGAAGGATAAAAACGCAGTCAGTAATTGCATCAGCTTCAGTCTATGCAACCGAACACTTACGCCTATCGAAGAGTCAAGTCAATCTGAAAAAGGTTGATAACGGCTCTTTTCTTTTTAAAGGGTATGAAAAAAGCTCACCCTGTTAAGAGTGAGCTATCTCGATAGATACTATGGTATGTAAAATTCGCCATATTTATCGTCTAAATATTGGAGCCGTCAGCTGTGTTATTCCTGTAGTTTGATTACCAACCTTGAATATACCTTTTATATACCCTTCCATTGCTGAGTATTCACTCGTAACGGAAATAGTAAAGTTCCCTTTATTAAGAATGTCAAGGATCTTTAAACATTCTTGAGAGGTGTAACCAAGTGTAAGATATAAATCATCATTGCTTGCCCCACAAGGAATCTCGAAAACCTTACCACTAGCTAACTTAACCAAAACTGTATTAATAGTAAGAAACTCTATATGTTGACCGTACTCTACCAAGTTTATACGAATATTGGGGTAGCCAGTTTTGGGAAAAGCATAAACCTCAAATACAATTGAGCCCTTTTCACCGTTTATAGTCCCCTGTACCTCAGTAATGAATACAGGATGATTAGACCTTTCCTCTCCAAAGGCATCTATAGTAGAGTATCTTTTCCAATCTTGTGGAGTAGCATTAACATATGTACCTACACACATTACTGTAAGAATCACAACCACTATTCTTAAGTAAAAGTTCTTAATTCCCATCATACTCATCTAAGCTATGAACTGAATTTTCATCTGTGGGTTGTGCTGGAGCGTTATAGGCAGGTGCCACATATTCTTCACTGGTTGACCCGTCATAATTTCCGGCAGGAGCTTCGGAATATCCTGATTCATCAGATGATTCTGGAACTTCGATGATTTCAGAGACTTCCACGACCGATGCGCTGTCATTTGCCTCATTTGTCTCTTTGCTTTGGTTTGAGCAGCTCATTCCGAATAACATTGCGGGAACTGTCAACAGAAGAAAAAAAGGTTTTAATCTGTTCATATTTTTTTGTTATTGCCTTCTGATTCCCTAATTCGGCGGTTAGTGATATAAAAAGAAAAGAGGGGAATTCATCTTACCTCTATCATAGTAACACTGGCTCGCCAAAGCCAACAACCTGAATGATATATGAGGGTAGAATAAACTGCCCCTCTGAATTGTGTATGTGGAGATACGACGGCTATAGTCGCATCAGCAGATACTACAAAACAGAAAGAGCGTCTAATCTCACTCAATCTCAGGTTGTTATTGAATTGGCGATTCGTGTTACTGAGAAAGAAAGCTTGACACTTTTCTTATCCGGCGGTATTTCTCCTCCACCGGATATTGCAAAGTTAGCAAAATATTTTGATTAGACGCTCATAAAAAGCAGTTTATTCTACAAAATTAAGAGTTTTAATTGGATTCATAAGGAAAAAGAAAAAAGTATATATTTCATAGCATATACCTTTTTCTGATAATCAGATTTCTTTCCTGTTTTCGTAGCGATAGATGTTCAAACTTTCGGTTGTCATCCACTGGCAGTCTTTGAGTCGAAAACCATACCTTTCTTCAAGAGTTGAGAGTAATGATTCAAAATCCTCACATCTCTCAGATTCTCTTTTCCAAACTATTCCAATCTTTCAAAGATTGGAATAGTTTGGAAAAGTTGTGAAGTGATAGAATCTTATAGTTGAGAGGGAAGGATAGAAACGCAGTTAGTAATTGCATCAGCTTCAGTCTATGCAATAGAACGCTTACGCGTATCAAAGATTGGAGTTGGCCTAAAACCTTAAGAAAATATTTTTATAGAAAAATAACGAGAAGAGGCTGTTTAACCTTGGTTGTTAGACAGTCTCTAATAGAACATTTTCTAAAAATATCAGGGAAATACACACCGGTTGCTACAGTCTTTGCAAAGGGAATCCTTTATTTCAAACTTTGGATTACCCCCTTTTGCATCTTTCATTATACAGTGTGAGTCTTCGTTCTTACAGTGTGGGCATCCATAGAGCCCATGACAGAATTCATGAACTGCAAGTTTCCAAAGATCCTTTTTCCGTTTAAGACGATATGTAGATATGATACCTGTGTTTCCCGTGCCAAGATATGATATGCCAAGTATGCCATAATCCTTTCTTCCATGAACTGAAGTGGATATATCTTTATCTGTAACACCTATTATATAGTATGCATAATTCGTATCCTGTTTCTTCTTCATGTCCGTTATAACCCTGTCGTTATAATCTTTCTTCAGCCATTTTAATAGTTTCTCGCCACTTAAGCGCGTTTTGGAATCATTCAGGCAGGAAGCCGGAGATGCTTTATGATCAAGAGATGTCACATAATAGGGTTCCACCCTATTATCAGCAAAATGTTTTGAGAAATCTTCACTGAGTTTTTTTAGTTCACCTGATGAAATACCATCCAATGCCACAAAATAGACACCAATAAGCGGTAGTGCATCCATTAAGTTAGTATTCTGGTGGGTTGTATTTGTATTCTTTCTGCAGGATTGTTGCATAGGAATGGCAACAATACAGATTACGGAAAGTAAAATTTTGGCTATCGTATTCATTTGTCTTTCTTATAATATGAAAAGGCCTGACCTCCTAATGGAATTCAAGCCTTTTATGTCGGGGTGAGGCGACTCGAACGCCCGACCTCTACGTCCCGAACGTAGCGCGCTAACCAACTGTGCTACACCCCGAATCTTGTTTGCGACTGCAAAGTTAATAATTCTTTTGCAAATTAGCAATTTTTTTCAAATATAAATAAGTTCCTGTTTATAATCGAAGGTTTCTTTGATTTTTATAAAAGTTTCATCTTATAATCTAAATTTTTAGTGATTTCTATAAAAGTTTACGCTTATAATCGATAAATTTGATGCTTTGCTTGTTTTTTTCGATTATAAGCTGTAGATTTGCGGAATATAACAAAGGAGAATATGAAGATTATCGATCGACCAATTTATATAAATCAGATTGTAAAGCAACTGAATCGGGGTATGATTCTGGTTTTAGTGGGTCAACGACGGGTTGGGAAGAGTTTTATTTTAAAGTCAGTTTCCCAATGGTTGAGCAATAATAAACCGGAAGCTAACATACTTTTTATAGATAAAGAGTTCAATGATTATAGTTTTATCTCGACATCAGAGGATCTATATCATCATGCCATAGAAAAACTCCCTGCAGGAGGAGAAAACTATCTGCTTATTGATGAAGTTCAGGATATTAAAGATTATGAAAAAGCCCTGAGGAGTTTATATGCGGAGGATAGATGTCAGATTATTGTGACAGGAAGTAATGCCTATATGTTTTCTTCCGAAATTGCCACAAAGTTTTCAGGGCGTTACATCGAGATTCCTATCAGGAGCTTAGGTTATGAAGAGTTTCTTGTTTTCCATCGAATAGCCGACAGTCATGAATCCCTGATAAAGTATTTGCAGTTTGGAGGAATGCCGGGATTGGTCAATTATGAATTCGATGAAATTCCGGAGATAAGGGCCTACCTTCAGGGGGTGATCAATACTATAGTTGTAAAGGATATTGTGGCGCGTGAGCAAATCAGAAATTACCGATTACTTGAGAACCTAATATCTTTCCTTGCGGATAATGCGGGGCAATTAGTATCAATCAACAGTATCGGGAAGTATCAGAAATCACAAGGGACTGCTGTGACGAATGATTCTATTTCCAAATATCTAAAATCTATATGTAACGCGTTAATAGTGGATTCTGTGGAACGTTATGACATTCACGGAAAACGATTGTTTGAGATGGTTGAGAAATATTATTTCAGTGATCATGGAATAAGAAATTGTATAGCCAACGAATTGCCTAACGTTTACGGAAGCATTGAGAAAATACTGGAGAATGTGGTGCGCCATCATCTGCTGACATTGGGCTTTGAAGTCTATGTGGGAGTGCTCTCTTCGGGAGAAATTGACTTTGTGGCTAAGAGGGGAGAAGAAACTTTGTACTTTCAAGTGGCTTACCGCCTAACTGGCGAGGAAACAATAAAAAGAGAATTCGGCAATCTTCAAATGATAAGGGACGATTATCCTAAATATGTTGTGACAATGGAGGAGATCACGGGTCCCCTTAAAGAATATCCGGGAATACGGCATATTCACTTAAGGGAATTCCTTAAAATGAGATTCCGGGAATAGCCACAAGCCGGAAGCTTAGTCTTATTTCACAATCTCATCTTCTCCGTGGGTAGAGAGCCAAGCCTGAGCCATGAAGGGATTTAGTGCTGCTTCACGGGGATAGTTGGTGGAGTCGGAGAGACACTCGTCACACCAATGGCCGCCTAAGAGGATGGTGGCTGGGGAGGCCTTGAACCTATGACCGAAAGCACATTCCCATTCAAGGGGGGTGTAAAGGTCGCCCGGTGTCATCTCCTCCGACAGGCATCTGCCTCCACGAAATTCAGCCGCTTTCTTCATATCTTCAATATTCAGCTCCGACAAAGGTTTTGATTCATCATAACCGTGGGAGAGATATGTAGCCTCCATCGATGGAGGGTCAAGCGGAAATTCATTCCAGGCAGGGATGGTAGCGTAGTCTTGACGGCTCTTGAAATAAGAGGCTATCTTGGTTTCGTTGCCATCGCGGAACCATCCCAACGTTCCTAATCCTTTCTTCTTGGCAATCTGTTTCATGCCCCATTTGATGAGCGGGGCAGGAACGATGCCGGCCAGTTTGAAGTAGGATGGAAGTTGTGAGGCCATGAACCGGAAGTAATCTTCCGGAGTGGTGTTCGCACGGAAAGGAACCATCTTCTCCAACAGGTCGGAATCGGAAAACCATGCGCCATGGAAATTGCGCGTAGCGAACCAGTTGGTCTCGAAAATCTTCTCCGGGGCCGGACAAGAGAGAGCTTTTAGAAGTTGTTGTTCAAATTGATAGTTGGTGAGCCGAAAGGCCTCGCCGGAGCCTATGTTATAGAAACGGCGCCAGAAATCTTTCGGAAGCTCGCGTTCTTCAAATTTTTTGCACAGGTTGGCAAGCAGTTTGGCCGACTCTTCGACTGTGGTCCATTCAAGCACACCGGCCAGGGGCACGTGGAAAGTGATCGGGTCTGTGCCATTGAAAAGTAGTGCAGGATAAAGGATACCGGTCTGGCGCAGAGAAACCCACCTCTTCAATCCTGACTCGGCAAGTATGCGCTCAGCCTTGATTTTTGAGAGTGCATACATATCGTGGTCGGCCGGAACCATAGGATCGCCGGTGCGGCACCAGTGCTGGGGTGCCTCCCGGGGGCCATACTGCGATACGGAGCCTATGTAAACCACGGCCGGCTGGCGAGACTCCGGAACAGCAAGAGCCGAATCAACAATGTTCTGCATCCCCTTTATATTCACATCCAATGTGACTTCAGGGAAATAATCTGCTTTCGGTGAGACCATTCCACCGACGTGAAGCACGATGTCTGCACCGTCAACCCCCTTCTTCACAGCTTTGCGATCTCGGAGGTCGCCCCAGATCACCTTGATGCGCGAAAAATTGAGATATGGAGCAAGTTTCTTTCTGTTCTTTTTAGAATCGCAGACGAGGAGAATTATATCCGGTTTATTGGATAGGTTGAGAAGCGCCTTTAGGGTGGCATAGCCCATTGTGCCGGTGGCACCGGTCAGAAATATTTTCATTACTTAATGGTGTAAAGACAAACAAAGAGCGATGACACTCCAATTATAATCCAGAGGAGTATTGCCTGAATCAGAGGCTTGGCTCCCACTTCCTTGATCACTTTGAGGCTAAGGCTCGCGCCGATTGCGAAGAGGACGGCTATGAGCGCCTGTTTTGCGATGGCCACTATGCCCGGGTATATTGTATCTTTGAGCAGAAGGAAAGAGGAAGGGGTATAGGTGTTGATAATCATCGCCATCACAAAGAGGAGTATGAACCAGGGAATTGAAATCTTGGCTTTCCCTTCGCCTCCTCTTATGTCATTGCGGAAATACCACATGGTGAATAAAGCAAGTGGAATTATCCAGAGGGCGCGCGTGCATTTGATGAGAGTGGCGAGTTCGCAAGCTTCGGGGCTATACGCGGCTCCGGCTCCCACCACAGAACTTGTGTCATGGATCGCAATGGCCGCCCACGTGCCGAACTGGGCATCGCTCATGTGGAACAGATGACCCAACGGGGGGAAAATGAAGAGGGCAATGGCATTGAGTATGAAGATAACGCCAAGCGACACCGCCATGTTCTTTTCATTGGCCTTCAGCACGCCGCCCACCGCAGCGATGGCCGACCCACCGCAGATGGCCGTGCCTGAAGATATCAAGTAGGAAGCCTTGTCATTTATTTTTAGAGCCTTGCCGAGCCATACGCCGGCCACCATCACCACAATCACCGAAACAATGGTGAAAAGCATGCCGTCGGCTCCCGATTTGAGACTCTGCTGCAGGTTCATTCCGAATCCAAGGCCCACCACGGAAGCCTGAAGGAGATATTTGGAAAGTTTCTTGTTAAATTTTGGAAACGGAGTGCCGAACACCAGAGCGAACACCAGACCTAAGAATAGGGCCGTGGGGGCGCTGATCACTTCCACACCCCATAACATTTTGAATGGAATCAGCATCAGCACTAATAGAACCCAATAAAGGGGTTTCCCCAGCGATGTCAATGAATAATTTCCGGAATTTGCCATTTTAAAAATGTTATGAAAATAGATTTGTTTGAAAAGTTTCCCCCTCCCGTTGCAAAATTAAACCTTTTAAGTTAAATTTGCAAATTGAACAAGATAACATATCAACAGACACGAAAAAGTGAAGATACATCACGAAGGAACCAACATCCTCATATTGTTGTTTATAGTATTGGGCGTGCTAAATATCCCGGTATGGTTGTTTATGCCCCCTTACGTGTTGCCGGCTATCTTTACGGGGCTATCGGTGACAGTGTATCTTTTCGTGTTCAATTTTTTCAGGTGTCCCATAAGGCATTACCGCGGTGAACGGAAGAATCACGTGGTCAGCTCGGTAGATGGCAAGGTGGTAGCTGTGGAGAGAGTATATGAAGGGGAATATCTAAAGAGCGACGCCATTATGCTGTCGGTGTTCATGTCGCCACTGAATGTCCATGCCAACTGGTATCCTGTGGATGGAGAGGTGGAATATGTGAAACATCACCGCGGGCGCTTCCTCTCGGCCTATCTTCCGAAAGCGAGCGTTGAGAACGAAAGGAGCACCATAGGAATCTTATGCAACGACGGCAACCGCATAACGGTGCGTCAGATTGCAGGAGCGATGGCAAGGCGCATTGTCACGTATGCAAGGAGAGGGCATGAGGCTTCGATCGACGAACATTTAGGGTTCATAAAGTTCGGCTCAAGAGTTGACCTTTATCTTCCGGTGGATTGTGAGATACTGGTGAAAATCGGCGACCTTACACGTGGTGGACTCACCCCGGTTGCAATATTAAAAAAGAGATAGTTTTGAATAAGATTAAGAAAAATATACCCAACAGCATCACCTGCCTGAATATTCTGGCGGGTTTGCTGTCTATTATATGTTCCATAAAGGGGAATGAGCCTCTATGGGGATTGCAGGGATATGAGTGGGGCTATATATTTATAGGGATAGCGGCCGTGGCCGACTTTCTCGACGGCTTTTCCGCCCGGTTGCTTCACGCCTATTCCGAGATGGGGAAAGAACTCGATTCATTGTGCGATTTAGTGAGCTTTGGAGTGGCCCCCGCCTTTGCCGTGTATTCCTGTATGGAAATTAACGGAATGGAGTGGATGAAATGGCTCGCGCTGCTGATCCCGGTGGCCGGAGCGCTCAGGCTCGCAAGATTCAATGTGGATACACGTCAGACTGTCAATTTCATTGGCCTTCCGATTCCGGCTAATGCGATTTTCTGGATAGGATACACCTCAATGGCTTATTCCGGTTCCGCATTATTGACCAATCCATGGGTATTCGTTATTGCTGTGCTTCTTGAAAGCTGGCTGATGGTGAGTCCGCTGCGACTCTTCTCCCTTAAGTTCAAGACCTGGGGCTGGAAAGGAAATGAATTCCGCTGGTTGCTTATCCTGACAGCTGTGGCCCTTGTATTCTGCATGGGCGTTCCGGGATTGATGTGGCTGATTATCGTATATGTGGCCTACGGTATATTTGATGGATCAAGAAAATAGGGTGAATTAATTTTAAGGAAAAAGGATAGAGATAGAATAGATGGGATTTTTTATAGCAATTTTGATAATACTCCTCTTGCCTTTGGTCTTTCCTTATATAGGAAGATGGATCAAAAGTTATGCGATGGGCAAGATGGAAGACAATATGCGCCGCATGATGGGTATGCCGACGCGATCCGAAGAGAAAAGAGCGCGCAAGGAGCAGGCCCGCACGGAGCGAGAGTCAAAGAGAGATGAAGATAGAGGCTCATCGCGCAGATATGGCTTCCGTAACCGGGGACGCAATCATAATGTAGGGAATCCGGCGGAGGATATCAGGATGATGCGTCTATATGCCGAAGATGTGGAGTTTGTGGAGATAAGGGAATATTCGGCCGACATTCAGTTTAAGCAGGACCTGAACACCGGCCACATAAAGATTACTGTGGAAGAACAGGTTTCGGATGCCGAATTTGTGGTGATAAAATAGAACTTCATCTCACATTCGTAAATTAGTTAAAACTTCAATATATTACATCAAAGCAGGGGTATGAACAAGGGAAAGACATTATATGTGAGTGATCTTGACGGCACGCTCCTGCAGCCGGACGCGACCCTATCGGGGCGTACCCTTTCAATCCTTAACGAAGCTATATCAAAAGGAGCCCTCTTCACCATAGCCACGGCGCGTACGCCAGCCACAGTTGCCTCGATCATAGAGAATCTCGACCTCAGGCTTCCGGCGGTAGTGATGACAGGCACGGCTCTTTGGGATAAGAAAAGCAACACTTATTCTGGTGTGAAGTTTATGGCGGATAAACCTGTTAAGGAGCTTGTCAAGATTTATCGGGAAACAGGCTACCCTACCTTCCTTTATACGCTTCGTCAGAATATGATCCACATATATCATCTCGGTCCCCTGTCGGAAATAGAGAAGGATTTTATAGAAGCCCGCAAGCATAATTTTGCCAAGACCCTTCATATACAGGCAGACGGCAACTCCGAATTGCCCGACTATCTGGGGGATACGGTGCTCTTCTATGGAATGCAACCTGATGCGAGGACGGAGGAGGTTTTCAAACTAACCTCGAAGGTAAGGGATGTGCGTGTGCAGAAATACCACGACTTCTATGGCCCTGAGATTGGGATTCTGGAAGCTTTCTCTCCATTAAGCACCAAAGCGATAGCCATACGCGAACTGGCCGACCGCTTAGGGGTGGAGAGAATTGTGACTTTCGGTGACAACCTCAACGATATCCCTATGCTTGAGCTGGCCGATGTGGGAGTAGCAATGGAAAATGGCGTGGATGAGGTGAAGGAGGTGGCCGATGTGGTTATAGGTCGCAACACTGAAGATGCCGTGGCGCGGTTCATACTCAATGATATGGGAATTGACGAGGGAGGTGAGCGATGAAATTCAGCCTTTACGACCGTCAGCGTTCCGGACGGATGATCATGATAGCCGTCTCTGCTATCGCTGTCATAATCTTTCTCCTGATCAGCAATAATCTTGTGAAAGAGCTTGCACAGCAGGAACGTGAGCGGATGAATATATGGGCGCAGGCTACCGAGAGAATAGCGGAAGCCGGGATCGATACCGATATCGAGTTTATGTTAGCAATCATTTCGCAGAACAATTCAATTCCGGTTTTGACGTGCGACCGCAATTTCAATATCAGTGAATTCCGTAATTTTGATTTACCTGACAAAGGGGACCGGGATAAGTCGCTGTACATGGAACTTAGCCCCAAAAACCGGGAATATCTTTCGGGTAGGCTGAAAAAAGCTGTCGGTCGCAAGACGATAGAACAGCTCGTGGCCGATAATTCCCACTTTATAGAGATTAAATATATAGGGGGCGAGAAGCAATATATCTATTACGAAGACTCCAATCTTCTGCGAAGCATAAGCATATATCCCTATATTCAGATGATAGTGATGATAATCCTCACGCTCATCATATATATGGCAGTGATCTACACCAAGCGTGCGGAGCAAAACCGGGTGTGGGCCGGGCTTTCAAAGGAGACGGCCCACCAATTGGGAACGCCCATCTCATCCCTGATGGCCTGGACCGAATATCTTCAGGCCATTGGCACCGACAAGGAGATAACCGATGAGATTGACAAGGATGTGAAGAGGCTTTCAGTCATAGCTGACCGTTTTTCGAAGATAGGGTCGCAACCAGAAATTGAGTTTGATTATCTTAACGATGTGGTGAGCAACTCCCTCGAGTATATGAAGAGCCGGATTTCAGGGAAAGTGAAGATAGTGATGCACACCTCTGAAGATGACCACGGGGTCAACGTGAGCCGGCCATTGCTTGAATGGGTTATGGAAAACCTCACGAAGAATGCTGTCGATGCGATGCAGGGAGAAGGGGAACTCCACATCACCACCGGAGCTGAGAAGGGGATAGTGTGGATT